>JAWCLV010000012.1:0-37799 GCA_038850515.1 Bathyarchaeia archaeon
GCGAAGGAGAGACCTTGGCTCCTTCAACCAAAGAGGAGAAAGGCTTTTCAGCCCTATATGGTAGCTGACCCGATAGAAGCAACGCTTCTGATAGGAGCTTTCAATGACTCCAGAAACGATGGCTCCGATTCCTTTTTCAAGCTTCAGCTCCTCGAGGGCCTTCTTTAGGCTTCTTAATTCCTCATCTTCCCCCCTTCCTTCAACCCTAAAGGCTTCATGGGGAATTCCAAGGGCTTGGGCTTGAAGCCTTACCCAGCAAACATTTGGATAATGGAAAAGCCAGGCATCAATCCTTCTGGGAATGAAGGTTACTAGGCACGAGATATCAAAGCCTTGATGGAAGGCCCACCAAAGGGCATAGCAACTTTCCTTTCCACCTGAAAAAAGTATGGCGATCCTACGGTTATCGGGCATCATCTCATCCTTTCCAGCCTTATAAAAATGGTTTCAGAATGTGAAGATAGAAATACCTATCAATACGGAGAATATAAAGAAAGGAAAGGAAAGTATTGTATGGAGGATTTTTCTTGCTTCTTCCCAAGGGCCTTTTGATAAAGCATTTGATGGCCTTCTTGGAAGAGGATCTAGGCTTAGGAGACGTAACAACCGAGGCTCTCATACCGGAGGGACTGAAAACCCATGCAAGGATAATAGTTAAGGAGGATGGTATAATAGCTGGTCTTGAGGAGGCGAAAATCCTCTTCGAGCTTTTAGGTCTTGAGGCAAAATGTCTCCTTAAGGATGGCGATCGAGTAGAGGCTGGAACAGTAGTCATGGAGATTTTTGGAGAAGCCCGATCGATCCTTATGGCCGAAAGGACTGCCTTGAACATCCTCATGCGAATGAGTGGCATAGCCACGGCTACCCGTCGCATCGTAGATGAAATAAAGGCTTGTGGCTACAGGACAAGGGTTGCGGCGACCCGTAAGACGGCCCCAGGCCTTAGATACTTTGACAAAAGAGCTATCGCTCTTGGAGGGGGAGACCCCCATAGGCTTCATTTGGACGATGCACTTTTGATAAAGGACAATCATTTGGCGCTATCAGGAGGCCTAAAGGAAGCCCTAAGAAAGGCTAAGGAGGCGAAAAGCTTCACGAAGATGGTCGAGGTGGAAGTCTCTAGCATAGCGGAGGCCATAGAGGCAGCCGAGGCTGGAACCAACGCTATCCTCCTAGATAATATGGCCCCGTTAGATATTGGAAAGGTTGTAGAAGCCCTTGAGGAAAGGGGCTTAAGATCAAAAGTTCTTTTGGAAGCCTCGGGAGGAATAACCCCCGACAACGTTCTAGAGTACGCCAAGGAAGGAGTCGACATCGTGTCCCTAGGATCCCTTACCCACTCCGTGAAGGCTTTGGATATAAGCCTCAAGGTTGAAAGCTTCGAAAAAAGAAAGGACCGTTTACTCTAAAATGAAACTGGAAAATCGATAACCAACCTAACAGAAAACGCTGATGCCATTTCAAAATCAAAACAAACAGAAATCGTCCTCTGGTTCTTACAAAGGTGTGAAAACGATCTTTCTTCTTTCATTTTCTCTGATGACCCTGAGCTTACACTCAGGTGCTTCAATTCTCAGATTATCGCCTTCCTTAACATAAGGTACGCCTTCTATCCTTGGTTCCTCATCTACTACGATCGTTGTGAGCATGGGACTGTGCCAAGTGACCTCATATCCTGAAGGGGTCTTTTTGATGAGGGCACCACCAAAAATTTCGTAGGATGTTTCCTTCATCGGTTCCTCCCTCTTTTTCTTCCCAAAGGGCATTCGTTCTCTCCCCTCCTTTTCTTTTCGACAAGGTTCTCTCATTTTCCTTCATGGCTTTTAAAGATAACTATCTTCTATCTTTTAAGAAGTATGGTAAAAAATGCCTAGATGGGCGCGCCTAATCGGTTATTAAACTTTATAAGATCCCTATCATCTCCTCCCTTTAGATATAGGGAGGGAAACTTATGAACCTCGTAAAGCTAAGATTATCTATGATCGGAACCTTAGCCTTGATCATAGGCATATCGACAGCCTTCTTCGCCTTCCTCCTAGACCTTGCCGGCGTCAGTTTTCTATATCTTCCTTTCATGGTCGTCGCCATAAACATCGTCCAATGGCTCATAGCGCCCTATCTCATCGATGCCATGTATAGGGTTAGGGAGGTTCCCAAGACCGAAGATCCCTGGTTGCATAAAACGGTTGAAAGGCTATCAAATGCGAGTGGCATAGAGAAGCCAAAAGTAATGTTGGCAAGAATTCCCATACCCAACGCTTTCGCCTATGGCTCACCTATAGCTGGAAAGAGGGTTGCCGTAACTACTGGCCTCATGAATAAACTAGAGGAGGAGGAGATCGAAGCCGTATTGGGACATGAGATTGGTCATTTGAAGCACAGGGATGTCCAGATCATGATGTTCGTATCAGTCCTTCCGGCGATATTCTATTACATCGGCTACAGCCTTATGATGTCTGCCTACTACTCATCGGCATACAGGTCAAGGGACTCTAGGCAAGGTAATGGAGGGCTGGCAGTCCTTATCGGAGGGCTTTCCATGGTCCTTTACTTCGTCCTTACCCTCTTCTCCCTCCATCTGAGCCGCCTTAGGGAGTACTATGCCGATAGTCATAGCGTAAGCATAGTTCCCGATGGTCGAAGAAAACTGTCTGAAGCCCTAGCCAAGATAGTAGCCACGACGAGTGGCATGAGGAAGCAAGACTTTGGCAATGCTAGTAGTTTCAGGACCCTATTTATATCCGATCCAGAAACGGCTCTCTCAGATTCGGCAAGGCTCCAATATGGTGTCAGCGATCAGCAGATGGTAGAAAGGATTTTGAGCCAGAAGTTGACCTGGGCTGATAGGCTAGCAGAGATTTTCTCGACCCATCCGAACATAATCAAACGCCTGAGGGCGCTCCAGGCACCTTAAGCTTCCGATAAAGTTCAAATTCCATTTTTAGCCTTTACTCTTACTGAGCCTTTTTACATCCACCTATCAAGGTCTAGGCATTTATTCCATCGTTTGGCTGCAGCCTCCATCCGTCGTATGAGCTCCTCCACTCTATCGCGACGGAAATTCTTCTCTTCACAGAGAAAGCTTAGAAGTCCCTCTTCATCCAAGGAGGAAAAATTGGTATCATAGCTTTCCGATACCGCCGGATGGAGAAAGAGGTTCCTTACCTCCTCATAATCCTTCGGAACTGAGATTTCCTTAGGAAGGTTCTCAAGCCTTCCATAAGCCTTGATGAGCTTAAGGGCACTTTTCACCCCTATGCCCTTCACTCCCCTGTTGAAATCCGTTCCGATAAGGATCGCTAGGTCTATGAGCTGCTCATGGGAGATGCCCAAGTCATTAAGCATTGTCTTTAGCTCTATGAGCTCAGGCTTCAATGGTCGAAAGTTTCCTAGACTTGGAAGGAACTCCCTTCCAGTAAATGTTATGTATCTAACGAGCCTAGGGGTACCGAAGAGAAGGGAATCATAATCTTTACTACCAGTCGTCCAGGCATCTCCCCTCATCGTCATATGGGCTGCCTGGGCTTCAGCCTCTCCAAGGGCTTGAACGTAGGGTATGCCTAGGAGTTTTAGAAGACGCTTGGAATCTTCGATCATACCCTTCGTAAGCCTTCCAGTAACCACAGCCTTCGAAAAGGCTTTCGCAAAATCGCCTACCGCAAGGGCTTCTTCCATTTCCTTCATGGCCCTTTCCCTTAAAGTTCGCCTCTTTGCTAGGACCTCCTCCTTCAGTGCTGGAGGCGCCCCATCAAAGACGAATATGGGTTTTATGCCATATTCAAAGATGAGTCTCGTGGTCCTGAAGGCAAGCCCAACGAGATGGGAAGTGGGGTTTCCATAAGAATCAGTAAGGAGAGAGCCATTAGGTAACCTTATGAGAGCTAAGAATTGGTGAAGCTCAGCATTGGCATCGATGGCTATCTTCTTTCCAGCTAGATCGGAAAGGCTGATGACCTTCCTCTTTATGATGGAAGCCAAGGGTACGCCCAATCCTTTCCGCTCCATCTTTTATGGGATACCGATTCTAACCTAATCAAAGCTCAAGCTTTTTCTATTGGAAGGGATCCTTTATCCTCGCCTCCTTGGCTTAGAAAGCTTTTAATGTTCATCGTTAAGAAGTCTTGGTCGAGAAGGCTTTTTCCTCGGATAAGGAAACGCCCCATCTTCAAAATGGGGAGATCTAGTAACTTTACAGGGATTAAATCGAGGATTGCTTCGGGCTCTTTGATAACATCCCTTTCTAGGACAACCTCAGAGTAGGCCCATCCCTCCCTCTCAAGTACAGCCTTAAGAATAGATTTCACCGCATCGCTTGTAGGGCTATGAGAGGCTAGGAATAGTTCTATTTTTTTATCGGGCTTTTTCGACAACGACGAAGCCTCACTTTCCTATGGATTAAATGATTAGATTTTAAAAAATACGCATCGTTAAGCTAAACTTTCCCTAGGATTACTAGGGATGAAGTGACATAGGCAGCGGCTAGGCAAATTGACACGATTGTTACGATGGAACGCATAGCCTCATATACCGATGTATCTAAAAAAAGGGGTAGATATGAAAACCAAAGATAAAGGATCAATCCCCATAAGAGGACCGTGTTGATGAGGAACATGATGGTCCTGACACGCATAGAGTCCCACCATTTTCTAGATAATAAAGGGAAAAGTAGCCTTTTTACTTTTTCCTAGAAAGCCTAAAAACTTTTCCCATTTTTATTTTTTCAACCCATTTAGGTAAAACCCTTCGCCCTTCTTATCCAGATTCATCTTTTCAAGGCTACTTTAGGTATCGGAGGGGAATATTTACTTCCTTTTGAATATATGAGATGTGCCTCATCTCCTTGGAAAGTCTAATCATATGCCTCGAGCTTTTCGGTGGAAGGGTGGCTCCTGAAAGGCCAGCCCTGAGTACAATATCCTTGCTCATCGCTTCGCCAGCCCTTCCAGGCAATACAATGATTTTCGGAGAATTATAGTCGACAAAGCAAACAGGAACCTTGGAGCATCCAAGCCTCCTTAGGGCTGCAACCCTATGATGCCCATCGAGGATGACGCCGGTTCGCTCATCTGCAACGATGGGCTTCTTAAGGATCCCATCTGCCTCTATCTCAGCTGTAAGGGCATCAAGATACGCGGGTTCGATATCTTCATGGCCTTTAAGCTCCTCAATGGAGACGATGCGCCTATCCTTCACAAAGTCTAAGCAAGGATTTTCTGCTTCCATAGTTTCCCACGAACCTTGGCTATCCTATAGGATAGTTTAAGCTCTTTATTGAGTACATAAATCTTTTTCCTATCAAATAGGTACATTAATGTACTTGAAGTTTTTCATAAGGATTTCCCAACAGAAAGCCTAGCCATGAAGAAACCGCTAGCCGCAAGCCTTCCGAAAGCCAAAAAATACCTAATATCGTCGAAACTTGTATGATCCTTGGATAGCTTATCGTACACCTCGAGCCATGATTTCCTAAATTCCCTGTAAACTTCGAAGACCTTAAGGCCTAGGTTCCTATCCCCTGAGCTTAGGCTTCGATAACCCTCCTCGGCTATCCTTAGGGCTTCCTTCAGAAGCTTCCTATCCCTTTCAGAAAGCTTCTCTGCTTTTAATATATCCCCAAGCCCTTCAGCTATCCTGGAAGTGTTGAGGGCGATCCCCACGATGAAGAGCCCTACCCGGGCATCCTCTAATTCCGAAGCCTCTACCATTATCTTCATACCAAGCTTCTCAAATTTAAGGCTCTCAACCTTCAAATCGACTATAGCCCTATATTCACCCTCTCCAATATTTCCTTCGAGCAATCGATTCCCAAGCCCAACGAGTAGCCCCACTTCCTCCTCAAAATGTTTTAATCCCTTTTCAAAATATGGCTGCATCCGAAGCTTTCCCATGGCTTCAACCAGAGGCTTCCTTGTATCCCCCCTTCCTATGACCTTGCGCCCTCCTAATCTTGGATCTTGCGGCCCTTGTTCTAATATAGAACAACCATCCCTTTGGCATTCTTCACAGGCTCCAGAAACGCAATCGAAGCCAGCATTTCCACACTGGGGGCAGATTAGGGCACCCCACAGGATCCTAGAGACAAGAGACAAGGTTTCTAAGACTTCTTCCTCGTCTTTAGCTCCACGTATGTTAACCCTACCATCTTTAAAGACCATGATGGTCCTTTCGCCCATACCTAGCCTTGCAACGCCGAGGCTAGGTGAGCATCTAAAATCTTCGAAAGGCTCTGAAAGCTCTAGAGCTAGGCAAAGCATTATTGGATCGTAAGATCCGAGGATCGGGTTTGTACTACTAGCAAGCCTCGTTTCAGCCATAACCTTTCCCATTTCTGAGATGCAAGGACGAATGAAGGTTAAACAAGTCTCCTTGGGAAGGGTCCTTGCACCTGAGTAAACTTCCATAGAGTCTTCCTTGAAGATCGACCTCAGGCGTTGAAGCCTTTCGCTATTATTTTTTAGGACCAAGCAATCTTCTGGTCTTCCTAAGCCCATGATGATTCTCCTAGCCATGGCTCGGCATGAAGGATTGTTGCAAAGGCAACAGTCGAACCCTGGAAGGAGGCTATAAACCTCGTTAAGCTCATGGATCATGGACATACCATCGATTCATATACGTGAATATGATCGCTTAAAACGATTTTTTGAAATTATTGGGATTGGGATTGTACATGGAATCTCCGTAAAAGGAAAGTTTTCGAAGCCACCTTTGCCTTTAAATGAAGGTCTTCGCAACTTCTTCAACAGCGGATATGAACATTTCTGCTTCCTCCTCGGTATTGTACAGATATGTGGAAGCCCTCACAGAACCCTGCCTTTCTCCTAAAACCTCCATGTGTAGGGGCATGGCGCAGTGAAACCCGGACCTTACCATGATCCCCTTCGAAACATCTAGGGTCAAGGCTACATCATGGGGGTTCATATTTCCAACGCAGAAAGAAACGATGCCAGTCCTTAGCCTCCAATCCTCAGGTCCGAAGACCCTCACACCCTTGATGGAAGAAAGCCCCCGATGGATAGCCTCGGCAATGCGCTTCTCATGCTCAGCTATGGATTTCATCCCTAGGTTTTGAAGATAATCTATGGAGGCGCCAAGCCCTATGGCTTCCGCTATGGCCGGAGTCCCTGCCTCAAACCTCCTAGGGCTTGGAGCGAGCTTATAGCCTTCAAGGGTGACCTCCTCGATCGTACCTCCTCCTATCGAGGGGGGCTCTATATCCTCAAGGATTTCATCCCTTATGTAGAGACAACCAATACCCGTGGGAGCAAGCATCTTATGTCCAGAAAAAGCTAGGAAATCACATCCAAGCCTTTGGACATCTATAGGCATATGGGGAACGCTTTGGGCTCCGTCCACAAGAAGGAGGGCTCCGTAGCGATGGGCAATTTTTGCTATCTCTTGGATGGGCGTTACGGTGCCAAGGACATTGGAAACATGAGTAATGGCAACAAGCCTCGTTCGATCGGTTATAACTTCCTCGAAAGCCTTTGGATCGAGGATCCCTTCCTTCGAAGGTCTTACGACATCGACTTCGACACCGAAACGCCTCTTCAGCCTTAGCCAGACGATGAAGTTGGAGTGATGTTCAAGAAGAGTCGTCAGAACCCTATCGCCTTTACGCCATGCGATTCCATTGGCAACAAGGTTTATCCCTTCGGTGGTGTTTCTCGTCATGACGACCTCCACCTCAGACTTTGCATGGATGAAGTCTGCGACCTTTCGATGCGCATCCTCAAATTCTTGACTTGCCCTCTGGGAAAGCCTATGGACGCCCCTCTCGACATTAGCCCTATACTCGTGGTAGAACTCCATCATTTTTTTAAGAACTGGCTCAGGTGTTAGGCTACTAGCCGCATTGTCAAGATAAACGACACCCGACTTTAAAATCGGAAAATCTTCTCGAACCTTCCAAACATCCAACATGAAAAAATTTACATAGTAAAGGCTAATAAAAGCAGTTTGATGTTTTCTTTTCGAACCTTCGCTTTAAGGCTCCTTTTTAGAAGCCACAAGGTCTTTAAGGAACGGTTCTGAGAAAAACCATTGTGAGGATCTTGAGGAGCGATAAGATAAAAAGGGGCATAGAGAGGGCTTCCCACAGGGGCCTACTGAAGGCCCTTGGCATATCGGACGAGGATATGGAGAAGCCCTTCATAGGGATTGCCAATAGCTATACAAACGTCGTCCCTGGACATATGCACCTAAAAGCTCTAGGGGAAGCGGCAAAGGAAGGCATTCGGGAGGCAGGAGGCGTGCCCTTCGAGTTTAACACTATCGCCGTCTGCGATGGAATAGCCATGGGCCATGAGGGCATGCGCTACTCCCTTCCTTCAAGGGAAGTTATAGCGGATTCTGTTGAAATCATGGCTCAAGCCCACCAGTTCGATGGCCTCCTCCTCCTCACGAACTGCGATAAGATTACGCCCGGAATGCTCATGGCTGCTGCACGTTTGGACATACCCTCTATTGTAGTAACAGGGGGTCCTATGCTTTCAGGAAGCTATGGAGGAATGAAGGTAGGCATATCTAATGTAACGGAAGGCGTAGGGAAAGCAAGTCGAGGTTTCCTTAGCCCTGAAGAGCTTAAAGCCCTTGAAGATAGCGCCTTTCCTACATGTGGCTCCTGCAATGGCATCTTCACTGCCAATACGATGGCATGCCTTTCCGAAGCCCTAGGAATGGCCCTTCCAGGAACAGCCACGATCCCAGCCCCTGAGGCAAGGAGGGTTATGGTTGTCCGAAAAGCCGGAAAGGAAATAGTTCGCCTTGTCGAAAGAAATTTGAAGCCATCAGACATCATGACCTTCGAAGCCTTCGAAAATGCGATATCCGTAGACCTTGCCTTGGGAGGATCCACGAACACAGCCCTTCATTTACCAGCCATAGCCAAGGAGCTGGATATCGACCTTCCCATAGAGCTCTTCGATGAGATTAGCCGGAGAGTACCCCATCTGTGCGACCTCATAGGGGTTGGAGGGAAATACGATATGGAGGATCTCGACAGGGCTGGAGGCGTTCCTGCGGTTATGAAGGAACTCACGGGTCTCCTCCACTTGGATACCTTAACCGTTACTGGCAAGACTGTTGGGGAGAATATCGCGGATGCAAGGGTTCTAAACCATGAAGTGATTCGCCCGTTGACAAAGCCCCTTCATCCCCAAGGGGGAATGGCTGTTCTCAAGGGCACCCTTGCCCCTAAAGGATCCTTGGTAAAGGCAGCTGGCGTTCCGGAAAAGATGAAAGTCTATGAAGGCCCGGCGAAGGTCTTCGATTGCGAGGAAGATGCCATGAAGGCCATTTTAGACGGAAAGATTGAGGAGGGCGATGCCGTAGTTATAAGGTATGAGGGACCGAAGGGGGGGCCTGGCATGAGGGAAATGCTCAGCCCTACTTCGGCCATCGTAGGGCGCGGATTAAGCGAATCAGTAGCCCTCATCACGGATGGAAGGTTTTCGGGAGCATCAAGGGGACTATGCGTTGGACATGTGGCACCAGAGGCTGCTGAAGGAGGCCCTATCGCCGCTGTAAAGAATGGAGATATAATATCGATCGATATACCTCGAAGGCTTATGGACCTCAAGGTTCCTGAGGATGAGATCCAAGGACGCCTAGCCTCATGGAAGGCTCCAAGAAAGGCTCTGAAAGGTTGCTTGGCCCATTACCTTTCCCTTTTGGGATCGAAGGATATATAAAAGGACCGCTCTTAATCATAAAGAGTTGTAGGTGTTCATTAAGCGCACGGGGTTTTGCCATCTCCGCCGGTAACTAACCCACTCCCTGTTGAAGGATAAAAGGAGACCTAAATCGCTTCCATTCCAAGATCCAAATTCTTAGCGGCTATGCATAACATAACGTAACATAATAATAAATCGCCTAGAATCCTTCCCTTGGCTTCCAATGCATCGATCGATGAAGACGATTTCTAAAAAATCGATTATCATATACGGCTAATAAAGATCGAAGAAACCTTATTGAAAGGCTTTTCTTACTCTTATATCGATTGGGATGACTTGGTTTTTGGCCCGCCCCGATGCCTTAAGGGTATTGAAAGATCCTAAGCTAAGAAGGGCTTTGGGAAGGTACTTTGATGTTTTTCAAGATAAAAAGTGGGCCAAGTTTATGATAGCAAAGCGAATAGAGGCTCCCTTTAATGGGAGCGAAGATCTCGAAGATCTTTGGAGCCTCCATGAGGAAGCTACAGCGAAGTACTTCGAAACGGAGGAGCTTTTGGACTCTGGAAGGCTCGGCTTAGAGGATCTTCCTAAGCCCCGTCGGTCTTACTTGGATCTGAAGGCTGAGATTGCCCACAGAATCCTTCAGAGTTGCCATTTTTGTGAGAGGCGTTGCATGGTTAATCGCCAAAGGGACGAATTGGGCTTTTGCCAATGCGGAGCTACCTTCCTTCTTTCCTCGGCGTTTCACCATCTTGGGGAGGAGCCTGAGCTCGTCCCAAGTGGAACGATTTTCAGCATAGGTTGCAACCTTACCTGTATCCACTGCCAGAACTGGACTATATCGCAAAGATTCGAGGCGGGGGATTCCCTTACTTCAAGAAAGCTTGCCCAATTGATTGAATCTTTACGGAAGTCTGGCGCCAGGAACATCAATATGGTTGGCGGTTCCCCGACGCCTTGGCTCCATGCTTGGATAGAAGCCTTTAGATACGTGGAAACAAACGTTCCTACGGTTTGGAATAGCAATAGCTATTACAGTCCCGAAACAGCCCGTCTCTTGACGGGTTTCATAGACGTCTACCTACTGGATTACAAGTATGGAAGCAACCTTTGTGCCGAGGCCATTTCCTCAGCTCCCGGTTATGTCGAAGCCTGTCAGAGAAACCACCTTCTAGCCCTGAAGTCCGGGGAACTCATTATACGTATCCTCTTACTACCGGAACATCTAGATTGCTGTGCCAAGCCCATTATCGAATGGATTGCCAAAAACCTCGGCCCATGGGTAAGGGTTAACATAATGGATCAATACCGTCCCCATTGGAGGGCCTATGAACGAGCCGAATTGAGGCGACCTCTAAGAGCTGAGGAATATTCCGAGGCTCTGAGCTTCGCAAGAAGTCTAGGCTTCGAGAACTTAGCATAGCTCCTATCCTCAGAGTTGGTTTAACGATTCCCGGATGCTCGGAATGGTAAACCAAAGGAAGGTGATGTAAAGGTCCTTCCTAAGCTTATCGGATCGGATGAAGGATTATGGCGGCCTGCTCTATCCCTTCCATAAATTCTCGAGGATCTTAAGGTTATCTATGGTCCAGTTTTAAGCCGTCTTTTTTCTTGGATTTGAAGAAAAAAGTGTAGAAAACCAAGGCTAATTATCGGGCATCATCCAACAATAGAATGACCCAAATTTTAATAGGCGATGATACGAGATTAATATCGAAGGTGAAGGGATATGCCCGTAGTCATAATCGAAATGTGGGCTGGAAGGACGGAAGAGCAGAAGGAGAAACTCATAAAGGGTATATCGAAGGCTTTCGAAGATATTGGTATAAAGGCTGAGCATCTGAATATAATAATCCATGACATCCCGAAGACGAATTGGGGGATGCGCGGAGAGCAGGCATCAAAAATCTCACCTTAGATGCTAGCCTTCCAAGATTTATTACGCAATTCGCAAAAGAAAAAGGGAAGCGAAGTTCTTCTTGGTTATCGGTCGCTTTCAAGTAATGGCAGTGCTTCAAGCAGCCAGGGCTTTCGTTTTAGGTTTACCACCTGATCTCGCCTTGAGCTGGGGGTTAAACAGGGCTATTTTCTACGCAGCGGCAAAAAAGGGCTTTAAGGGATCCCCTCCGCCTAGAAGAAGTCTCGAATCCATTAGGGAAAAGCCCATCACAGAGGCCCCGGACCTCTACTACTTAGGCGATGAGGCTGCCTACAAAATGGTCATAGGAGGACGCACTTATTTCGCAATCGGAGGAAGGCCCCAGACGGTTGAGGATTTCGATGCACAGATCGCAGCTCGCTTTGGAGGAGCCTTTAGAAGAGTTTGGGAAGAAGCCATCGAATTGCTCCAACAATTCGATAGGGATACGCTTTTGTCCCAGAAGTCCTTCTATGAGAAGGTTTATAGGCCCTTGCGGGATGAGCTTGCGACACGATGGAGTCGATTCATTTCATAGAAAACTAAAAATGCTCTAAACGTATACAATCGATGGCATAAGCCCTAGAATAATTTTTTGTGCCTTAAGCTTGCCGCGATCGAATAATCTTAAGGCGTTCGGAAAGCTCTTTGGCATCTACCTTTCTAAAGAGAGGAATTGGATTTTGTATCGCCTGACCGACTGGAAGGGAAAAATCGTAGGCTGCACTAAAACCAGCATCGTATACGTTCCCGGGAAGACCAAGGGTTTTCCAAATTTTATCGGACGTTTCTGGCATAAAAGGCGCTATAAGAACGGCCAAAGCCTTGACAATCTGGGATGAGATATGAAGGACCGTAGCCGCGGCAGCCCTATCAGCCTTCACAAGGTGCCATGGCTCCCTTAGGGATAGGTAAGCATTTCCTTTCCTACTGAGGGATAGGACAGCTTCAAGGGCATCTTTGAACCTAAAACTATCGAGAAGCTCCTCTTCCAAATGGGCTGTGTAGATTATGGCATCTAGGATTTCCTTGTCCTCAGTAGCTAGGGAAGCCAATTGGGGAATCCTTCCATCAAAGTATCGATGGATGAAGGTAAGGGTCCTGTGGATGAAGTTCCCAAGGTTATCGTTCAGTTCCCCATTTACGCGTTCCGCAAAGTCCTCCCATGTGAAGTTTGTATCCCTCGTTTCTGGTCTGTTCATGATGAGAATAAAGCGCCAATAGTCTGCGGGAGCAAGCTTAAGGGCCTCATCAGCCCAGATTCCGATGCCTTTCGATTTTGAGAAGGGCTGATTCTCATACATTATAAATTCCGTAACTGTTACAGCGTAGGGGAGGACATAAGGTTCCTCGGATGCCATAAGCAGGGCTGGAAAAATGATAAGATGGAAAATCGTGTTATCCTTGCCTATACAAAAGACAGTTCGTGTCTCAGGATCGAACCAGAAGTCCTTCCAGGCTTCAGGATTTCCCCGTTTTTCGGCCCATTCGACTGTTGCGCTTATATAGCCTAAAACAGCTTCTGCCCAGACATATAGGACCTTGTCCCTTGCTCCCTCAAAGGCTGGTTCGGCCGGGATTCCCCATTTTAAGTCCCGCGTCACAGGTCTGGGCTTTAAGCCTTCATCCAAAATCTTGAAACAGAATTCCTTGGCTGATTCTGTCGAGTACTTGTTTGCTTTCAGGAATTCCCTAAGCCTTTCCGCAAACCTTGGAAGATCGAAATACCAATGGACCGTTTCCTTTAACACTGGTATGCTTTTGCAGGTTACGCAGTAGGGATTTATGAGTTCCGTAGGCGTTAAGAGCCTCTCACAGGCAGGGTTTGTGCATTGATCACCCCTGGCTCCTGGGGATCCGCAGTAGGGACAGGTCCCCTCGACGAACCGATCTGGAAGAAAGCGGCCTTCTCGCTCACAGTAGGTTTGAAGACTCTTTTCCGCGTAAATATAGCCCTTCTCGTAAAGGCGACGATAGAATTCCTGACAAAATTTAAAATGAGTTGGGTTATGGGTAATCGTATAGTTGTCGAATTGAATCCTCCAATCTTTCAAAAGCCTCAAGCATTCGTTATGATATTTAAAGGCGATTTCCTCGGGGGTTAAGTTCTCTTTCTCAGCGGCGACTAAAATCGGTGTTCCATGGGCATCAGATCCAGAAACGTATAGAACTTCATCGCCTTTGAGCCTACGATAGCGGGCGAAAACATCACCAGTAAGGAGTTGGAGGAAAGTTCCGAGATGAGGAATCGTGTTAACGTAGGGCCATGCTGCTGTGATGACCCACTTCATGTAGCCAAACCCCCTTTCTTCATAACTTCCCTAGCGTCCTTCAAGCCTTCATTTCGCTAAAAATGGATAAGGATGAATAAATACATAGTTTTTCGGTCTATGAAAGGCGGGAATTAGAGCGCCAAAAAGATTCGACATGATGAGAGGTGAAAAATAGCTAAAGCAATTTTGCTTTATGAAGCTTTACGAATTTATGTAGTGGCGCATGTTTTTATTTCCGGCTTTGAATTTCCATTTTGGCGTTCTTCATGGTTAAGTGGGATGGAGTAACCTCTAGGGAAATAAATTCCTTGGATAAAAACTTGCCAGTTGTTTTGCCTTTAGGAAGCATAGAAGTCCATGGTCCGCATCTACCCTTGGGAACGGATACGACGATTATATACGAAGTGGCTCTAAAAGCCTCAGAGCTTGAGGAAGCCCTTGTATTACCTCCCCTTGCGTATTGCTATGCACCAGAGAATAAGCACTTTCCAGGAACCATCTCCATATCGGCGGTAACTTTATTGAGGCTTATCGAGGAAATATGCTCCGAGATATCGAGAAATGGCTTTAAAAAACTGATTATCTTAAATGGTCATGGCGGTAATAGAAGAATTCTGAGGCTTCTTATGCGAGATGTCCTTGATAAGGGTCTTGACATCGCCATATACTCCGTTACTGAGCCTTGGTCCCTCATTCGGGATGAAATCGAAAAAGTGAGGGAAACAAGTCCTGTAGAGCACGCCTGTGAAATAGAGACAAGCTTCATGCTGTATCTGAATCCAGAAGTCACCCGATTAAGCTACTTGGAAGGAAAGGCAAGGACAGGAACATCCTTGGAAAAGGAGGGGATCGAAACAAACGCTGATTGGATTAGTTATGCATTAGAAGGCTATGTAGGCGATCCAAGAAAGGCATCAGAATGGAAAGGTAAGTTATTAATAGAAAAATGGATAGAAAAAACAGCAAGGATTTATAAGATCGTAAAGGAGGATAGAAGTGTTTCAGAGTTTTTGGCACATTATAGGAAAGCCAGTCAAGTTGCTTAAGTTTTAATTATAAGGCAAAAATTGTCCGAATAATTTCCATCAAAGCCTCAGAACATCGCTATCAATCCTATCTTTGGATTTTATTTTCTATTTAATGAGAATTTCGCAATTGAAATTCTAGTAATCGATAGATCCCCTTAACTTATTAGATAATTTAATAAAGAAAAGGATGGGGCCTCGGTAAAGCCTTGAAAGGCTTAAGCTTTACTATAAGCTTAAGCCTCTTCACTAACAAACATCCAGATTAAGAGTGAAATAAAATGAGAAAAACATACCAAAGAGCATAGCTCTTGAATAGCCGAATACTAGGATAGACATAGAGGATTGATGAGGCTCAAGTTAAAGCTCGAAATAAAGTATAAAGCCACTATTGGATACACTATAGGTCTCTCATAACTAAAGAGGTTGTCTATAAAGGAGTCCGAGCCTTCCTTTCGAAGAGGAGTTTTTATCTTTCATAGGGTTTAGGTTTAGCTATAGCTTAGGCTAAGCTAAAGATCAAGCTCAGTCTTAGACTCAAAAATCAAAAGGCAATGTTGATTATCAAGGTGCGAACGATGAGGATAAAAGTTGACCTCCACGTTCACACGACAAGATCTCAAGATGCCATAACGAAGCTATCGGAAGCTATTGCTGTAGCCAAGGCTATTGGGATCGATGGAATAGCCCTGACGGATCATGATGTACCGCCATGCCTAGAAGATGAGGATCTTCAAGGACTCTTGGTCATACCAGGTATGGAAGTCCGCACGAGGGAGGCTCATATCCTCGCATTGGGAATCGGGGAAAGCCTAGGGAAGCCTCAGAAGGCTAGGGAGGCAGTCGAGGTGATTCATGGGCTAGGTGGAATAGCCGTTTTGGCGCATCCCTATACATCGATATTGGGAATTAGAGGTCGAAGGGGTATAAGGGATGCAGGCTTCGATGCCATCGAGGTCTTCAACTCTGGAACCCCCTTTTTCAGAATCTCTACCTTCCTAGCAAGAAGGCTTGCAAAGTCCCTGGCCCTTCCAGTCACGGGAGGGAGCGATTCCCACATACCGGAAACCATCGGATACTCCTACACGATCCTAGAATGCGATTCTCCCACCGTTTCGGAGGCCCTGAAGGCTATAAAAAGGGGAAGAACAGAAGCCTTAGGAAGACCCATAACCCTTCCCCAGAGGTTTAAGAAGATAAGGCTTACGGGCTTCCATAGGCATTGGTGCCTTCCTTTTCCTAGCCTTTCTTAGGAATCTCCTTCCTTAGGCTTCCTGATATTACTTCAACGGGATCTTCCATGGCATCGAGGATTGCCCTAGCCCTTTCTCTATGCCTTTCTTTGAAATCTTCTGGTCTTCGAAGGACCCGCCTAACGTAAGAAACCGCCTCATCGATGGTCTTTGCTCGCTTAACAAGTCCTTGCCTGACAAGGTAGCGCTCAACTAAGTAGGGCTCACCGGGATAGCATGAAACCGTTGGGGTTCCAAGGAGGGCGGCCTCTGCGGTCATGGTCCCTCCAGCACCTAGGAATATAGTTGAGTGAAAAAGAAGGCTTGCGCCATCTATTACGGATTCGCACACGAAGACGCGATCTCCGTAAGTCCTCCGAAGGCTTTCAAGATGCTCTTCATACCTAGGAATAACGATGAGCTGGGCTTGGATACGGCTTTCCAAGAGCGCTTCTATTAAGCGATGGGCCTGGGTCCTATCGCCAACTCTGCCAAGGAGATAGGATGCAAAGCTTTCCTCGGGACGGATCGTAATGATGGGCTTTCCTTCATCGATTCCGAGACTTCGCAAAATATGTGGGTTTGGCTTAAAGTCCTTCAGCCAAGCCTTAGGATCGAGGGCGCTATACTGAATTATGCGATGGGCATCGATGCCAAACCTTGTGTAGAGGCGTTTAGGGAGAATCTTCGGCGTGAATAGCAGGCTACTGATGGAAAGGACAAGCCTTAGGGCGCCCTCGGCGTGGGGGGAATCATTGACGCAAATATGGGGGATGCCAAGCCCGAAGGCAACCCTTGCGGCATCGGGGGAGGTGAAGGAAACTATGGCATCCGGCTTCCATCTTTCAACAATTGGTATGAGCCCGAGGATCCTCTCGGCACTCGCCTCCAACTTTCCCCTTAGGGTTCCACCCCCATACCTTCCCACGATTTTGGCTTCCATTCCCATGAGCCTTAGCAGTCCTAAAACTTCTCGTTGCTCCCTGGCAGTAAGGAGGACCTCATCTCCCCCTTTCTCTAGCCTTTCCTTCAGCCTTCCGAAGAAGAGGCATTGCTTGGGCGTCAAGATGTCTAGGAGGACCTTCATGGCATTTAAAAAAGGCTCCGCTGTATATAAAAAAGGAAAAAGGAAAAGAGAAGAGAAAGGATTTCGTCCAAAGGACTCATTAGTCCTAGGAGTGCCAACCTTTGGGAGACTATGAACCAAGGAACCTTTGGGTCATCATACCTATAGGAGGCTTGGCCAAGAGGCTATTGCCCTTGACGGCCGAGGTTTCGAAGGCCTGTGTTAGGCTCGCTAATCGTTCCATTCTTGAGATATCTCTCCTATGCCTTGCAAGGCAGGGGGTCAAGAACTTCATTCTTGGCGTAAAGGGCTATACGAACTACAAGAGCCTCCATGACTACTTCAAGGAGGGCATTGGATTCTCCGCCAGATATGGGCTATCGCCTAGGATCCATATTAAATACCAGCCGAACGTTACTGACCTGGGAAGCGCTGACTCAGTCAGGATAAACCTCGATTATTACGATGTTTCGGATCCCGTCCTCGTCGTCCAAGGAGACAACATTTTCGACTTAAACCTCAGGGCTTTCATAGACTTCCATAGGCGAAAGGGAGGCCTCATGACCATAGGGCTGAAGGCCATCCAAGATGTATCGGACTATGGAATCGCCCAGATAGACGAAGATATGCGCATCCTTCGATTCGTAGAGAAACCTAGAAGGGAGGAGACCCCGTCAAACTTAGCCAATACGGGCATCTATTTGCTTAATCCGGAGATGAGAGAGATCCTTCGGGAAGAGGGTCTTCAAAGGCTTGTGGAAAGGCTTGGACGACTGGACTTCGGCCTCGATCTCATCCCTTATCTAATCGAAACAGGTAGGGAAGTGTACGGCTATAACCTTATTGAGAGCTGGTATGATGTTGGGACTCCCGAGAGATATTTGGAGGCTATGAAAGATATCTTGAAAGGTCGCCTCGGATGTCTAAAGGACTTCGGAGGACGGGTTTCCGAGGATGCGACCGTATGGGTTCAGGGCGAAAGCCCCGAATCCATAAGGCGTAGGGAACGAATCCTTGAGATGATGAAAAGAGGATCGATTACCCTAGAAGGCTCCGTTTTAATTGGAAGACATTGCCAAATCGAGGAAGGAGCCTACATAAGAGATTCCTGCATCGATAACTTTACGAAGATCGGTTCCAAAGTTCGCATCGAAGGCTCCGCCATTATGGACAGGGTAACCATTGGGGAGGCTTCGGAGATCCGAAGAAGCATAGTAGGCCGCCATGTCACCGTAGGGTCAGAAGCTTCGAAACCTACGGTCCTTGAGAACCTTTCCGTCATAGGGGATGATGTGAAAATCGAGCCTGGATGCCATCTTTCGGCGACGAAGGTCTATCCCCATTTATGCATTCCTTGCGGAAGCTATATCCGACAAACCGTTCAAAGGATCTAGGCATTCGGAGGCCTAAGGATCTAAGCTACCATGGAACCCTTCGCCTCTCCTCGATAACCCTTAAATAAACATCGAGGGTCTCCTTTGCAATTTTCCTCCAATCGTACTCATAGAGGACCTTCCTAAGGGCATTGTTTCTAAGCTCTTCGTATCGCCCAGCATCCCTTAAAGCCTTTGTTATGCCTTTGGCTAGGGCTTCAGGATCTCCCGGTGGAACCGTTATGCCCGTCCTTCCATCCTCTACGATTTCCGCAAGGCCTCCCGTAGCCGAAGCTATCACAAGGCATTTAGCAGCCATGGCTTCAAGGGCTGTTATCCCGAAGGGTTCGTAGAGACTCGGGATGACGCAGATATCGGCAACCCTGTAAAGGCGCCTTAATGCCGAGCCTTGCAAAAAGCCCGTGAAGAAGACCCTATCATAAAGCTTTAGCCTTTTCGCCTCTTCCTCGAGAATTTCTCGCATATATCCATCCCCTACGAATACGAATTTCGCTTCCAGTTGGCTTAGGATTCTTGGGATTGCCTCCATCAGGATCTTGCATCCCTTCTCGTAGACAAGGCGTCCGACATAGAGGACTAGGGCTTCCTCGGGCCTTGCGAATTGTCTCCTAAAAGATTCGGCTTCAAAGGGCTCAGAAAACTCCTCAGGGTTAACTCCATTGGGGATAATATTGAGCTTGTCCTCCGGAACGCCAAAGAGGTGACGGACTTCCTCAGCCATATAATGGCTGCAGCAAATGATCCTCCAAGATTCGAAGGAAAGCCAGTACTCCGTTTCATGGATCATTCTGTTGCAGTCGGAGGAAAGGGAGCCCCTTTGCCTTCCATACTCCGTGGAATGGATTGTAGACAAAAGGGGGATCCTATGGAGGTGCTTAAGTCCTATGGCTGCCTTGGCCGTCAGCCAGTCGTGGGCATGGATGATGGACCTTTCCCTAGGCATATGCCTTAGAATCTCAGCCCCAAGCCTCTGAAGCCCTAAGTTCATTTCGTATACCCAGGATGGAAAGTCTGGGGCTGGTAGGGCGTAGGGATCGGTTCTGTATACAGCGATTCCGTGGATTTCTTCCCTATCAGGAGCCCCTGGGAAGGCGCATGTGACCACATGAACCGCGACTCCAAGCCTCGTAAGTTGGAGGGATAGGTTGTATACATGGGAGGATATGCCTCCGATAATCCTAGGGGGAAACTCCCAAGAAAGCATAAGGACATGGGGAAAGGATGCCATATTCATAAGCCTCTTTACCGGCTTCTTAGAACGTCTAATCCCTTCATGTTCCTGGCGACCGAGGCATAGATTCTGAAGACCTCCTCAGCCCTGAAGGCATCAGCAATATCGATCTTCTCTTGTGGAACCCCATAATCAGAGATTAGGTGGGTTTTCTTTTCTTGGCTTCCTACGATCACCCTAGAGGCTTCCCGCAACCCTATTGCCTCTATGGATCTTATGGCTTGGCTTAAAGGCCCCTTTGCCCCCCGGCTTCTCTGGATCTCCGTGCTATGGATCGAAAAAACGAAGGGAAGGTTCAGGGAATTCTTGAGGTTCAGGGCTGCTGTGACGCAGAGCCATTCATGGGCATCCACAAGGTCTATGTTTCCCTTAAGCCTATAGTAAACATCGGCTGAGACCCTCTCAAACTCCGTCATCAGAGTCATGACCCAAGTAAGAATATGGATATGGGTTCCCACAGGATTTCCTACCCTGATGATCTGTAGACTCCCTATTCCAGAATCATCGATTCTCTTATCCTCAACCCCCAATGCTACAGGAGAATCCGCAAGGGTTACGACAATGGTCTCGACACCTAGCTTTCTGAGACCTTCGGAAAGATCCCTGACAGCGAAGGCCAGTTCCCCTACGATCCTAGGAGGGTACTCCCAAGTAAGCAGAAGGATTCTCAACACCCTCACGATGTAAGTTAGCTGAGGGAGGCGCAGACCTTTATGATTCCTCGGTCTGTTAGATAGTACCTTTTGAAACCATCTTCCCCAAGAAGACCCTTAACATATCCATCCCTTTCGTACTTCTCGAGCTCCTCGATGGTCTCATCGATCTTGGATTTTTCGGGAATGGGGATTTCTTCAGCCCTTAAGGCTCTCTTGGGGCCCGTGATGCCCATATTATGGAGAAGCAGTAGAAGGCTATCGGGTCTAAGCCTTTCTTCTCTATTCAAGTATATCACAGCTAACTTCCGACTTTGATAAAAATATTATTTTATTTTTTTCTTTTTATTCTTTTCTTTTTTCCTTTCCTTTTCGTATCATTGCGATTAGAAGAATCCATGGATGCTAAGTTTTAGACTTCTGCCTTGAAGCTATGAAGGCTTCGAAGTGGGTTAGGACGCGAAGGAAGGCTGCAAAGGCCTTATACGGATCTTCATATGGGCTAAAGTAGCTATGGACCTGTCCCGATTCCCCAGGCTTTGTAGCCATATAGTATAGATGATCGCTCGTCTGCAGGCATCTCCAAATCCTGAGGACGGCATCATCCTTCAAGCCCTTCACCGCCGCTTCAAGACCCTTAAGGGTTTCGAAGCACAGGCGTTGCATAGAATTCCCTATCCATGCACTCTCATCCCTCTCTAAATCAGCCCAGGAAACGATTCTATCCTCCGGAACCTTCACGGGCCTCTTGGGCTTATGGGATTGCAAGATCTCCGAGGGAGTCTTGAAGGAAAGGCCTTCGTACTCGGCAACCTTCCTAGGTAGCCATTCGAGAAACTCGAAGATACCCGTATCCTTCTTATGGTGCTCCCCGAAAGTTTCGATATCCATGAAAAGGACTAGGCAGTCTCCAGGGGTTGCGTTAAGCCATTCCGCATACTTATCGGCTGTGAGGGGATAGCCTTCCCAAGACTTGGAAGAAAACCTGAAGGCTATATCGTCTGTAAGCCTATAGTTTCTTAGGAGGACCTTAAGCCTATCACAGCCTTCCGCCGAGTAGACATAGTTGGGACTTTCCCATCCCTTGAGGATGGGGCTTACACCTTCGGCGAAGATTCCCTCGTATCCCATGGACTCAACAGCCTTGGCTATCGCATTGCCATATATAAGCTCAGTGTTGGCAAAAACCTTGGGCTCTACGCCTAAGAGCCTCGCCATTATTCTCCTATGATCCTCGACCTGTTCCTTGAATTCAAGGGAGTCTCCAGGATAAAGGGATGCCAAGGAATGGTAGTAGGTTTCCTCGATGAACTCTACAAAACCAGTCTTGGCAAGGTCCTGAAGCCTTTCGATAAGCTTTTCGTTCCAATGAAGGCATTCCTCGAGGAAAAGCCCTGAAAGGCTGAAGGATATTTTAAAGGGCTTCCCTATGGCTTTAGACTCCTCTATGGACATAAGGAGCCTCTCGAAGGTTGGCTCATAGCATTCCTTTGAGATGCGTAAAAATATGGACTTTGTTAGAGCTTCATCGAAGTAGCTCCAGAAGAGCCTAGAAGCCCCCATCCTTCCGAAAGGCGGGGGACGAAAGTCCCCTCGAATCCTGTAGGGTTGATGGGCTTCAAAGCAGAGGCATAGATCCAAAACAGCCTAGCCTTCCTGCCTTCTCCTTGGATTTTTAGGAACCTTATTGAAGCTCCGCCTTCAGCTCCCTTATACGGGCTTCAATGGCTTCTGATAGGGCCCTTAGGGCTTCATCTCCCTTAAGGCCTTCCTTTCTTATTCTCGCTATCCTTTCGGCCAGGAATTCGTCTCCGAGGCTCTGAATCCATGATTCGAAGTCCCCCCGCATCAAGTGGAATTCAAGGCTTGCCATCTCGAGGTTTTTGAGGATTTTTTGGAATTCCTCGAGACTAAGGGCCGTAAGACCTGTATATTGCCCAAGAGCCTTGTAAAAATGGAAGCCCCTATCGAAGGGGACTTCTCCAAGGATTTTAGAAGCCCTTTCCCTACGGGCTTGAAGATCCCTAAGGAGGGCCTCACCCTTATCGGTAAGGGCGTAGAGACCACCATGAAGGCGGGTCAAGTAGCCCTTCTTCCTCATGTTTAGCGTATGCCCTACTATTGATCGAATGTCCAGCCCCAACCTTTGGGCCATATCCCTCAGATTAGCTTCCCTCAGTTCCGATAGGGTGAGGATAATTTCCCTTTCAACCTTGCTTATTCTCATTATTTGCATCCCTAGGCGTGGGCTAAGAGCTCAGGCCTTCCTATTTAGGATTTCTTTTAGACTTAGCTTCGACAGAAACTGGCGTAGGCTAAGGGCTCCTGAAAGATTAAAGGGATCTTGGTAACCTTTACTTCCTAGCCCCTTCGCCTATAGGATATGGATTGATTATATGAGAAGCTTGGAGTACCTTCTAGCTAGGCTTGAGGAAGAAGGATTAAGTCTCCTCATCCTAAAGAATGGCAAGATAGTTTATAAAAGCAGGGATGGAGGAATTGCACCCCTGCTCGAGGCCATAGATGTTGTAGGGTTGGGATCTCTATCCGGATCCATAGTCGTGGATAAGGTTGTAGGAAAAGCTGCGGCCCTTCTGATCGCCTACTTCCAAGCCAAGGAAGTTTTCGCCAAGATTATGAGCTGGATGGGGGCTGGGATCCTCAAAAGGGAAGGAATAAAATTTGTTGCGAAGGAATTCGTCGAAAATATAAGGAACAGGGATGGTACAGGTCTATGTCCCTTTGAAGCGCTGGTTTCAGAGGTTGAGGATTCGCAAGAGGCTTATCGTCTTCTTCGCTTCAAACGAAGTGGCGGGGATAAAATTTGAAAGGAAGACGAAGACAGGGATGAGAAAGAAAGATGAAGATGAAGAAAGGTCCTTAAGGCCTTCATTAGGCTCTGCTTCAAGTTCCCTAGCCATTGCCATCGCCTTTTAAGGTCTTATACAGGAAATCGATTCCCTTCTTAACCATGGCGAGAAGTGTTTCCTTTGGTACATCAGCCTCCTCCATAAGCTCTATGGCCCTCTTCATTTGTTCGACTCTATCTTCAATTTCTTTTCTCCTATTTTGGTAGACCTTTACCTCATCATGGAGCTTAGAAACGGTTGCTCTGAGAAGATCCCTTTCCTTCACTACTTCCTCGTACAGATCCTTTTTTACATATCCTAAGCGTTCCATAAGGCCCATCCGATTCACCATGCAATCTTAAAGAGCCGTAAAAAGGTAAAGGATCTTCAAAACATAAAGGAATCTATGTACGAAACGGGCTTTTCATGGGATAAACTAAGCCATTTTCTATGCGAAAAATTTCCACGAAAGCTCCTACTCGAAAGGATGGTGGCGGGGCTTCGTGGAGATGGTACAGAGATGCTTTAGATCGGGGCTCAGAATTAGGCTTATAAAAACAAAGAGAATAGGAGTGAGGCGAGGCTGAGATAATTGGGTCGTAAGATAGGGGTAGGCATTATCGGCGCTGGCATAATGGGCTCTAGCCGGGCTAAGGCAGCTAAGAACACTCCCGAAACAGAGGTTGTGGCTATAGCTGATGTGGTCGAGGAGAGGGCCCGTAGTCTGGCTGATCAGGTTGGCGCCGTACCCTACACGGACTTCAGGGAGATGCTTAGAAACGAAAGGGTGGAGGCCGTCTTTGTAACCACGCCTGATCATCTCCATAAGGAACCTGTCATAGCGGCCTCTGAAGCGGGAAAGCATTTGTGGATTGAGAAGCCCCTGGCTACGAATATGGATGATGCCAAGGAGATGATGAAAGCCATAACAAGGGCTCAGAAGGCTGGAGCCAAGGTGACGGTCCAGTTTTCAACGCGTTGGTATCCAGCCTACACAGCCTTTGAAAGGGTTGTCAAGTGGGGATACGTCGGGGAGCCCATCAGCATAGACTTCAGTATCAACGACAGGATCGACGTACCCCTCAGCATGTGGGGTGGTCCTGGCAAAAGCTGGGCGAAACATTCTTCCGTAGCCGATTTCCTCACCTGCTATGCTGTCGACCTCGTTCGATGCATAACGGGACTGGAAGCCCAGAAGGTCTATGCCCGTTCTTCCTCCAAGGTTTTGAAGTTCACTCCGGACTTCTACCAAGCCCTTGTGACCTTTCAGGGGGATTTCAACGCTTACTTGGAATCGAACTGGATCCTTGCCCGTTCGAAGCTCCAGCTCAGCGAGCATTATGTCCTTCTATCCTGTAGCGGGGGGACGCTACAATACTTGAGCCCTAATGCTACTTTCGTGGCTCAGTCCGTGGGAGGCGGAGAGATCTTCTTCAAGGAGGATACCTCCATGGAAACTCTCATGGAGATCCAAGGAAGGTTGAAGGAAGAGGGGATCGTCGCAAGGATCATATCAGAGCCTGAGAGGGAGTATCCCTATGAAATATGGACGGCTAAGGATCAGAACCGGGCGCTATGGATACCAACAGGAGCTGCCCATCATGTAAAGCATCACCATGGTAGCCAGTTTAAGAACTTCATCTACAGCATACTAGAAAACCAAGAGCCCTACGTAACAGCGATGGATGGCTATAAGGCTGCGGAGGTCGTCTGTGCCATAAAGGACTCAGCCTCAAGGGGAGAGACCGTTAGGCTTTCTCCTTGATATTATGGCTTAAGGGTTGATCGGCTAAAGTTTCTCGAGGGGGTGCCTTCCAAGTTTAGGCTATGGAATTAGGGAATGCGAAGCCTTTAATCGATCTACGAAGGAGGGGCTTCGATTCCCTTCCCTTCCCTTCGATTCCTTTCCCATTCCTGCCCTTTTATTCAGCGCATCCTAGGATGCCTCTATTTGAAAAGCCCAGAAGCGACCGTAGGCGTAGGCTATTCTATGGACCCTTTTTCGAAACTTAGTCCCGAGTTTTTCTAGACCTATCCCTAAGCTGAATGCCAAAAAAGGCTTTAAGGAGGTATCAGGAGGCCTTTAAATGTTCCCAAGATCCCTATATCATAATTTCCTTTTCAGTTCAATCCTTTTTCTATTCCTGATGCGAATCTTAGGCTTGAGGAGGCTAATCGCTTTTCCAGTATTCCCTCGTTGTCAAATATCTTAACTTTGCATCAATGAGGCCCCTATAGAATTCTTCCTCCCGGTCATAGGCTAGAGCCAGGATTCTAGAAGCCGTTTGGGGACCTATTCCTGTCACCATGAGGGCGATGACAGCCTTTTTTCCGTATGACAGGACTAGGTCAGCCGTTCGACGAGCCCTAGCAAGGATCTCCCGATCGCTCTCTGTCACCTCCATTCCCAATCGTCTCTTATCAAGGGCTTCCCTTACATAAGGGGTTAGCTTGTTCATGACGGCAAGGAGCCCTGAACCACAGATCTGGCACCTTGGCTCCTCAGGAAGATCCTCAACCTTTCCTTGAAAGCTCCAGCCAAAGCAAGACAAGCAGAAAAGCTCAACATATTCCTTGGCAATAGCGGCTCTAATATGGGCTACGCTGTCCTTCAAAGAAGATTCTGGAGCCACTAGCTCCGGAACTTGCAAGAATTTATTGAGAATTCCCAAGGCAAAGGGGGAAGGCCCTTCGATATCGAGAATTTTCTGAAGTTCAGCTTTTCCGGAATTAAGGAGGCGTAGAACTTCCTTGGCGCCGTCTAAATCTACCTTTTCCTTTAGGACGTAGCGAAGGGTTTCTTCGTAGATGGGTGTCCCAAGAAACCTGTGCAAATAACGTTCTGAAAACCTTCTCTCAGGTATGAAGAGACCCCTTGGAAGGGCTCCAAAACGCTCGGCCACGAACTTCATATAATAGGCAAAGGGGAACTCTTTTTCTAAAAGCTCGGAAAAAAGCCCCTCAGCCCCCTCAGGAGTGAGGGAGATAATATCCTTTCTGAAGACCTCAAGGCTTTCCTCCGTAATATCATCGAAGCCTTCAAAAAGGACTCTATAGCTATCTGCCCACCAGCCCTTCACTCCGATCCTTCGTTCAAGAAGGGCCGCGAGGATGTATCCCAAGGCTCTGTTTATTTTCTCACCTTGGTACGAGTGGAGGATGAGGAAGTTTCGGAAGGCTTCCAAAAGGAAAAGATTCTTTGTAGGTATTGGCGCCTTGAAATCCATTTGGGCAACCGTTTCTTCTATGACCTTCCTGATCGCCAAACGATCCGTAGGCCATTGATTAACCAAGCTCTCAATCGATCCCTCAAATCCCTTAAGCTTCACTAGTTCTGCCAAGGAAGCCCTAAGATTTCCTACATCCTGGGCAAGGTCCCTTGGTAACGGTAGAAGCTCTCCATCCCAGCCTGGAATGGCGGCCGTTGGATCTTCTACGGGAGTTACGAGGATCTCTCCCTTATCGCCAAATCCCTCGATTCTCCAAACCCTTCCCTTGCAGATGAAGTTCAGTCCAACCTTAGCCCTCATTTGGACGAATTCTTCTCCAAGGGTTGCCACGAATTCCCCAGTGGAGAGGTCCAGAACAGGATAACGCCTCTCATCAGAGATCATGGAAAGGTTCTCATAGTAGTAACCCTTCGTTCTTGTTGTCCCTCTAAGAATATACCCTTCAGAGGCATTTCCAAGACCATCTTCCCTACTTTCTTCCTCCTCCTTTTCTTTTTCTTTTTGTAATTTTATCTCGCCTAAACCTTCCATATACTTAGCGACCTTCAAAAGAGTTGCCAAATCCAGATCCTTGTAAGGATATGCCCTCTTTATCAGCCTAAGGGCATCCTTAACCCTTATGTAGCCTTTATCGAGAACAAGACCAGCCAGCTGGTGCGCCAGAACATCTTGGGCATTGAAATGAATGCCTATAGGCTCGAACCTTCCCTTCTTTGCCCTCTCTACCACAACGATGGATTCGAGGACATCCTCGGGGAAGGCTGCGAGAATGATGCCTTCAGAGGACCTAGCCGGTCCATGCCCAGACCTTCCAATGCGCTGGAGGAGGGTTGTTGCCCTCCTCGGCGACATGTATTGAACGACAAGATCAACGCTACCGATATCGATGCCAAGTTCAAGGGTAGAGGTGCAAACGATAGCCCTTAGACTTCCAGCTTTGAACCTTCCTTCGATGCGTTCCCTCTCCTCTCGGCTCAAGGAGCCATGATGAACCTCTACAGCCTCTCCTAGCATTCTTAGCCTATGGCTCAGCATCTCCGCATTGGTTCGACTATTCACAAAAATCAGCATCGAACCATGGTTAGACATGAGTTCCCTAAGACGTGTTAGGCGGGCTGTTGCTTCTGGCGTCGTGTAAAGTCCTTGGGCTAGCGAATAATCTTCCCCACTCGGGTAAGGGAATTCGATCCTGTAACGAAACTCCTTGGGAATCGGAACCTTTATAATTCGAACCCTTCGACCGATTCCAACTAGAAAACGGGCAATTTCTCTGGGGCTTCCAATCGTTGCGGAAAGGCCTATGCGTTGGAAGGGATAGGAAGTTAGGGCCTCAAGACGCTCCAATGCCACCGCGAACTGGGCTCCGCGCTTCTCCTCAGCCAATTCATGGATCTCATCCACTATTACATGGCGAACAGATCTCAGATGCCTTTGTATTCTTTTTCCTGGAAGGATTGCCTGAAGGGTTTCTGGAGTCGTTATGAGGAGGTTTGGGGGCTTTAAAACCTGTTGCCTCCTTTCCGCCTCAGGAGTGTCGCCATGCCTTACCTCCACCGTCAAACCGAGCCTTGAGGCCCAAAAGGATAAACGCCTTAGAAGATCCCTGTTCAAAGCCCTTAGGGGAGTTATGTAAAGGGCGCCAATGCCAGGCTTTTCTGAGTTGAGTAGCAGATTATTCAGAACAGGAAGAAGGGCCGCCTCCGTCTTTCCAGTTCCTGAAGGGGCTATGAGGAGGACATTCTCACCCCTAAGGATGGGTTCGATGGCCCTTCTCTGGGGCTCTGTTGGAAATCGAAAGCCCAATTCTGATAGGGCATCTCTCAAGACCTTGTTTAGGACTGAGAAACTCGATGCCAAGGAATATGCCCCTCGCCCCTCGTTAACGCTATGGATCTTTCAAGAAGGGATTCAACCCATCTTCTTTATCTACTTGTACCTTCTTCTCTCCCTACCTTCGTCCGATTTGGCTATAAACTGTTAAACCTAAAGGATAGAAGAGCTTTTAATTCTGTCTGAACAATAAGAGACTGAGGAGGACCTTGTGGTCGGAGTAGAAAGCTATCTCGTGGAAAGGATAAGGAAAGAGGGAGCGATACACATATCCCTCTTGGACCCTGAGAACCTCGAACCAGAGGATGTGAAGCTTATAGCCTCCGAGGCCGAAGCCCTAGAAACATCCGCCATCATGGTAGGGGGCACAACCCTAGCCTCCGTAGATCACCTGAATGCCGTCGTGAAGGCAATAAAGGCATCTGTCAAGATTCCTGTAATCCTCTTTCCGAACAATGTCACAGGAATCAGCCCCTATGCCGATGCCATTTGGTTCATGTCACTCCTCAACTCCACGAATCCTTACTTTCTCATAGGCGCCCAGGCCCTCGGTTCCTCCATCGTAAAGCGCTATGGCTTGGAGCCCATTCCTATGGGCTATATTATCTTAGGGGAGGGTGGTGCAGCGGGCTTTATGGGTCAGGCCCAGCTCATACCCTACGATAAACCGGAAATCGCAGCCCTCTATGCCTTAGCAGCCCAATTCCTTGGAATGCGCTTCGTATACTTAGAGGCGGGTTCGAGGGCAAGGTATCCCATTCCCCCTAGCGTTATAACAAAGGTTCGGGAAACGATAGATATTCCCATCATCGTGGGTGGAGGTATCAGAACTCCGGAGGATGCTGAAGTAGTCGTGAAGGCTGGGGCGAACATCGTAGTTACAGGGACAATGCTCGAGGGGAAGCCATCCAACTTTAAGCCCATATTAGGGGAAATCGTAAAGGTCGTTAGGAAAACCGGTATGGAAGTCCTAAAGAACCTTGGGGATAGGCCACCCTTTACGCCAAGAAATGCGTTCCAGAGATAGGCTAGCTTAGTCTGGTGAGGATAACTTGGCCTCGAGTCTTGCCTTGGAATCAACCTTGAACAGTAAGGCTAACTCTATGAAATTCTCACATGAATATAAGGAGTATTTCGAGGGGCTTGGGCTCAAGCTAGCCGATGTTCTAGAGGTTGCCAAGGCGGCAAGAGGAAGGCTTTTGGATCCAAAGCCATGGCCTGAGCCAAGGCTGACCGAGGATATGGCTGAAAGAGTAGAGCTTTTGGTGGGTCCACCTGGTGTGAAGGAGCGCATTAGGCAACTCGCTGAAAAGATGGAAAGGGATGAGATGGCCTTCAAAATAGCTGAAGAGATCGTTTACGGAGCCTTCGGTTCCGCGGATGAAGTAAAGCTAGCGGAGCAGGCGATCAGGACTGCCTTAGCCATCATTACGGAAGGCGTAACGGTCGCCCCTATCCAGGGCATAACCAAGATCGCCTTTAAGGAGAACTTGGATCGGTCCAAGTATCTCTCCATATACTTCGCTGGTCCCATAAGACCGGCAGGAGGGACGGCCCAAGCCCTCATCCTTGTCGTGGCGGATTTCATCAGGAACAAACTAGGTTTAGCGAGGTATAGGCCAACTCCCCAAGAGATTAGGCGCTTCATAGAGGAGATTCGTCTCTATGAGCGGGAAGTCCGCCTTTTCCAATATCATGTTCCCGATGAGGTCCTTGAGCGCATTCTTGAGAACATACCTGTAGAGGTTACGGGGGTTGAAACGGATCCCTTCGAGGTAACAAGCTTCAGGAATCTCCCAAGGATCGAGACGAACCGTGTCCGAGGCGGTGCCCTCATCGTCGTCAACGATGGGCTGGCTGGAAGGAGCCGTAAGCTCATGAAGATCATCACAAAGCTTGGCATCCAAGGCTGGCAGTGGTTAGAATACGTTTGGTCCGAATCCAAGGGAAAGGGACAAAGCGAGCCAGCGAATTCGATGTACATGGAAAAGATCATAGGCGGAAGACCTGTCCTTTCTTCACCGGGCGGAGTAGGGGGCTTCAGGCTTAGATATGGAAGGGCTAGGAATACAGGTCTTGCGGCCTTAGGCGTCCATCCTTCTACGATGCTTGTCCTTGGAGGCTTTTTGGCCATCGGAACCCAACTAAAGACAGAAGAGCCGGGAAAAGGTGGAATCGTAGCCTCCGTCGATACGATAGAGCCTCCTATAGTCAAGTTAAGAAACGGCTCTGTAAGGCGCCTCGAGGATCCTGAGGAGGCTAGAAGGCTAGAAAAGGAAGTTGAATCGGTTCTCTTTTTGGGAGACCTACTTTTAAGCTTCTATGAGTTCCTTCATAATAACAGACCCCTCGCCCCCTCCGGCTTGACGGAAGAGACCTTCCGAAACTACCTCCAGGCGGCCATCCAAGAGGAGTTTGAAGGAAGTCTCGAAAAGGCAAGTGAGGCTACAGGAGTAAAAATCGAAAGACTAAGGTCCTTCCTCGAAGCTCCCCTAAAATACAAGCCTAAGGCCTCGGAAGCCCTCTCCCTTTCAGAACGCCTAAAAGTACCCATCCATCCCCTCTACACATACGATTGGGAAAGGGCATCACCATACGATCTTCTTAAGCTTAGGGAATGGCTTTCTTCAAAGGCTGAGGATCCATGGGATGGTAAGGGCGAGGAAGGGAGCAAGGGGAAGGGGGAGTGGGAGTGGGAGGGCAAGGGCGAAGGCGAAGATAGGCCCAAAACCCGCCTTACCCTAGACCTGGAGGCTAAGGAAATTCTTGAAAAAATCCTTGTTCCCCATGAGGTTGAAGGAAAGGAGGTCATTCTTGGGGAAGATTACTTAGTCCTAAGACGATGTCTCGGTCTCTGGGAAGGAAAGGGTTCCAAGGAGCTTAAGGGAATTGAAGAGATTTCAAGAAAGGGGGTTTGGAAAGCCCTTGAGGAGCTTTCTGGACTAAAGCTCGAGCCCAAGTATGTAACCTTCATAGGAGCTAAGATGGGGCGTCCTGAAAAGGCTAAGCCTAGGGTCATGAAGCCCCTTGTCCACGTCCTTTTCCCCGTAGGGCTTAAAGGAGGACCCCTAAGAAACCTAAGGGATGCTGCCAACGATATCCTGAGTGTCGAAATTGTAAGGAGGATCTGCCCTAAGTGCGGCCAAGAAACTTATCTAACCCTATGTCCCCTTTGCCATGAGGCTACAAGTATCGAGTTTTCCTGCCCCAGATGCGGGAGAAGCCTCAAGGATGGGGACCTCTGCCCCACCTGCCAGCTTCAAGCCAGGGGATGGAGGCTTCAATCAATAAATCTCGAGGAAGCCCTTAGGAAGGCTTCGGCTAATCTAAAGCTTCAAATCCCAGAGCTCATCAAGGGTGTCAGGGGCCTCTCGAACAGGAATAAGATTCCAGAGCCCTTGGAGAAGGGGCTCCTCAGGGCTAGATATGGGCTTTCAGTCTTTAAAGACGGTACTGTCCGGTTCGATGTCACGAATGCACCCCTTACCCACTTCACTCCTTCCGAGATAGGCATGAATTTAGGGAAGCTGAAGGAACTCGGCTATGGCTTCGATGCCGAGGGAAAGCCCCTAGAAAGGGAGGATCAGGTCCTAGAACTCAAGGTTCAGGATGTTATAATTCCCTGGGATTGCGCCCAATACCTTCTTAAGGCTGCGGTCTTCATCGACGATCTTTTGGAGAGGTTTTACGGAGCCCCAAGGTTCTACAACGCCAAAGATCCCATGGACCTTATCGGGCATCTGGTTTTGGGTTTGGCTCCCCATACATCTGTGGCGGTAGTGGGGCGAATCATAGGCTTTACGAAGGCGAGGGTATGCTTCGCCCATCCCTACTGGCATGCCGCCAAAAGGAGGGATTGCGATGGGGATGAGGATTCGATCATGCTAGCCTTGGATGCCTTCCTTAACTTCAGCGTAGAATACCTTCCGGCTCAGGTTGGAGGATTGATGGATGCCCCCCTCCTTGTAAGTCCCACCATAAATCCTAAGGAAGTTGATTCGGCCGTTCAGGATTTAGATATATCAAAGGCTTATCCCTCCATCTTTTATGAAAGGAGCCTTATGAGGGAGGATCCAAAGAAATTAGCGAATCATATAGAACTCATCGCCCACAGGCTTGGCAAGGAATCCCAGTTTGAGGGCTTTGGCTATACCCATGAAACCTCCTGCGTGACCCTAGGTAACCTACAAAGCAGCTATAAAGAGGCGAAAAGCATGGAGGAGAAGATATCCCTCCAGCTTTCCCTGGCTGAGAAGATCCGTGCTGTGGATGCCAAGGAGATGGTCGAACTTCTCCTTACTTCCCATTTCATTCCAGATATAGCTGGAAATCTTAAAACCTTCGGTAGCCAGAGGTTTCGTTGTAAGAAATGCAATCAGACCTTCAGAAGAGTGCCTTTGAGAGGTCGCTGTCCTAGATGTGGTGGGGAGCTAACGATTACCGTCCACAGGGGAAGCGTAGAGAAGTATATGAGCCTTGCCTTGGGTCTGGCAGAAAAATACGAGCTTAAGCCCTACATAAAGCAAAGACTTACGATGATGAAGGAAGAGATCGATGCCTTCTTCGGAGAGAGGGCTTCAGAAAGGGAGGGGGCACAGACAAGCTTAGGACAGTTCATGCAGATAGGACGGGAATAAAGAAGGAAACCAAGGGAGAAGGGGAGGATAAAAGAGGATCTGCCTCAATGGCTCAAGTATTAGGAGATCCATAAAGCCGAGAAAATCGCCAATAATCTTGAACTTACGGAATGGATGGCCTGAAGTCCATGGAAAGAATCATAGTATCATACAAACGTCCGCCCAATAGAATCGTAAATTATCACCATATTCTCCTTTATGATGGAAGCGAAGGTATCGTTTCAGCCAGTACGATGGAATTGCCGGAGTCTTTGGCAATAGAAGCTACGAAGGCTTCAAAAAAGCATTACCTCGTCCTTTGGTTCAACTTTCCCTTAGCCTGGCATGACATCGGTGCAGTCTACGAGGGGCTAGGGGTGTTAAGGGGTTACTACTGCGACATCATCACTCCGATTAGGCGTACTTCTGAAGGCTTTAGAACGACGGATCTTTTCCTAGACCTTTGGGTTTTTCCGGAAGGGCGCTACGTTATTCTCGACCAGGATGAGTTTGAAGAGGCTATAAAAAGGAAGTGGATTGGAAATCGTTGGAAGAAAAGGGCTAGGATGGAGCTAGGAAGCCTCATCGCCCAAATAGATCAGAGACGATTTCCTCCACCCTTCGTTCGGGGCTTCTTGGAAAAGGCATCGAAAAATTTTGAGCTCTTTGTAGCCCTTGAAGAAAGTCTGAAGGAAGGGCTTAACTTTTCAAATTAGCTCTGAGGATAAATTCATCCCTTCTATCCTTTATAGAGCAATTTTCAAGGTTAATAACGATTCTGCGAGACGATGGCTACTAAATCTTACGAAGCCCAAGATCGACAATCCTAAGGGTTGACTTGAGCGTGGATTTGATTTAGAACTTTTAGAGCCCAAAAAGAAGTAGGCTGAATAAGAGCAAGGCGCGAAAAGGGCTGAAGGATTCCCTAACTTCCGAATGCCGAGGCTTCGAGCTTAAATAGCGATACTTACTTTATTACTTCTACTTGACAATTGGAACTAAAGTAGTAAATCGGAGACATGCTTATGGAGCCTGAGAAGTTACGGGACTATCTTATGAAGGGAACTGTCGTTATCGTTCAGATAACTCCCTTTAAAAATGGAGAGGAACTTGACTTAGAAGGGTTGAGGGAGAACACATCCTTTCTTGTCGAAAAGAGGCATTATGGGCCTATGGTCCTTGTGCCCACGGGTAGCACTGGTGAAAGTTATGCCTTAAACGATGAAGAGCGAAAGAAGGTAATAAAAACGGTTATCGATGTTTCGAATGGGAAGGTTCCCGTAATCGCGGGTACCCACAGAGCCGGAACTAAATGGACGATAGAACATAGTAAGTACGCCGAGGATGCTGGTGCCGATGGTGTAATGGTAGTCCTACCATACTACCATGTTCCAGGGGAAGAAGGTATATTTCGGCACTATAAACAAATAGCGGATGCTGTAGAAATAGGCATCATGATTTATAATAATCCAGATGTTTCCAAAATTTACATAAAACCGAAGCTTCTCAAAAAGATTGTTGATGAATCGCCAAATATCATAGCGATTAAGGAAAATACGCCTTTCATACCAACCCTTTACGAGCTTATTAAAACTGTAGGCAACTCCGTAGCTATAGTGCAGGGCAGGGGTGACTGGTGGTTCGCGGCGACGGCATTCTTAGGCGTCAAAGGATACGTATCGGGATATGCAAACTTCGCGCCTGAACTCTGCTTAGACCTTCTTAAAGCAGGTATGGATGGCGATTATTCAAAACTTAAAGAACTTCTCAAAAAATTGGAGCCCATCGAGGAATTTATATCTGAAATGAATTTGAAATATGGGCCAACGACCTCGATTATGCCGTATCCATATACCAATATGTACATGATCTATGGAGTTATTAAAGCAGCTATGGACATTCTGGGCCTATATGGTGGAAATATGAGGCTTCCGTTATTAGATATAAGCGAGGGGGATAAGAAAGAACTTAAGAAAATACTGATCAATGAAATGAACTTAAAAGAAATAAAATAGCTTATTTTTTTCGAAAAATCTTTTTCAAAAACTATAAACAATGTATAAATCTTTTACCTGATAATAACCTTTCTTTAAGTCCTGGAGTCTTGAAAACCTTATGGAATGATTGGATAAATTATTAGATTGATGATGGTCTTATTGGTAACGAGGGATAGATAATCCTTTATTAAGAGGAATAATGAGATTTAATCTTTTCTATTTGTGATTATAGAAAAAATGAGAGATTGTAAATTATATTATATTTTTCTGTTAGATAATTCCTGGCCAGAGCGTTCTTATTCCAATTACTGCATACATCAGTACACAAGTGAGAACAAGTCCACCTGTTAAGCCGCTAACAAAGGGAACCGCCTTCTCGTCATAGACCCTAGCTCCACCAACTCTTAGAATTATCGTCTTAACTATGTACCCAAATAACCCTGAAGATGCTGCGCCCATTGCCCATCCCGTAACGCAGAGACCTAGGAAAACCCCTATGGGAGCGATAGGCCACCAAACAAAGCGCCTACTCATTACCATCAAAAATCCTACCACTACGAAGCCAGCTACAATCCAAGGGAGAATGGGAAGTTCGAAGAAAGCTCGTTCGCTAGCAGGGTGAATGGTGCTAATATATCCTCCCCAAGAAAATGCCGTACTCAATCCTGGTAAGTTATTAATCCCATATGTATAACATAGCCATAGGAATAAAGGCCATCCAAAAAGGACGCTTATAAGGGCACCTACGAAATAAGCAATCATTGTATCCCTAGTAGGAACTTTAAGTACATGAGCCATCTTGAAGGTTGCTAAAAGGACGGGGGGCTGAACTCCATGAGCAGCCATGGCAAGGACATGCCCTCCATTCCTACCTCCCCATAACATCATCGTCCTTACATACTCGGTCGTCATATTATCCATCGTTACATCAGGATAACATATGTTGTAGACGAGGGCTCCATGATAGTCGCTATACTCGGGGAACCATCCCATCTCACCCGCTCCCCTAGCAACGGTTATGGAACCAATTAATACTAAGAGAAGCCACCCGATTATGCTGTATAGGACATTAGCCCCCAAAATTGCCGCCATAGCCATTTGAATGATGAAGCCTATTATGAACATCAGAAAAGACCATCTTAAATGCCATGGCTCTGAGCGCTTTTCCTCGTCTGTCATAGGCCTTAGTCCTACAGCTGCCTTAAGGAGGCTAACCCAATATTTCCATTCGAAGATAAATGGTAGAATAGCCAAAGCAAGGCCAGCTCCAACTACCCCGAAAACTCCTAGTTTCAATGGGGCCTCTTTGGCTATAAAGTAAAATACTGTGTGGTGATCTCCCATGGTCGTAATCGTTACGGGATATAATCCTGTATAGTAGCATATCGCTGGTGCTATTCCGGACAGTACTAGCCACGTAAGACCTGTGGATAAAGAAACGGATGTTGGAGCAAGGATAGAAAGACTCCAAAATAGCGGGTAGAGGGTTATTCCCCAAGAGCCAGGAAGTATAGTGTTGATGGCCGGGATCGCACGGTTTAAATCTAGGGCTCCAGGGTGCCACGGAACAAAAGGCCATGTTTCCCAACCGTAAATGCTAGGGAACCAGGGAAAGAGGGCCCGTAGTAGGAAGGGGAGGTAGAAGAGGAAACCTACTATTATGCCGATTAAAGTAACCTTCACCCGAGGTCTGAGTTTTATAGGCACTCCAGTAGCAGATCCTTCCCAAGGCTGGGCTATATTGGCGAGTTCTACGGCAAAGAGTCCATATGGGAAAGTGACTCCCTCTATTTCTATCCACCTTCTTCTTAAAAGCAGTACAAGTCCAAAAGTTTGTATTATACCTGCAATGGCAAAAGCCATCCAGAACAAAAGGGGAGCGATCCATTCTGCCGGAATAGGCACGCCTCCTGTTAGCGCAAGTCTACAGATTTCTTCTGATGGAGACCAAAGACCTGGCTCAGGTACCCATTGTAGCCACGTCGATCTTAAAGGTTCGATTATCCTCCAGCGAAAGTAATTGGAAAGATAGGCACCAGGTGCCCTAAAGGAGGCTGCAAGAACAGAACCCATCCCAAAGGCAAAGATGAGAACCATTTGCTGGGGTTTTAGTTTAAAGCGTTCCGGTAAGGGTAGCTGAAGTAGAACAAGGAGTATTAAAAGGAGGAAGCCACCAGAGGCTAAGCCATTCCAAGTCAGTCCCCAGTTCCACTCTCTAGCAGGGAAGAGGGTCCATATGGCAACATTCCATATACTAAGATAAGTCCATAGAAAGGCGAGCACGATGCCTAGAATAAAGAGATTCTTTGTTAGAACTTTAGGAGGAACTTCTTCCTTTCCTGGCATTTTCCTTCAAAAGGATCTCTTTGCCTAAACTTAAAAATTTTTTGGTGGCATCGCACGATACTGTCAAGTTATTTTTAGGGGGCTTTGAGAAGCCGCTTTTGGAGGTGGTCACCATCAGGTGGCTCCTCAAAGCCCTTGAAAATAGTGGTTTGTTCAGGATTAATAGGTTTTTCGCTCCAGATGAAGGTTAGGGCGGTTCTGCTTTATATGGCTGGCCTGAGCTACAGGGAAAAAATATAGCCTACGTCCTGAGAGTTGTTCCATGCAGCCATGAGGCCGTAAGGCTTTGGGTTAAGAAGCTGGAACTCGTAACGGTTAACGTTGAGGCCAAGCCCAGGCGTATGGTAGCCGTCGATGAGACTAAGATCAAGGCTAATGGGAACAGAATGGTGCTACGTATGGGCTGCGATAGATGTGGATACGCGTGGGCTTCTAGCCGTATGGGTTTCATGGCAGAGGAACATTCGC
>JAWCLV010000013.1:0-37684 GCA_038850515.1 Bathyarchaeia archaeon
AACTTTTCAAAATGTAATTCATTGGCTACAAAGCAAGAATTTAAAGGCCAAAAGCATAATTCTGATGAAGATCTTACATAATATATAGAATAATAAGATAATAAGAGGATTCCTATGCGAAAAAGGGATTTGGCCATTTTTGGCAGACCTAAAGCTATTCAGTTCGATTCGAGCGATGTCTTCGCTTGGCCTAGGATTACTATGGAAGTCGAAGAGGCGGTTTTTGAGGTTCTAAGGGCTGGCAAAATGTCTGATATCGATGTGACTGAAAAATTCGAGCGAGAGTTTGCTGAGTGGCTGGACATGGAATACGCCTTTGGCCACAACAATGGCACAGCAGCATTGCATAGTGCTATGTTTGGCATAGGCATCCGTAAGGGAGACGAAGTCGTATGCTCCGTAGATGTGAGACAACCGCCTGGAAGCCTACCAGTTTCTGGGAAGATTCAGGAAAGGGTTTTCAGTGTCCCATGGTTTAAGCAATACCGGCCAGAAATTATCGAAGAGTATAGATATGCCTTCAAAAAAGTTATTGAGAATTATAGAGAGCTACTTCCGAGGAGCCTATCTTAATGAAAAATAGAAATAGAATTCAGCGGATGATGGATTTCATGCCGATGATGTTAATTATATTTTCTACGGAAATAGAGCTTTATATAAAGCTGTAATTATTTCCGGAGGAAATGGAAAGAAAGGTGATCTTCTTGGAAAGAATCTGTTCTAAGCCTAGAATCATAGACTGCCATACCCATATAGGAAATTTTATGGGAATAAATAATCCCATGTCGCCGTGGGATAAAGTAACGCTAGAAACCTTGATATCTTTTCTTGATGGAACAAATGCCTCAAAGGCAGTGGTCTTATCGGTTTATAGCTGGAATAATGCAGCCCTTATCATGCCTACACCATATGTATTGGAGGCTTGTAGAAAGTATCCAAGTAGGCTCATACCTTTCGCTTCATTGGATGTAAGGGAGCCCTTTTTCGAGGAGGAAATTCGTCTTTACTTAGAAATGGGATGTCAAGGTTTTGGAGAGTATACGTGCAAGGTTCCTGTAAAGCATAGAATAAATCTAAAACTTTTCGAAATATGCGCGAAATTCGAAATTCCAGTTTTAATCCATTTAGCTACTTCAGAGAACGATCCCTATGGGGCCCTAGATCCTGACCTAAGCGGATTGGAAAAAATGGCTAAAAAATTCAGTGATGTAAACTTTATTATGCATGGACCTGGATGGTGGAGGCATATATCCGCAGAGATCCCTCAGGGAGTAGGCTATCCTCAAGGTATGATAAAGGAGCCTGGAAGGGCTGTTTCCTTACTTGAAAACTATCCGAATATCTTTGGGGATCTATCAGCCTTTTCAGGATACAATGCGATACATAGGGATCTAGATTTCGGTAAAAATTTCCTAGAAAAACTAAACAGAAAGCTTCTATATGGAACGGATTTGGAAGCGTTCTTCTCCCCGCAGCATTCACTTATCGACTTGTTTAAAAATATAAATATAAAACTTAGCTCTGAAATATACGATAATATACTTTATAAAAATTTGGAGGAATTGCTTCCTTCAAGCTAACAAAGGAAGTTATTAGAAGACTGCCATGCCAGGATCTTACCTTAAATAAAGATAGTTATCTTAGTAACCCTTCAGTCTTCTTTATAAGATCTTTAGCGATAAATCGATGATAGGCTATCTAGATTTTCCTATATGAATTTGGGAATCTAAGACTATGTCTTTCCGATTTACGTTAGCCTGAGATTTTGATATTAGTATGTGGCATCGTCAGCTGGATGCCTTCTCTTCGATTTATTCATTCGTAGGTAACCTTCGCGTTAAGCAAGTCTATTAAATCGCCGGATACAACTTTACCGATTCTTGGAGGCCTTCCATCCTCCGATGGGCGCAGTTTCTTCACCATCTCATAAGGGGGGCTCAGCCAGAATGGTTTAATCTGATCTTTTCGTTTTAAAGCCCTTTTTGCCCTTTCCTTTATCAATTCGCATGCTTTTTGCGACGAAAGGTGGATAGCCGCGCTGTTAAAGAGTTTATTACCTTCGGCTGTGAGCCCTGATGCCGTTCCGAGCCTAATTCCCTCCTTGACAGGAGCTACTTCTATGTTGGGAACCAAATTCAATGCTTCTTCGCATGCAGCCTTATCTCCACTTACCATTATTGTCGGGACTTCGAAATATGCGGCAAAGAGCATATTGCAGCCGAGCTCACCCAAAGATATGCCGTTAATCGTTAAATCCTCAATTTCAAAGGATCCCGTATGGCATAGGTGCCCACCATCGGTATTGGATTTGGCATGTTGCCCTATGATTATGGCACAGTCAAAGCTTCTATTGCATCCAAAGGGATACTTTAGGGGCCTACCCGCCAGAAGCTTAGCCACAGGATGTAATAGCGAAGGATTTATTCCTCCGTGACCATGGCCATCGACGACTAAAAATTCATCAGCTCCGGCATCCATCAATCCCTCGATGGCAGCATTAACCTCCCTTGTTAGCAAACCTCTGGCGACTTCGTAGTATCTGCCTTCAGGGATGCAGTAATCGTCAAAGTTTATTACGCCAGCTACGCCTTCCAAATCGGTCATTATGTAAACTTTCATTCCCTCAGCCTCCCAAGACCTAAAAATAATATATGATTTGCCAAAAACCTTTATTTTTTATCGCAATTTGGTTTGGATTTTCGAGAAATAGTTAGTCTCCTTCACGCATCCGTAGGCAATGTCCTTTGTATTCCTTACCGAATAGACCAAGCCTTACCTGGGCTTCAACTACGCCTTTAGAATATGATCGATATTAGCGCGGGATTCGTCGCTTCAAAATCCTTGGCCTTTAAAGCTCCGATAAGTAAGGCAGGAACCGATTCCTTCGTATTTCTTCGATACTAAGCCAACAATTCGCCGAGAATTGATATGACAAATTGATTGATTTGGAACAAGAGCGTTGGCGTCCAACCCCTTCTCAACGACCATAGCTGGCTCATGCCTTAAAGCTCTAGAAGGAGTAGGAAGCCTTTCCACCACCTTCCGTCATTTTTAAAGCTTATAAAAGAGTTTCGGGGTATTAGGCTACTTAAGCCAGAAAAAGGAAGGGAAGACGTTTAGACGAACCAAGTCGAATACCATAGAATCGAATAAAGGAAAAGGGGAGGAGGATCCTTCGATTTGACTAGTTTCGTGGCAGATCGAATGGGGCTCATAGGCACGGAGGCGGCCTTCGAAGTCCTAGCCAGGGCTAAGGAAATCGAAGCCAAGGGCGTTAGAGTCATCCATTTCGAGCTTGGGGAGCCCGACTTTGATACGCCGAGGCACATCAAAGATGCCGCCATAAAGGCCCTTGAGGAGGGCTATACGCATTATACATCATCAAGGGGCATCCAGGAGCTTCGGGAAGCCATCGCCGAGCGTATAAGGATCGATTATGGAGTCGATCTGGACCCGAGGACTCAAGTCATCGTCATGCCTGGAGCCAAGCCCTGCATATTCAGCGCCATCATGGCTACAGTGAATCCCGGGGATGAGGTCATAATACCGAGCCCCGCCTTCCCAATCTATGAATCCGTCGTGAGGTTCCTGAGTGCAAAACCAGTATTCGTTCCCCTGAGGGAGGAAAGGGGCTTCCGATTAGATTTGGAAGAGGTTTCAAGGCTCATCACGAATCGGACAAAAATGATCATCCTAAATTCGCCAAACAATCCCTGCGGCTCCATGCTGGACCAGGAGGATATCCATGCCATAGCCGAAATTGCAAGGGATAAGAGGCTTCTAATCCTATCTGATGAGGTTTACTCCCATATCACCTACGAGACAAAGCATCATACGATCCTGAGGGAAAGGGGCATCGATGACCAGTTCATAATGATAGATGGTTTCTCCAAGACCTATGCCATGACGGGCTGGAGACTTGGCTATGCCATCGCTTGTAAGGAGATCATCGATCAGATGGAGAGGCTTCAGATTAATATAACGAGTTGCCCAACTTCCATCGTTCAAAGGGCTGCCATAGCTGCCTTGAGGGGACCTCAGGAGCCTGTAAAGGCGATGGTCGAAGAGTTCAAGGCCCGCCGAGACCTCATCGTCAAAGGTTTGAATGACATCGAGGGCTTAACTTGCACAAAGCCCTCAGGAGCCTTCTACGCCTTTCCCAGCGTGAAAAGATTCAAGGCTTCCTCAAGGGACATTGCGAGGCTCCTACTAGAGAAGGCTGGGGTAGCGGTCCTCGATGGAGGGGCCTTCGGGCAATATGGGAGGGGTTATCTAAGGCTTAGCTACGCTACATCTAGGGAGAATATCCAAGAAGGAATTCAGAGAATGAAGGAATTCCTCGAAAAGTGCGAAAAGAGGAGTTAGGCAATTCCTTCTTACTATACTATAATTTTATACTATTCATCGGATGAAACTGAAATCCTTCAAGGATTAAGGGTAACCTATTCTTCTCCCTTCTCCTTTACATCTTACTTTTTTCTTTTCTCTCCTTCCCTTCCTTTTTTGTTTCGTTTCGTTTCGTTTTGTTTCCTTCCCTCTCTTCGATTTTGAAGGGACTTAAAATCGATTGTGATGGGCTACCTAAACCCCATACCTTTAATTCGATATCGATGGAATAGCTAAAGAAAAAGAAAAGTATCGGAGGGCGAAACTATGAGGACCTGCATAAATGGTGCCACGACCATGCCTTATTCCCTAGAAGTCGACATGCAAGTTGCAGGGGAAGCGGGTTACCAAGGAATCGAGATTTGGAAAAGTAAGCTGGACTCCTTCCTCGAGAAGAGAAGCGGAAGGGAGCTTAAAGACCTATTGAAGAATCTTAGCCTAGAGGCGGCTTCCCTCTGCCCCTTTGGTGGATATGTCTTCTGCCCAGAAGAAGAGTTTGAAAGGAAATCGGGAGAAATCAAAGCATATCTTGAGTTGGCCCATGAAATCGAATGTCCCATCTTCGTCGTCTGCGCCGAGAATCCCTACGGAAAGGCAGGTGGGTTAAAGGATGCCCTAGAAGCCCATTCAAAACGCCTTTCAAGGCTGGCAGCTTTAGCGGAAGGTTATGGCGTAAGAATAGCTATGGAATGGTTTTGGGATTTGAGGGATGCCTTCGAGGTTCTTTCCAAGGCTTCCGAAGAAAACCTTGGCATGGTTCTCGATACTTTCCACTGGTACAGAGGCGACGGACGGCTTGACCACGTGGAGCAAATACCGCCCAGAAGGCTCCTACTCGTCCATGTGAACGATTGCGAGCCCCTTCCAAGGGAATTCCTTACAGATAAGAATAGGGTTTATTGTGGCCTAGGAGTAATCCCCCTCATCGAAATCCTAAGGAGGCTCAAAGGCTTGGGCTATGGGGGCTTCCTTTCCGTCGAGATCTTCAGGGACGAGTACTGGCAAAGAGATGCCTTAACGATAGCAAGCGAGTCCTTGGAACACCTAAGGAGGGTTATGTTCGAGGCCAAGGTCCTCTAGAACAGCCTTGGTCCCCGATGTGAAGCCTTCTCCTAGAAGCCTCGCTCTACAAAGGGCCCTCTAGTCGTCTAGCCATAATATCACATAAAATGCGAAGGTCGAGCTAGGGTCCTTTTCTTTTCCGGGATATAGATATATGGGACTAAGCTTCGAATCCTTTCCTACAGAAGCCTTCGAATAAACGTAGAGCGTTTCCTACCGATGGCTTCTTGCTAGGCGTTCAGATGCGCTGAAGCTGGGCTATTGTTTTTCCAAAGCCTTCCTTATCTTCCGTATCTCTTCCAGAATTTCCTGCCCTAGATCCCTTAGTTATCATATCAGAGGCCCCGAAAAAGGGACCTTCCCCTCACCATTTTGAGGATCGAATCCCGGACCTCAAGAAAGTTTGAGACTCCCAATATCGTCGCTTCTGCACCCCTTGTTCCGGTACAAGCGCTCCCCCAGCTGGACCAGTATAGCCCGCCGTATGGACCTGGACCGAGCCTATACGGAAGAGTCTCGGTATAGGATCCTGTATCACATCGACTGACATAACCCGAGAGTATGCGACTACATGCTTCATCTTCCACCAGACCCCTCTATCCACCGCCACCCAATCCTTCCCGAGATTGTAGGAGATGGGACTATAGTAATTTGGAATCCAGTAGGCTACGAATCCCGCAATCGTGAGGGTCATGAATAACGGTATAAAAGTGAGTGGCCAGAAGGCATGCCATGTTGGAGGATCAAAGGTATAAACGGCTAAAATGGGCAAAAGGGCTGTTAGGCAGGCAGGAGCCACGGCTAATAGAAGGTATGAATAATAAACTTTCTTCAAATTTTGGTGAGGCTTGAACTTTCCCAGATCATTTGCTTCGACGACACCTTTTTGTAGTCAAAGGATGTAGGAAGCCTTTATCCCTTTCGCATCGTCTTCCACCCTTCCTTTCGCCTAACAAATCAAGTTTCCATCAGTTTAAAGAGCTGGAACCTGGCTGAAAGCTTATCTTTATAGGCTTTGGCATAAGCCTCCTTTGGCGATGGAAATGAAGGTTGTGGTCTTCGAATATAATCTTTCCGAGGAGCGAATAAAATGGGCATCCCAGATTGGAGCCGATGGGTTTGACATCCATAATGCCCTCAATGTTCCTGGCGTGAAGGAGCAGGGATATCCAGATTTAGAGAAACTTATGAGGCTGAAGCGACTCCTCGCAACCCATGGCTTGGGCATATACAGGGTGAGCCTTCCTCAGGCTCCTAGGTTCTTTCTTGGCGAAGAAGGTGGGGTTGAAGAAGTTGAAAAGATTTGCAAAACCATTCAATGCCTTGGCGAGGCTGGGATACCCATTGCTAGACCCATGCTCTACCAAGAATCCCTTCCTATAGGCACTACCCATATGGCCGAGCATAGGGGAGGCTACAGGATGAGGGGCTTCAGTCTCGATTTAAGGGAGAAAATGCTTGCCGAGAAGCCTGAAGAGGGAAAGCTAAGGATAGAGCCCAAGGAATACTGGCGCCTATGCCTTGAGTTTTACAGAACGATCGTACCTGTGGCTGAAGAGGCGGGGGTGAGGCTTGCTTTACATCCATCTGACCCACCTTTGCCAGGGGCACCCTTCTCCTCCCTAGGATGGCGGAGGATTATCGAAGCCGTTCCCAGCGAATACAATGGGCTCCTTTACTGCGTTGGGACGAGGTATGAGGAGGGCGGTACTAGGCTTGTCCTAGACGAGATCCAGTATTATGGAAGGAAAGGTAAGATCTTCGAAGTCCACTTCCGGAATGTCCGTGGAAGCCTGGCGACATCTCAAGGATTTGAGGAGGTAGCCCTCGATGATGGGGACATGAATATGTTCGAGATCCTAAGAGCCCTTGTGGAAGTCGGTTTTGATGGCCCCCTCAACCCTGACCATGTTCCAAATCTATCAGGGGATACGCCGGATCAAAGGATGGCATGGTCCTACGCCGTTGGATACATAAAGGCCCTTATCGCTGCCCTTGAAGCCCAATGGTAGTTAAGCCCTTTTCGAGGCTCATGCCCCGGCAAGGGTTTCCCTATACTATGGAAGAGCGCCGTCTTATGATCGATGAGGGAATATCTTAGCTCTTTAGGAAGGGTCTGAACGCCCACGCCCTTCCTTTGCTTCTCTTCCCTTCTCTTCCCTTTTCTACCTTCCCGCCCTCCTCTGCCCCTCTTTACACCTTATCTTCAATCAGATTTTTGTTTTTTTCTTTTTATTTAAGCCAAGATTCAGAATATTTTCGAACCCCTTATTGATGGGAAGAGGCGATAGGATTATGCGTTTTCTTATGTTCACGAAGATGCTGAAGAACAAGGGAAACCTTTCCCTATCTGAGGCGGGGGATTACATAGCTCGGATGGGCTTCGATGGCGTAGACCTGACCGTTAGGGAGGGGGGCTACGTTCCTCCCGAAGAAACCGTCAAGAGGCTTCCTGAAGCCATAGGCATCCTTAGGTCCAAGGGTCTTGAGGTTCCTATGATAACGACCAATATAACGGATGCCAGAAGGGATCGGGCCGAAGAGATCTTAAAAACGGCTTCTGAATGCGGCGTCAAGTATGTGAAGCTTGGATATTGGAGATACACGGGTTTTGGGAAAATTACCGAGTGTATTGAGGAGGCGAAAGCCCAGATCCGGGAGCTCTATATGCTTTCCAAGGAATACGGCATAACGGCGACAATCCATACCCATGCAGGGCCTTACCTTAGCGCAGATCCAGGGCTTCTCTTCATGCTTTTAAGGGATTACGAGCCCGATTGGATGGGGGCTTATATAGATCCGGGGCATATGTTCGCCGAAACGGGACCCTATGGCTGGGAGATGGCCATCGATCTTCTGGCGCCCTACATTCGTCTCGTGGCCGCCAAGAACTATAGATGGATAAGGAGCTTAGAAGGGGAGGGAGGGGAGCCGGAGGGAGAGGGAGAAGGAGGGGAGGAAAAGAAAAAAAGGGTGAGGCGTTGGGAGATTCGCATGATGCCCTTGAGGGAGGAAATCGTGCCTTGGCCTGAGGTTTTCGGGCGACTAAAGGCTATAGGCTTCGATGGTTGCGTTTCCCTCCATAGCGAGTATGAGCACCTAAGCTTCCAGGATCTGATTCGACAGACGGAGGACGATCTGATGTACCTTAGGCAAATTGCCCTAAGGGTTCTTCCTTAGCCAAGAGAATACTGGGGTAGGTTAAAGGGATGGATTCAGATATACGCATCATAAGGCTTGAGCCCTTCTTCAGAACCGATAAGCTTAGGACGCCCCTCAAGTTCGGCGGAGTCGTTGTTGAAGAATCTACCTCCATGATCGTGAAGGCATCGGTTCAAAACAAGAGGGGTGAGATGGCGGAAGGCTTTGGATCCATGCCCCTAATAGACCAATGGGCCTTTCCGGAGCCGTCTGTTCCCCATGAAAGGAAGCTGGAAGCCATGAAGCTCATAGGTGAGGCAGCCTGTAAGCTCCTTGAGAGGCGATGGTCTGAGAAGTTCGCCCATCCTATCGACATAATGCTCGAGACTAGGGAAGAAATCCTCGGGCTCGGGGGAAGGATTAGTAGGGAGGCTGGTCTTGAGGTCAGGATGCCAGTCCTTGGAATCCTCGTGGCAACTTCCCCCATAGATGCTGCGATCCACGATGCCTTTGGTCGGGTGAATGGAATATGCTCCTTCGAGGGATATGGACCTAGGTTTATGGAGCACGATCTGGGCTTCTACCTAGGAAGCGATTTTCGAGGAAGGTACCCCTCCGACTGCCTGAGGCAACGCTATGCTGAGAGCCTTCCCGTCTTCCATCTTGTAGGAGCCTTAGATAAGCTTAGGAGGGAGGAGGTCGATGCCAGCGATCCTAGGGATGGGCTTCCTGTGAGCCTTGAGGAATGGATAGAGAGGGATGGGGTCTTCTGCCTAAAGGTGAAGCTGAGCGGGATCGATGTAGAATGGGATGTGAAAAGGACGGTGGCGGTCGCCGAGGTCGCCCGAGAGGTCCTTGATAAAAGGGGGATAACGACCTTCTACCTTTCCGCAGACGCGAACGAGATGAATCCGGATCCTGGGACTACCCTTGAGTACTTAAGGAGGCTTAGGGAGGCTTCTCCCATGGCCTTCAGTAGGCTCTTGTACCTAGAGCAACCAACAGAGAGGGACCTTGCCAAGCGAAGGTTCTCTATGAGGGAGGTAGCGGAACTTAAGCCTGTTTTCGCTGATGAGGGGGTTACGGATCTCGAAACCTTCGACCTCGCCCTAAGGCTTGGATGGTCAGGAATTGCCGTGAAGGTATGTAAGTGGCACTCCTCTAGTCTCCTATACATAGCCAAGATGGAGCATTATGGCATTCCTTATTCCATACAGGATCTAACATGCACTGGCCTAGCCCTCGTCCACTCGGCAGCCTTGGCGGCTAGGACAAAGCCTTTGATGGGATTTGAGTATAATGCTAGGCAATACCTTCCTTTCGCCTTTAAGGAAGTACAAAGGAGGCATGAAAGCCTCTTCTTCGTTAAGGATGGCTATATCAGAACAGACTCCCTGACGCCCTTGGGCCTTGGCTTTTCGGTAGAGAGGATTGAGGATCTGCTCTGAGGTTTTTGAGAAGTTTTAGGATCCCTTGCTTCCCTTCGTTTCCCTTCTCTTTTATTACGGTACGATGGAATTATAGGAAAGCCGGCTCAGCTAGGCTAGAAAAGCAAGCATACAGATTCGACTTCAGTTAACTTCATTTTGGGTGGCGCTCTTATAGATGAGATCTATCAACTCCATCGTTTTTACGGCATCTTTAAAGCAAGTTTCAGGCTCTTCATCCCTGATTATGCAATCGATAAAGTGCTTGTCTTCCTGATAGAATCCATAATATACGTGAAAATCCCTACTTCCCCCTGCAGCCTCATAGGTCGATATGATCTTAGGCTCGGGCTTGTTATCAGCGTAGATGAGGGCCTTCTCGTTTGGGTTAACGAAGGCTGAGATACCCTTTCCATGCATCTCGAAGGTATGGACCCTAGCTCCGGCCATCCAATTACTCATAAGGAAGCCTATGGCGCCATCCTCAAAACAAACTAGGGCATTGAAGCTGTTATCGTAATCCGTAAAAAGCTTCCTTACGGATCCATAAACCTTCCTTACTTCGCCCCCTCCCATCCATCTAAGGGTATCGACGGCATGAATCACATCGGATGTGAGGACATCCACGGCACCCCGGTAGTAAGGAGGCGCTTCAGAGGCGATGTTCTTATAGAAGGTGGATACGCATTGGTTTATCGCACTCCTCTCTTCGACGAGTCCTTTGCATAGCCTCATGAGGGGGATGAACCTTCTGTTGAAACCAACCATTGTCCTACAACCTTCCTTGGAGGCGTACCATGCCAAGGACCTCGTCTGTTGTAGGCTGACTCCGGGGGGCTTCTCGATGAAAAGGTTATGTCCCGAAGATAGACAATCGATGGCTATATCGTAAAGCTGATGCGGGGGCATGATAAGATAGACAGCATCTATTTCTTCCTTTTCGAGCATATCCTTGTAATCCAAGTAACGATTTTTAACTCCGTATTTATCGGAGGTCTTATGAAGTCGATCGGAGTTGATGTCGCAAATGGCGACGATTTCGGCTTCCGGAATGGAGGCGATGGAGGGGTAATGGACGGCATTAGCATGGGAGCCAGCTCCTATGAAAGCAATCCTTACTTTGCGCAAGAACCTTCCACACCTCTGCCCACTCATCTTTTGAATTTTTCTAGTAAAATTTAAGGGCTTCATTATCCATGGAAATCTATTTTTCTTTTTCTTGATGCAAGAAAAAGAAAAGAAGAAAAATTTGTAAGGAAGATGTTTTAGCCCCGTAAATTTTAGAGGAGGATTAAATATCTTTTAAGCTATATATAACATAAGGGATCTTTTAAATACATGCTTAGTCACTTGAGGAGGAAGTCGATATAATATTTATTTTAAAAGCTTCAGACCTTAGCCCGTATAGTTATAAGAGTAAAGATAATTGCAATAGTTTCTTTAGACCTTAGGCCATGGTTTTTAAGCTATGTACACTGAATGATAAAATGAGAAATTATTCGATCATAGTTAATCTCAAAACCTTTGACTCATTCAAGGATAGACTTATCCGTTGAGAGGATGGCAGAATCCTCCTGCAAAAGATCAAAGGTTTCGAGATTTACTATAAATTTTTCTGATCCTTTTGAGGGCTGAATATCCTCACATCACATATGATATAACGATGACATCCTCCTATCGCCCGGGCAGCCACGCCTTTTCACTAAGCCATTTGTTCGATGAGGATTCGGTAGAGGGAATCCCTTAAGTCCCGGGTCACTCCATCCACGATAGAGAAGATCCTTGGGTCTGTAACAGAATAGTACCTTCTGTTCTCGAAGGCCCTTGCCTTCACTAAACCGCATTCTTTTAGGATTCTCAGATGGCGGGACACGAGGGGCTGCGGTATCCTGAGCTGAGAAACGAGTTCACAGACGCATTTCTCGCCTTCTCGAAGAAGTTCTAGAAGCTCCAGCCTTACAGGATCCCCCAGGGCTTTGAAGAATTTTGCCTTGAAACGGTTTTGATCTTCCTTCATCATGTAGAAGATGCGTACAAATTTATTAAAAATATTTTTACATCCTCCTCCGATACTGATCTATTGCCTTAAAAACAAGTTCGCACTTCTTCTTTATGTTTCATAAGTAAGATATGCCAAAGAACTGGATGCCGATAGGCTTCGGAATCCATGACGCCTTTGATGACAGAAATTCTTCCTCTAAAGCCGTATCCGAAGAGGAAAGGGACTATACGGCGGCCTTTTCTTGAAAGTACCGAGTGCTACGATAACCGTTATGAAAAGGCTTAAGGTAGGTTTCGGATAATCTCGTAGAAAAAGGAGAGTTGACTTGAAGAGGGGAAGGGATAAGTACCTTGAGTGAGGAAAAGGTTCCAGTTTCAGAGGCGCTTAAACCCCTAGATGCTAAGACTATTTATAAGACGGAAAGATGGTGGTGCTCGGTTGTGCTACTCGAATCCTTTGGAAGGAGACAAGTAGCCCTTTATCTATGGCGTAGGTCTGGTGACAAGTGGAAAAGACAACAAAAGTTCATTGTCCATGATAGGGGAGAGTGGGAGAAGGTCAAGGAGGCCGTCGAGGGCTTCCTCAGAAAAATCGAAGCGATATAGAAGGAAAGCAATCGAACTAATCGTTTTGCTTGCTAGCATGATTTTTGTACGAAATATAAAGAATGCCCCCCATCCTTCTATTTTTAGGATCTATCAACCGACCGATAAAAAGATCTCTGCTGATACTTTCAAGTTATTTTATCTTTCTTTGATTCTAGAACAATTATTTCATTTTTTCAGTTTTTGCAACGATGTGGATGCCATTTTGGAATAAAATCATTTTCTCGGCTCATAATTAAAATAATTTTGAGAAAAATGAGGCTCTAAAAATCCTTTTATTCATCCCCTCGGGCATCATAAAGCCGAAGTTATCACCCTAAGTGAGATTGGGATAGGATGGGAACTTTCGAGAGAGAAAAAGATGGGGTCTTCTGATGGGCAAAGAAGGCCGCAAAGATGGCAAGAATTCTAATCCAACCTCATCCGTCGAGCATAACCTCTTGATGCTTTTCCTGCTTAATGCTGGGATATCCCTCAGCATGGAATCTGTAAACGCCCTATTCCCTCTATATGTCGAAAGCCTTGGAGCCTCCATATTAGAAGTCGGTCTCTTATTATCGGTTTCGGGATTTCTTTCGACCGCCCTAATGCTGCCTAGTGGATGGATGTCCGATAAGTTCGGGAGGCGACTAATGCTTATTCTAAGCGTTATTCTAGCCGCCTTTCCTCCCCTGCTTTATACGCAATCAACAGATTGGAGGCAACTCATCCCTTGGGCAATGATATTCTCTTCCAGCTTTGCCATCTTCATACCAGCTAGAATGGTCTATGTAGCCGACCTTACGGAATCGAGGGAGAGGGCGAGGATGTACGGATATATGAACCTAGCTTGGCCCATCGGTAGCCTCTTCGGTCCGACGGTTGCTGGCTTCCTAGCCGAGATATTTGGTTTCCACTATCCCTTCTACTTCGCGGCCATAGTTTCCTTCCTTTCCCTCCTTCCAGCCCTCTCCCTTACAGAAAAACCGATCGTAAGGGCTAAGGCATCCATAGCCCCGGCTATTAAGGAAACGGGCTTCGGCATCTCCTCCCAAGCCCTTCGTACCCTTCTTCTCCTCACCCTCTACCAGCTTTTTCTCTCGGCAGGGATAGGGACGACCCATTCGCTTCTATCCATTTACATAACTGAGGTCTTCAACCTTGACAAGCTTCAAGTTGGCCTCTTTCTTTCTACCGTGGGGGCTTCCCTCTTCGGAAGTCAGCTTTTGGGAGGTTGGGCCGGCTCGAAGTTAGGCTTAAAGAAGGTTATGGTCCTTTGCCTCGCAATCATTCCTCCGCTTTACATCCTTTGTGCCGTATCCCGAAGCTACGAATTCTTTTCTATAGCCTATGTGGGCCTCTATGCCGCCTATAGCATGACATGGCCAGCTTCCGTAGCCATGCTCATGGATCTGGTCGATAGGTCCAAATGGGGACTAGCAACAGGGATAAGGCAGACGGGCGTAAGGCTGGGCTTCACCATCGGACCCGCCCTTGGGGGTGCCCTTTGGCAGGTTTATGGAGCCATGGCACCCTTTTGCGCTTCAGCCATGCTCATAACCCTATCTATTTTTTGCCTTGCATTTATAGAGGTTAAAGATTGAGGCTTTGAAGTTGAATTTTCTATTCTAGGCTACTGAATTAGAGACTAGACTTCACGTCTTAAATACAATTCTTGGGTGTGAGGCAAAAGGGAGTAAGCAAATTTGAAGGAACTGAACTGAATGGAAAAAGGGTGGAGAGAAAAAGAAGAGAAGAGAAATAATGTAAGAGGGCAGAGTTCTGTAGAAACCTGATGAAACCGAAAATTTTGATTATAGTCTTAAAGAATGAAGGTAAATAGGAAAAGGTAGGGAAGTGACGAGTCCAATTGCGAGTTCTCGAATACGTCCATTATGTGGAATGTCCGCTCTACGAGGACTTCACAGGCGTTGGCATCATATTTGGGGAAGGAAGGATAGCTTTAGTGGACGCGGGAACCAAGGGATCCCTCAAGGGCTTCATCTTTCCATATCTGAAGGCATTGGGAAGGCATCCTGAGGAAATCGATCTTGCCATTATCACCCACGAGCACGGCGATCACTTCGAAGGGCTTCCAGAACTTAGGGAAGTCTCCAAGGCAAAGGTTGCAGCCCACGAGGCTACAAAAAGGCGCCTAGGGAATGGCGTCGACATGATCCTAAGGGATGGTGAAAGGCTAAAGGCTGGAAAACTTGAGCTCCAAGTCCTTCATACTCCAGGGCACTCGGAGGGCTCCATATGCCTATATGAGCCGAGTTTGAGGCTCTTGTTCACGGGAGACTCCGTCCAAGGAAACGGAACTATCATCCAAGGGATTGCCATCTATACGGACTGGGATGCCTATCTTCGATCGATGGAAAGATTAAGCGAGCTTCCAATAGAAACCCTCATCGCCGCCCATAGGTACAGGCCTATGGGTAAGGCGGTATTGAAAGGCGAGGAAGCTAGGGGCTTTATTCTGGAAAGCATTAGACAAGCCGAGAGGTATGAGGAGGCCCTTAAGGACCTCATAGCCGAAAGGATGCCTCCATACTCCGTCGAGGAGTTGAACGAAAGGATGTGCGCCCTTTTTGCCCAAGGTTCTTCTAGACCTCACTATGGAGCCTCAACGATAAGGGCATATCTAGCAAAAATGGAAAAGAAAGGAAAAATTGGAATTGGAAGAGGATAGGATAGTGAAAAAACGAAAAACCTAGTATTTACTTTAAGAGGGCTTTCCCATGGTTAAAAGCGATGTCGATGTCGATAGGGATGGGACTCCCATCTGGGTTTCGTATAGCCTAGCGTAAAGTCCGCCGTTCCTAAGGAGCTCTTCATGCCTACCCTCTTCAACTATCCTTCCATTATCCAAGACGACGATCCTATCGGCGAACTTGACGGTCGATAGGCGATGGGCGATGACGATGCAAGTACGTCCCTCCATAAGTCTCTTTAGGGCTTCTTGGATCATGGCTTCAGTAAAAGAATCGAGGCTACTGGTAGCCTCATCCAAGATAAGGACCTTTGGATCCTTGAGCATTGCCCTAGCGAAGCTGATGAGTTGCCTTTGCCCAACGGATAGGTTGCCCCCTCCAGGGCTTACAAGGGTCTTTAAGCCTTGTGGAAGTCCCTCCATAAGCCTTTCCAAGCCCAAAGCCTTCACAATCGCTTCCACATCTTCGTCCTTCGCCCCTGGGCTTCCGAGCCTTATGTTCTCTAGGACCGTATCGTTGAAAAGAATGGGTTCTTGGGGTACCAAGGATATCTGGTTTCTCAGGGACCTTAGAGTGAAATCCCTCAGGTCCCTTCCATCGATAAGGATCCTTCCCTCCTTGGGATCATAGAGTCTTTGAATGAGGTTCGCGAAGGTCGTTTTGCCCGCACCCGTTGGTCCTACGATGGCAAGAATCTCCTTTGGTCTTATGTGAAGGTTCAAGTCCTTAAAGACCTCGTTCCCATCGTAGCCAAAGCTTACATGCTCAAGGGTTATCTCCCCCTCGGTTATCGTTATGTCCTCGGCTCTTTCCCCATCCATTATCTTTGGCTTTTCCCTAAGGAAGCCATAAACCCTTTCGGCAGCCGCTAGGGCTGATTGGAGGGTGTTGTAAAAAGTGGTTACCATGATGATGGGGCTGAAGAACATGTCCGTATAACCGTAGAAGGCTATGAGACTTCCTATCGTGAGCTGCCCAGAGGCTATGAGGGTTCCACCATAGCCTATAAGAATAGCGTAGGAAATGGCCCTTACGATATTTAGGGAGGGGTTAATGGCGGCGAACATGATGGTCGCCTTAATCCTCGCCCTCATGGTTTCTCCGCTTACCCTTTCGAAGGACCTGAGGTCTAGGCCCCTACGCTCCGTAAAGGCTTGGGAAACCTTGGCTCCTGAGACACTCTGCTCCACATTACTCGTGAGTTGGCCTATCTTAGACCTCATCTCCCTGAAGGCTTCCCTGGTCTTTCGGGCGAAGAAAAGGGCTAGCACAGCCATTACCGGGACAATCCCAAGGACAGCCAGCGTGAGGTGAGGACTTATATTGAGCATCACGGAGAAGGCTCCGATAATGGTGAGGGTGTTCACGAGCATTTCTATGGAACCTGAGGTGAAGACATCCCCTATGGCGGATATATCGTTCGTGACAAGGGAGACCATCCTACCCGTAGGCTTATTGAGAATGCTTTGAACATCCATATTGCCCATATGCTTGAAGACGCGGGTTCTCATTTCATAAAGAAGTTTATGGTTTAGAAGCCCTGTCAGGTAACGTCGGCTCACATTCAAGGCCCAACTAAGGGCGGAGGCCAGGATAAGGAGGAAGACGAAGAAGGCTAGAGCCTCCAGGTTTGCCTTCATGATGCCTTCGTCTAGGATGAGCTTACCCAAGTAGGGAGTTGCCATCTGAACTCCGAGGGAGGCTAGGGTTAGAACAAGCAGGAGGATGAGCCTTCCCTTCATGGGCTTAAGGAGTCCCAGAAGCCACCTGAGCAAAACGGGAGTTGCTACTTCGACGGGCTTCTCCTGCTCCCTTTCCGCATAATGCCTGAAGTACCAGCCCATTTATCTACTCCTCCCTACGCTCCTTGGAGTTCGATTCAGATCTCGGTTCTGATTGTGAAGGTAATGGAGGTGGTTGATTTTGGTGATATTGAGATAGTGATTCTAATCCCGCAGGACCCAAGTACTGGGACCGATAGAGCCTTGAGTAAACGCCTTCCTTGGAAATGAGCTCCTCATGGGTTCCAGACTCTACTACCCTCCCGTCCTCGAGAACTATTATCCTATCGGCTAACCTAAGGGTTGAGAGCCTCTGGGTAATGATAAAGACGGTCCTATCCTTCACAAGCTCCTTGAGGGCTCCATAAATCTCCCATTCGGTTTCAGAGTCTACGCTTGAAGTAGAGTCATCTAGGATGAGGATTCTCGGATCGATGATGAGGGCCCTGGCAATAGCGATACGCTGCCTCTGACCTCCCGATAATGTTACGCCCCTTTCTCCAACAGGCGTTTCGTAGCCCGAGGGAAGGGAAGCTATGAAGTCGTGGATCCTCGCGATCTTGGCGGCCCTTTCGACCTCTTCCATGGAAGCGTTGCTTCTTCCATAGGCTATATTCTCCCTTATGGTGGTAGGGAAGAGGAATATGTCTTGATGGACAATTCCTATCTGCCGCCGCAAAGAATCTATCTTCAGATCCCTAAGGTCGTATCCATCAATGGTTATCCTTCCTTTTTGGGGGTCGTAGAAGCGGGGGATGAGCTTTATGAGGGTGCTCTTACCGGACCCCGTGGCACCTACAAGGGCGACCTTCTCCCCAGGCTTTACCTCGAAGCTTACGCCTTTAAGGACTGGCTTTTGAGGATCGTAGCCAAAGTAAACGTCTTCAAAGGCTAAACGTCCTTCGATGGGCGGAAGTTCCAAGGCGCCGGGCTTCTCCTTGACTTCTGGCTCCGCATCGAGGACCTCGAAGGTTCTTCTGGCCGAGACCATGGCATTCTGGTACCCGACAAGGACCATGCCAAAGGAAAGGACTGGCCAGATGAGCATGGAGCTATACATGGTAAAGGCTAAGAGGTCGCCAATCATGAGGGTGCCTCCGAAGATTTCCGAGCCTCCATACCAGTAGATAAGGGCTGTGGTTAAGCCCATTACGAGGCCCATCGTCGACCAAGTTGTTGCCATGAGCTTCGTAGACCTCAGCCCGAGTTTGAAGACCCTCCCGCTCCTTTCATCGAACTTCCTGAAGAGATCCTCCTCCGCTCCAAGGGCTTTGACTATCCTAAAGCCAGAAATGGTTTCTTGGACGATGGTGTTCAAGGCGCTGACCTCGACCCAGTTACGCTCGAATATGGGCCTTACGAACTTGTTGAAGGAAAGGGAGACTACGGATACGATGGGCATGATCGTCAAGGCTGTAACAAGTGTAAGCTTCAAGTTCAGGTTTATGAGGATGAAGATGGCCAGGGCTAAGGTAACGCTGGAGCCCATGATCGTCATGAGGTCTAGGCTAAGGAATCTCCCTATACTATCCATATCGCTCGTAACGCGGGTTATTATTTGACCTACATCCGTCTTATCATAGAAACTGTAGGATAGATCTTGGAGATGCCTGTAAAGGTCGATCCTCATTTTATAAACGATCCTTTGGGCCATAAGCTCCGAGAGATAACTCCTAACGAAGGAGAGGATTCCTCCGAGGATCATCAAGCCAACCAAGGCTAAGGCGTAAAGCCAAAGGTTTGTCGCCACCCCACTCACAACGTTGTTTATTACATCCCTTGCAAGGAGGGGAGTTATGAGTTCGACGAGACTTGCGATTACTACGATGGTGGCTAATACGAGGAGGTGCGGCTTGTATGCCAACACATAGCGGAAAAGCCTTCTGAGAAGCCCCTGGGGCTTTGTTTTCATAGCTCGACACCATTGGAAGCTATGGGTCCTAAAAAACCTATCATGCAAGGCTAATTGAATAAGTTTGTATGGAAGCCTGGTAAGTAGCGTTTCCCTTCCCTCTTCAAGTCTCTTTCCTTCAGAATTTCTAGCAAAATCTATTTGCGTAGAAATGAGGCTTTCTTAGCGGTAGGGGATTTAATTTAATTTAATTTAATTTAATTGAATTGAGTGGCTAATGGCTAGAATTTTTAGGAGGATGTTTATTTTGAGAGAGATACGGCATCCTCTAAAGGTGCATTTAGCTAGAAATTCTTATAATCTTTAAGAGCGTAGGGACGAAAGAAAAAATTCTCCTTAGATATTGAAAGGGTTTTATTTATTAATGAGGGTGCGGAATTATTAACGAAAGGTTTAAATTACTGACATAACAAGATATACATGGTTCCCAAAAAAAGGAGTTGTAAAGAATGGATTTAACTCCAATTTTGATACAGATATTCGTAAATATCATAGTCCTTGCACCAATGCTTTGGATCTCGGGTAGACTTCTAGTAGGGAAAGATAAGGCAAAATTTACAGATGCTATTTGGATTGTAATTTCAGGTGTTGTCTTAGGAGCTATAGTTAATTACTTCCTTCACGGCATAGTAGCTGCAGCAATAATCTTTATACTTTGGTTGGCTCTTATTAAACACTTCTTCGACTGTGGATGGATAAAAGCCTTCATAATAGTTATCTTTGCAGTAATAATCTTCATAGGGATCATCGCTCTACTTGCTATTTTTGGAATAGGTATTCTCTCAATAGCATTATAGAATATGGTTTCGCTTTTTTATTACTATAAGATTGTTAAGAAAAAGGACAAATAGATTCATAAAAAATAGATTTTAGCTTCTAAACGAAATTTCACTATCGCAGTGAATTTACATCTTTTCCTTTCCATAAAAAATTCATGATTCGTTGAGTAACTCGGAATCTTCGCCAGATTAATGTTCTATACCAAGAATTCCTTTTGTTTGGTGCGGGGGGTGGGATTTGAACCCACGAAGGCCTACGCCACAGCGGCCTCAGCGCTGCGCCTTGGACCATGCTTGGCTCAGGAGGAGCCCATGAAGGGCTCAACCCCCGCCGACCCTCCGCCCAAATTAATAGGAAAAGGACCCTCTTTAAATATTTTTTTAGTGCCCTTTGGTGCTATGAATCTAGGTATTACTTTTCCATGTTTAGTCATGGAGGTTGAGGGCTTAAGCTCACCAAACCGCCCTTTATCGAGGGGCTAAAGATGCCTAAAGGAATCAAGCCTTAGGAGGCTTAAGGAGCCTTCGATTTGCAGAAGTTTCATCTTAGTATCTTTTCCATAACTGAACTCGCCGAGGGTTCTGTCCGATCTAATCACCCTATGACACGGTATTATTAGAAAAACGGGATTCCTTCCAACAGCATTTCCAACAGCCCTGTATGCCTTAGACCTTCCAACCTTAGATGCTATCTGCCCATAAGTCGTTAGACTCCCATAGGGAATCTTAGAAAGAATCATCCATACCCTTTTTTGGAATTCAGTACCCCAAAGAAAATCGAAACTTACATCGAATTCGACCCTTTCGCCTCTGAAGTAACTTTCCAGCTTCTCAGCTAGTGACCTGAAGGCTTCAGGGTCGTATATGGGCTTTCTACCGGAGGCTTCTTCTATTTTCTTAAGGAAGTCTTCCCTCGTAAGATTAAGGGAAGCCGCGCAGATTCCCGATTCTGTGGAGGCAATATAGATCCATCCTATAGGAGACTTGGAATAGAAGTAGATGACCTTCGATCGCCCTTTACTCAAGCCCTCCATGCTCATCAATCCATGCCTCTTACCATCGCTAACTAAGACTTGGATATCGCCTGGTAACCCATTTCCGTCTCAAAAATATGCCTTAGGATTTCGGGATTTAAACCAAAGCTTCTACAAAGCTTCAAGGCATTCTTCACATAGAGTTCGAAAAGCTCCTTTAGGGTCCTTTCCACGACCTTTGCATCTACGCCCTCCTGAGGCGTCAGGAGGAGGATAATCCATCTCCCGAGGTTCGTGGGCTTGTAGCATTTCAACCAAACGATTTTTCCCTTTTCAACGGACTTTTCCATGGCTTCCTCTAGGATTCCTAAGGAAACGAAGGTCTTTAGCTTCTCGATAATCGTCTTGTTAGAATGCCCCAGTTTCTTAATTAGATCCTTCTGATATGCTTTTTCTTCTGTTGAAAGGTTCTGAAGGATATCTATAGCCGTATGGGAGCCAAAGATCGTAAGGAAAAGCTTCCTTTGCTCGTCCCGGTTCCTAGGCAAGGGCAAAATATAGGGCCAAAGGCTCAACTCGGCCTCCCTTCCTATGCTTTAAGTCCGGCTAATCCTACCTTTACAATATTTGTTGATTATCTTTGAAACCTTTCATTTTTAGCCTAATCGCCTTGCGAGGGGATTTCTAGCCTTCTTTAGCCTCTACCCCTTAGGGCGATCCCCTCCCTTCATAATCGGGAGGGCGAATCGACTTTTGCCAAGGATTCGAAGGGTTGCGACACCTATGGATGTAGCCACGGCTGTGATGAGAAGTCTCTCCGTTAAGGTGATTGGTATCATGAGCATGAAGAGGGTACCCAAGGTACTCGGAGCGGATTCCTTAGGAATCCCTAAGAGCTCCGAAACACTGTTTATGTAGGTTTGGATAGATGTGGGCACTCCAAGCTTGACGGACAAGATGCCAATGGAGTTGATGGCATCCCTGACGGCTTTTAAGGGAACCACCAATCCAATGGCACCTATGAAAATGAGGCTTCCCACCAATTGTTCTGTCATAGTACCAGCGTAGGAGCATAAGGCTGTTCCGAGGGTTGCCTTTTTCCTCGAGGGACTTCCAAGGAAGTCGAAGATCTTAGTCCTGAATGTCAATATTAAAGCTAAGGCTACAAGATGGGGAAGAGGGTAAAGAGGAGCCTCCAATCCTACAGGCGTTATGTACCATGAGGATATGAGTAAAGCCAAAATGATGGCCGCCATCCTCCAGTCCGTCAGGGGATTCTTTGTTCCGAGGGAGCCTGCAATGAAGGCTGAAAAGGCCCCAGCAGGAATGAGGAGTAAGCCCATGATGGTCGAGGTAGGTATGATCCAGGTGACAAAGTTTCCGATGAGGACTGCCAAGGCACCTAGCCAAGGGCCCATGATGAGCCCTGCGATGGGAAAAAGAACCGTAGTCAACTCAATTTTTCCGGCTCCTCCATAAATTGGAATGCCAGGTAACCTGGAAATAACGGCACAAAGGGCCGCGAAGACCGATAGCATCGCAATCTGCTTCGTATCCAGCTTGACCAAGGAAGGCACCAAGTTTAGTTTCTAACAGAACAATGTAGAAAATTACACAGCCTTAAAAATTTATCGTTTTTAAATTAAAAATTGGAATCCCTCTTAAAATAGATTAATTTACTAAAATCTTATAAGCCTTGTTGGCTGGGTTTGTGAATATTTGTTTTCTTTGCTTCCGCGAAGCAAAGAAAACCTACCTAAGCAAAGTTTGGGCTATAATTTTTTCTTTTTCCTTCGCTGTTCCATTCTTTCGTTTCCTCAACCTTAGAAGCCTAAGATCGCCTTGAAATCTAACCCTTGGATCGGTTTGCCAAAGCTTTGGAAAAAAGCTTAGCAACCCTGAGGGCATCCGGGATGTCCTCAGATCCTTGTATCCTTTGAAGGATCTTGTATGCCGTCGAATCGTCTAATCCGTAGGCTCGAAAGAGCTTGGCATCTTCCGAAAGGACGATTACAGGCAAACCCGTCAACTCATTTAGCCTTTCCGCTTTTAATACAGTCATCCTCATCTCCGGGGAATCTTGGGTTATGATAACCCTAAGCTGGCCGAAGTGGGGAGATGCCCTGATGGCCTTCGCAAGTTTCGTGAGGGCTTCTCGATCGCCATTCTTTATTCTCCTTCTCAGGACACCATCCAACCAGAGGCCTCCTCGATAGACTACGCCGATGAAATCTGTATAGCCCCTTCGGACAATTACCGACCATAAGCCCATAACCCGTATCTCTGGTTTTACTTCCCTTATAGGACCCCTTGTGGGATTCTTTACCTTCAAGGATTAAACCTTAGCATGAAATGGGTTAAGGCTTTTAAAAATTATCTTTGATCCGTTGGTGCTGTGAATTTAAGACCTTAGCATCCATGGCCAAGCAGGGAAAGTAATACCTAAGTTCTCAGCACCGATCCCATAGGAACGATACTCGGAGCTACGGGCATCCGAAGGCTCACGAATTTCCTCCTTAAAGCCCTAAGCCCGGAGGATCCCTTTAACCTTTTATGGGGACCATGATATTCATTGTTAGGGATAAGGAGCCGAAAGGCTTGGGCTTGAGGGAAAAAGGAGACTTTTCCACTCTAAAAACCCTCGCCTTCGTAAAGGAGAGCTTCTTGGATTACTATAGGGCATCTAAGAACGCGATTAGAGCCCCCTCTGATATTTCCAAGAGGGAGTTTGGCTTCCAGACCTTTGGAGAGCGTTTGATGGTAAGGCATAGGAGCTTCAAAAGCCAGGAAGAACTCCTAAGGTTCATCCAAGCCACTGTCCCCTCGGATTGCTACTACTCGGCCGCCTATTACGAAAGCCCGACATTGGAGATGGAGGAAAAGGGATGGTTAGGCGCAGACTTGATTTTCGACGTGGATGCCGACCATATCCCGACAAAGTGCAAGGCCATCCACGACCGATGGAAATGTCTCAACTGTCAAAAGGAAGGCCGGGGTGCTTCCCCGGATCGATGCCCTCAATGTGGCTCCCAGAAAATCAAGGAAGAACAATGGTTTTGCGAGGAATGTCTAGAAGCCGCAAAGCTTGAAGCCCTGAAGCTTATGGACATCCTTCTCCAGGACTTTGGCTTAAGTCCAGGGGAAGTTCAAGTCTACTTCTCAGGCCATAGAGGATACCACATCCATGTAGAAAGCGAAGTCCTTAGGGAATTGGATCAGATGGCTCGGAAGGAAATCGTCGATTATGCCATGGGTCTTGGTCTCGACCTCGCTTTTTATGGGTTTAAGGATGCCGTAGCCTTCGAAAATCCCTTTGACGGGCATAGGCGGGAGGGGGGCTGGCATCGAAGGATCCTCCAAGGTCTTTACGATTTCCTCTCTACGGCGACCGTCGACTCCCTCGAGGAGATAGGAATAAAAAAGGTGGTCTCAGAGGAAATCATCAGGAACAGGGATTGGATCCTGAAGGTTCTATGGGAAAGGGGTCCATCAAGCGCAGTGAGGGGACTGGGATCTAAGGCTTGGGAGAAGCTCTTAAGATATTCTATCGACCGTCAGGTTGCTCGCATCGATTCTGTCGTCACGACGGATATCCATAGATTGATTAGGTTGCCAGGATCCCTCCATGGAAAAACAGGCCTAATGAAGGCTTCCGTAGAGGGGGCTGAGCTGGAGGGCTTCGATCCCTTGAAGGCTTCAGTAGCATTCCAAGGGGGGCCCGTAAGGGTCTATGTCAGAGAGTCAAGCCATTTCAGGCTAGGAGATGAAACCTTCGGTCCCTTTAAGGATACCGTAACGGAGCTTCCAAGGGCTGCAGCCCTTCTCCTCGTATGCAAGGGGTTGGGAGACATACCCTAAGCCCTTGGAAGGAAGGATGGCGATAGGTTTGTACGATGTGCTCATAGAAGCCTTAAAGAAGGAGAATGAAAGCATGGAGCTCCAGCCCCTTCCCAAATCCTTCTACTTAGACCTTAGTGAATTCATAGGAAGGCTCCTAGAGGAGCGCAGGATCGTCGAAGAATCGAGCCTTCGTGGGCGTCTTCTAGCCCTAGAACTGAGCCAGCTTAGAAGGCTCCTTAGGGAACTTGTGGAAATCAGGCTTCGGAAGATCATGGATGCCCTATGCTTAGGGATGGGCCCTCCCAAGGAAGGATTAACCCTGGAGGAGGAGGCCCTAATCGCGAAGGGTATGGAATTGACGGAATCGATGCGCACTATGATGGAAGATGTTTCTGAAGGAAGGAAGCCTAGGCTTGCGCTAGAATCCTTACGATTTGAGTCAGGAAAGGTCCTCCTTCGATTCCTCAAAGAAACCCCAGCCATCATAGGTGCGGACATGAAACCTTATGGTCCCTTCAAGCCTGAGGATGTGGCCCTCCTTCCTATGGAAAACGCTGATCTCCTTATCAAACAAGGCGCTGCCGAGAAGATAGAGCTGACTAAGGAATAGGGGAACCTAAGCTGAAGTAGCGTTGGTTGAATTAGCGTTGGATGGACTTATTTCAAGGCTTGTTTGTAGTGGACCTTATAGATGGCTATGCCTCCGGACCATCCGGTCGCGCTCCCTCCCTTCCGCAAGGATGGGGATGCGTATGCCAAACTGAAGTATTCGGAGTCAAGAAACTCCGTATACATATAGAGGGGAGCTCCCGTATCCGGATCAGTATAGCCGGGATAGCGCTTGTATGGAATCATCTTTCCAAGGGTCGTATTCTCGAACTTTGAAGTAAAGCCACTTTCCCAATAATCGCTTATGTTATAGCCTCCAAAAACTTGGTTGGCTATCTGAACCATACGATAGTATTTATTCTCCTCCCCGTAACCCCCGGCAACGTAAAGCCCATAGGAAGGGTACTTGGCCCAGAAGTCCACGAATACGACCACATAGCTTACATTATACTCCTTAAGGATGGCTACAGCCTCCTCTTCCGGGGCAAGGAACATCTTTGCTATTTTGGCTATCTTTACCGTATCGATGGTCGCATTATCGGTGAGGGTCGTTTTGTTCCCTAGGATCGTAAGCCAGTAGCCGTAGTCCCACCAAGAAGCCACGACAGCATCCTCAGGAAGGTTGTCCCGGATCCAAGCTAGCGTCTGGATCCAATCGTTCAACTGGGCCCTTACTGGAATGCTCGAAGAGGCGATCGTTGCGGGGGTTTGAGCCATCAATACGCCCATACTCACGAAGAGGTTGCCAGGAAAGAGGAGGAGGATCATGAAGATGATGAGTAAGGCTGCGCTTACTTCCTTCCCAAACCTTGCCTCAACGAAGAAGCGACTCCTTCCTGCCAAGACGCCTCTCGGACGAAGGTTTTCAACGAGGGGCTTGAGAAGCTCCATCAAAACATAGGCTCCAGCCAAATACAAAGCTGGCGCAAGGATGATTTCTAGCCTCACGAAGGTCGATGCGAAGTAGATTGATGTTGCAAGGAAAGTAGCCAAGTATAGGTTTCGGATGTCAGGCTTCCAAAGGACGAAGATGAAGTATAGAGGAGCTAGGAGGGTTAGTAGACCGAAGGAGTTGAAGAAACTCGCCCATGTGGCAGGTTGATGCTCCCCCACGGATTCGATGATTGGGGTCCTAGTAGGGGGGAATATCACAGCCATAAACTTTCCCCCTGGCAGGTTTAGATAGCCCATATGCCATAGCCCATAGGCTCCGATGGAAAGGGTTAAGGCTAGGAATGCCCAAGCTAGGAGCCTCGGCTTAGGACTTTCAAGGCGTCCTATCAAATCCCTAGCTAGGAATAGGAAGAATAGTCCAACCGATGCCAGAAAGGTGATCTCAGAGGCGAAGGAAAGGCCTCCCCTTGGTATCGAGAGGATGCCAAGGACTCCCAGTCCTATGGTGATGCCATACGAAACCATAAGTTTCCTCGAGAACCGGAGAAGGAAAAGGATGAAACTAGACAAGGCTAGTAGTCCCAAAGCATAACGAAAGGCTCCCCAAGAGATGCAAAGATAACAGAGGGAAAGCCCCGATAGGACCGCATAGATCAAGGATTCCTTCAGGGGCTTCTCATCCTCCAAGGAGCGTAGGTAGAAGAGGGACATAAGAACTAGGGCAAGGATGCCGACACTTTCATCATCATACCAGCCTAGGAAAGTCCTAGCCACGTAGGATGGCCCTACGGCCATGAAAAAGGCTGAGAAGAGCCCTACTCCCTTTCCTCCATAGTCCTTTCCAAGGAAATACATGGCTAGGGAGGCTATGGCTGCTAGAAAGGGAGGTAGGAAGGTGAGGAACTGGAGCAAAGGAAGGCGAATTCCCAAGAAACTGGCGACGCTGTAGAAGAAGGCCCCTGCCAAAGGAAGGCCAGGATACGTGGAGGCTGCCATATTCCTTCCCTCTGGATACCAAGATTTGTAGTCGTGCCAATCGAACCAGGCTTGAAAGCCATTTTCAAGAATGTATTTTGTGACCTTATACTGGAGATATGGGTCGAATTCGTATAGATAGATGCCCCATTTTATTGGCTGGATCCTTATGAAAAAGGCTAGAATGACTATGAGGGAGACGCATATGAGGGGGACCACGGAAGACTTTTTCGGGAGTCCTTTTATCCCTAGGGATTTGGGCTTTAATCTACGAAGAAGGCCCCTTAAGGCTTCAGTCATGGACTCAATTTTCCCTCCCGTTCCCTTTAAAATTTCTGTTCCCCTTCTGGAGTGTAAGGATACGGAAGAAATTAAAGGAAAATCTTTATAGATTTTTTAAAGGGTATTTTATGCTCTAACTACAGATGTAAGATGGCTAGTGTAAACGGTTTTAACGATATTAAACTATTCATTTTGTGAAACTAATTAAATAAGGAGTTAAATCCCCTTGTTTCTATTTCTTTTTTCGTTAAGTTATTGCATGAAAAACGAAGAAGGCTCCGAAAATTATGAAGAATGCGGAGGCCCCGATTTTTATGTAAGCCTCTGGAATGCGCCTCAGAAGCTTTGTGCCGAATACTATCCCTGTAGCTGTGACGATGGAGAAGGCAAGCATAACTCCTATGAGGACGAGGATGGGGGCCCAGCTCAACGGCTAGAATGATCGAAGCAAGCTGGGTTTTATCGCCAAGTTCCATGAGGGTTATTAGGGAAAAGGCTTTCAGGAAACTCACTTCTCCCTTCTCGAACTTAACATCGCCATCTTTCCGAAGGATCGATAGGATCCCGATGGCTATGAAGACGATACCAGAGCAAAGGCTGACAAGCTCCGATGGGAGGAAGGAGAGAAGAGTCCCTCCAAGAAGGGCGCTCATACCATCCACGACGAAAAAAGCAAGCATACTCCCAAGGAAGACATGCCTTGGCGAGGATCTTAGGGAAAGGGCTATCGTTGCCATTTGGGTTTTGTCACCAAGCTCTGCCAAGAGGATTAAACTGAAAGCCGTAAAAATAGGAGTTAAATCCAACCCGCTAAGCCTTCTTAAGCCTTAATGGGTTCGCTTCGTCCAAGTCGATTCGATTCAGTGATGGTCTACCCTAGGCTTTATAGGACGCCCCTTCCACTCGATAATAAACTTTGCGAGGTTTTCAGCAGCAGTTTCCAGCCATGCCCTTCCCTTCTCAGCCTTAGCAACCGTTGGGTCTCCGCTAATTCCCGTCCTTGTAGCCCTGCTAGTAAGGTCGACGGTGTGGACAGGGGAATGCCAAGCGCCTACCATGAGATCCCCCCATGTGAACTCTGAAGTCTTAGGAGGAACTTCCTTTACAGCTTTATCCATCTGGACGAGGGAGGGTTCAAGATAGAGGAGAACCGAGGTCTCGAGCTCGCATGCATGGCTCATGCCTCCCGGAAACTCGGATTCCCTGAGCTTTGCCATGGCTTCCCGATGGTCTCCAACTCGAAAGACAAGGTCCCACCAGCTCACGAGGGCACACATCGTATCAGGATGGTAGTTGTTCACCCTTCGCATAACGAGGTCTAGATTCGGTATGTTACTTCCATGGCCGTTTACGATGATGAGCTTTTTGAAGCCATGATGGGCTAAGCTCCTGCAGATGTCATAGACATAATTGATGAAGTGCTCATCCCTGATGGAGATCGTCCCTGGAAAGTCCATCGTATGCTCTTGGAAGCCATAATAGACCGTCGGCATGACAAGGGCATCTCCATCCAAAATTTCGGCTGCCCTTCGGCAGACCTCCGATGCGCAGAGCCAATCAACCTTTAAGGGAAGGTGCGGACCATGCTGCTCTGTGGAGCCTACGGGAAGGAGAATGACAACCCCCCTTTTTGCAGCCTCCCTCAACTCTGGCCAAGTATGATCCGCATAGAAAACTGTGCCTTTCTTATTCTTATTCGCAAAACCTGTGGCGACTTTTCCTTCCATAGTAAATCCCAAATTGAATCTAGGTACCTATAAGACTCTTAAGTTTAATGGAAGCTAGCTCAGCCTAACCTTGTCTTGACTTGGCTAAGCTGAAATAAGCGAGGAAATGCCAAAGAATAGCTAAGAAAACCTAGAAATGGAAGGGGCTTAGAGGCTATAATTTTCGCCTCACTAGGGCTTCTGGATTCACGGGGTTTAGAGGGGGCTTCCCATCTAGAACCCTTATAATATCCTCGGCCACCTGAAGGGATAGCCTTCTGAAGGCCTCCACTGTATCGTTGCCTATGTGAGGTGTAAGGACGACGTTCTCGAGCTTAAGAAGCGGATTTTCAGGATTTGGAGGCTCTACGGTAAGTACGTCGAGGCCCGCCCCTGCGAGCTTTCCAGTTCTCAGAGCTTCATAAAGGGCTTTTTCGTCTACGATGGCACCCCTTGCTGTGTTTATCAAATAGCTACCGTCCTTCATTAATCCTATTTCCCTAGCTCCTATTAAGCCCCTCGTCTCCTCCGTAAGGGGCGTATGGATCGTCACGACGTCGGATTCCCTTAAAAGGGTATCGAGATCCGAGGGCTCCACGCCAAGTTCCCTCATCCTTTCGGGCTTTACATAGGGATCGTAGCCCAAAATGCGCATCTTAAAGCCACTAGCCCTCTTGGCAACACCAGATCCTACCCTTCCAAGTCCTATAATGCCTAAGGTAGCCCCATGCACATCCCTACCAACAAACTTCCTGCGAAGGTTCCATTCTTGGAACCTAACACCCCTATCGGCTATGAGGATTCTCCTCATAACACAGAGAATCAAACCAAAGGCTAGATCCGCGACAGATTCGCAGACGGTGGGTGCGATCGTCACAACGATCCCCGCCTTCGTCGCAGCCTCTAGGTCTACCCGATCGAGGCCTACGCCATCCCTCGCGATAATCTTAAGGTTTCTTGTTGAGGTTATGACCTTCGCGGTAAAGGGATCTCCACCAGCGAAGACGGCATCCACGTCCCTTAGCTCCTCGATGAGCTCCTCTTCCCTAAGGACTCTTCCGTAGGGATTTAGTCTAACCTCAGCCTTACTTCTGAGGAGGGCTAGGGCCTCAGGCATATGCTCCTCATCTATTAGGGCTGTTATCAGGACCTTGTTTCCCAAATTTTACGCCTCCCTCAAGATCATACAAGAATTTCCCACACTTAACCCTTAGACCCTGGAAGGCTTGGGGATGGAGCCCTTTTCTCTAAAAGGAGTAATCGAAGATAGAGGAAGGAGGGAAGAAATTTACATTCAGCCCAACTTTCGATTCTAAAACCTTAGAAAAGCGTGTCTCGTCATCTTTAAGAATCTTGCCGCAGTCGAAGCTTCAGGTTATTCAAAGTAGGTTTCTCCCTCCGCCAGATGCTTCCTAACGACTTTCTCTTCCAGCTCTATCCCTAGTCCAGGCGTTTCAGGAACCTTGGCAAAACCATCCTTGATTAAGGGTTTTTCGATAGCCTTCACTAGATCTTCCCACCAGGGCACATCAGCCATATGATGCTCGAAGGCTATGAAATTCATGGGCATAGCCGCGGCCGCGTGAACATTCGCCATGAAGGCTATAGGAAGACCGAAGTTGTGGGGGGCTATGAGGACTCCATAGAGATCCGCAAATTCGGCTATCCATTTGGCCTCGGCCAAACCTCCTACATCGCAGATATCGGGGGCTACTATGTCAACAGCATTCTTGTCGATGAGGCTTCTGAAGCCATGCCTAAGGTATATCTGCTCCCCTGTAAGAATAGGCGTCGTTGTGCTCATGGATAAAAGGCGATAGGCTTCGGAATCCGTGTAGGGCGTGTAATCGCCTGTGAGGAGATCCTCGGCCCATAGGAGATTGAAGGGCTCAAGAGCCTTTGCTAGGCTTATGGCGGCAGGAAGGGATTGACCAGGACCGCAGTCCAAAGCCAAACCTATCTCATCACCCAGAACTTCCTTAAGTGCCCTCACTATCTCGATCTCGGCCTTAAGGCCCCGTTCCGTCACATGCCCTTTTCCAGGGTATGAATCGAGGGCTTCATAGACTCCCCCAGGAACGCTTAAAAGTTGACGACCATGGAATCCTATGTCGAACTTCAGGATTGTAAAGCCTTCAGGGAGCCTTCTTCGCCTTCTTGCCTTCTCCGCGTAGGCTTCTGGGCTATAGGCGGAAGAGGGATCTTGGGGGTCCAAGGGAATCCCAGAGCCACAATCGCAGTAGACGCGAACTCTATCCCGAACCTTCCCCCCTATAAGCCTGTGGACCGGTAGCCCAGCTGCCTTCCCGGCTATGTCCCATAGGGCCATTTCGATGGCGCTGACACCAGCCCCCCAGGGCTTAAAGGCTCCACGATGGCGGATTCTTAGCATAACCTTCTCAACATTCCTCGGATCCTGTCCTATAATGAAGGGCTTTAGGTCTAAAACATGATGCTTTGGGCAGTGGGCTTCCCCGTAGCCATAGATTCCTTCATCCGTATCAATACGGATTATTGGAATTCTTTCGATAATGGTAGCCTTGAGATCGATGATCTTCAAATTGAAGACCTCCGAAACCTTCTTTAGGTTTTGTCTAATTAACCTTTCTAAAAGAACTATGTTGGAAAAGAATTTGAAAGGGCTTAGAAACCTTGATACGAGGCAGAGCTAAGCGAAGGGAAATATTTTGATTTTGAATTTGTCTGTTTTTCGATGTATTTCCCTCGGCCATTTCTCGAGGATTTCTCTTCCGAATCGATCCTTCCTTTACGGATCATAGGTTTCTTTTACTTGACGACCGAAAACGTTATTTTCATCGGACACAAGCTTTCGTTATCCATAGCCTTTTTCCTGAGGTGAAATGAGACCTTGGAGAAGCTAAGCGTTCCAGCTTTAAGTTATGCAATGGAGACCCTGCATGTCCTCAACCATGAAGGTCTTCTGCTGGCTTCCACGGATAAGGGTGGACGCTATAATGTTATGACGATCGGATGGGGCCTCTTGGGAACCCTTTGGAGGCGACCCTTCTTCCTAGTAGCCGTGAGACCATCAAGGTATACCCATGGTCTCATAGAGGCAACGGGAGTGTTTACGGTAAATGTGCCGGCGAAGGGTATGGAGGACATTACGGATTTCTGCGGCTCCGTATCCGGAAAGGACGTCGATAAGTTTAAGGAAAAGGGACTCAAAGCGCTATCGGGAAAAAACGTTAAGGCCCCGATTATAGCCGAATGCCCCATCAACTACGAATGCCAGGTTCTATACAAAGTCAATATCCAAAGGGAAGGATTGCATGAGAAAATAGTCGAAGCCATCTATCCGCAAGGAAGCTATCATACGCTTTACTTTGGGGAGATATTAACCTCGTGGGCAGATCCCAACGCAAAAGAAAGGATTCCTCTTTAGCCCTTTAATATGGAAGGGAGCTTTCCTTTTTTACAGTAGAAGGAAGCAAAAGCAAAAGCAAAATCAGGTTTCCTAAAACCAGGATGTAACGACCAACGAATTGAATTGGAAGCCTCATCGATATTTTATTTTTTTACCTTTCTTTTTGGCTGGGAAGATTCCTCGAAGGATGGGAAAACGTAATATGCCTCCATGAGCTCACGGCCATAAAGGCGAAAAAGTATTAAATAGAGGGCCTACGCCCTTTTTGAGAATGCTCGGATAGCCTCCGAATGGCCGTGTAAGCGATGGTCTCCCTAAGACCAGTGAGCCTTCATAGGATAAGGATCTGGTTAAGAGATAGGGAAGACTTTGAAGCCCTGATAAGGGCGCTTGAGGGCTTCGGAAGGTTTCATCCAAGTATAATATCACAGCTTCCATCCCGATCTGATGGGGAATCCTTCTACATAGCCGGCTGGGTTCCCACTTTGGCTGCCGAGGAGGCGTCAAGAATCGCCATGAAGGTTACGGGTCAACGTTGTAAGATAAAGTTTGAAGAGCCTTCGGAGGAAATGAGTCCCCCAACCCTACAGAGCCACAACGAGTTCCTTAAGCCCTTTGAAAGGCTCGTGAATTCCTTCGGAATTCCCTCCTATTGGGAATTGGATCCCACTCCTCTCGTAGCCCTTTCCTTCGCCTTGATCTTCGGTTTCATGTTTGCTGATATTGGCCACGGGCTCATTCTAGCCCTTGTGGGGCTCATCGTCCTAGTGATTCGAAGCAAACTTGGACTAAGGGTCGGAGGCCTCCTCTCCTACGTTCTCGATAATGGAAGTCTCCTTCTTGTGTGCGGAATCTCGGGTATCTTAGGAGGCATTCTCTTCTCAGACTTCTTTGGCTACCATGTTCACTTATCTATGCCGGAGTTTGAGATTCCGAACCCTGTCGGGATACACTTTCCATTTAGACCCCTCGAGGAACCTACGAAAATGTTCAAACTCTCCCTTTTCATAGGATCTATCCACATCTCCATGGGCTTAATCCTAAACCTTCTCAACAAGCTTCTTCGGAAGGAGTTTCGTGAAGCCTTTTTCGAACCCGTATGCTGGCTATGGCTTTATGGGGGACTCATGTATTCAGTCTTCTCCTATAAGCTCGACCTTGGAGCTTGGACGAGGAGCCCCATCTTCCTTTGGTGCCTCATCCTTCCGGCGGCGCTTATGCTCATCGGAAAATTGGCCGTTGAGGGTCTGGATGGTCTCATATTCTTCATCGAAGCTCTTATTTCAACCGTAAGTAACACGATATCGTACCTTCGAATAATGGCTTTATCCTTAGTCCACGGCGTCATGAGCCAAATGATCATAAATACGACGGGAGGGAACCCCATAGCCATATTCTTGGGCTCCCTAGCCGTAATAGCCCTCGAGGGGCTCGTCATCTTCATCCATACGACTAGGCTCGTTTGGGTAGAGTGGTTCTCGAAGTTCTACAAGGGTGAGGGAAGGGCCTTCAAGCCCCTCCGCTTAGAGGAAGTAGGAGCCGTAACTGCCGGGAAGGCCTATCAGGATGCTAATGAAACGCGAAGGTTTGTTGGGCTAAAGTTGCTGAAGGAGGGATAGAAGGGCCTTAAAATCCTCAACGATAGAGTCTGTTCTGGCATCGAGAAGATTCGATATAGAATGCGTCGAGCCAGAAAGGACTACGATGACATGAATTCCTGAGGTCTTTGCAGCCCTTACTCCATCCTCATCTACGGTTATGAGGGCAGTCCTCTCCTTAGGACATTCCATCCTTTCCAAGCAGAGCAAAACCTGTTCAGGATGGGGCTTTATTCTTAAGTTAGGGCTCCTTCCGACGATGCTTCGGATGAAGCCCTTTAGCTTAAGTTTTCTTAAGAGATACGATGTTATTTGCTCCGAGTGCGGAGAGACGACTCCCACACGGACATTATGGCTTCTTAGCCAACGAAGGATCTCCTCGCATCCCGGAACCACCGTAGCCTTAGACAAAGCCTCGAATTCCTCGATATCCATAATTCTCGTAACTTCTTCCAAAATCTTTGATGCCTCTTCCTTAGGAAGGATCCTAAAGAGTTCTTCACGCATATGACTTAAAAATGAAAGGGGGTTGCCTTTGGATTTGCCAAGGATTTCTTTAGGCACACCCCGCCTAAGACAGAGATCGATAGTACGTCTATACGCCTTTTCCCAGTTTATATATCTGCCAAAGCTGACGAGGGTTTCGTCAAAGTCGAAGATTATGCAGTCAAACATCTATCCTAGAATTTATTATGCAGTAGCTTATAAGGGAGAATCGTAATTCTCATAATTTTTCGGTTAAGGAAATCCTGGGCCTAGCCCTAATCACCCTGAAGGATTTCTAGGGATAAATAATTAAATATACGTCCTAGCTATAATTCATCCAATGTCTGTTTATCTCCTCCTGCTCCTTGCCGCAAGTGCGTGGATAATCGCTGATGGTCTTCTAGCCTTTATTCTTGTTTATCCACCTACGGAGATCTGGTCCTTCGTACGATTTGCCCGCATACTCCTAGGTGTAATTCTGCTTCTAGAGGCCCGAAGAGTAAGGACCAAATTCATAATAGGTGGCAGGGATTTAGAGGGGCTAAAGAAGTATGGTAATGCCTATGTGGATCTTCTGGATTTTATAGGCGTCTGGATTCTTGTGGATGGCATCGGAACGGGCTTTATGGGATATGTCTACCCGATCCTGATTTGGCAATTCATCCGCCTCATCAGGGTTTTCCTTGGTTTTGGCTTAGCGTTGGGATCCCATATTCTATGGCTCAGAATTCAAAAGGTCCTCAAGGCTAAAAAGGAAGTGGCTGCTCCGAAAGATTAAAGGTCATAGAGGGCGAGGAGAAAAAAGGAAAAAAGGAAAAGAAAAATAGAGAAGGGCGGAAGGAAAAGAAAGAGGGAGGATTAAGGCCTTCTTTCTATGAGTTCTATGGATTCTCCATCCGGACCTACTAAGAAGGCATTTCTAATTCTCCCAGGGATAATCGTTGTTGGAGGTCTTGTAAAGCTAATTCCCTTCCTTCTTAGTTCCTCGCATACCTTATCAAGGTCTTGTACGATGAATGTAAGGTGGCGAATGCCATAAAAGCCTGATGTGATTGCTTGCGGAATCTTCGCCTTGGATCCATAGTCTAAGAGCTCGATCATGGCTTTTCCGGCCCTTAGGAATACAACATGAAGATTGAACTGGGGGACATCAAACTCCTCGACAAACTTTAAACCAAAAAGGTTTTGATAGAAATCCAAGGATTTCGCTAGGTTGCTAACGCTAATTCCTACATGGTCCAATTCTTCGATCATAGTTTTCGCCCCCATTTGGGTTTATAATCTCAAAAACTCTTTCTTTCCTTTTTCTTTTGCAATTTTCTCTAATCCTTTAAATCGACTTTATGTCCAAGAGTTGGGCACCTTTGGGCGCTAAGGCCTTCGTAAAGATATCTTCAATAATTCCCCTGTTCCTCGCTGGATCGAACATTGCATCCACGATCTCTCCGTAATCGAGCTCGTTGAGCCTTGCACATGCAGCCCTAAGGGCATTTATATTAAGGATCAGTGCCCTCTCCACGGGCATTCTCTCCGGGTTTATGTCTATCCCAAAGTAGCCCCGGTAGCCATACATCTTCAGCGTTAACAGGGCTGCGTAAGTCTGGTCGATTCCTAGGACTCCTACATTCAAGTCCTGATCATAGTTGCCAAGGGGCTGGCTATTCCAATGGGTATGCATGAGCCTCCCCTCCCTTAGGATGGAGGCGAAGGCATATGCAAGCTCCTCATGGCCCATAAGGACATGACCAACCTCAGGATTGAGGCCTACAAGGGTTTCCCCATCCCTTAAAAGGCGCCTGTTCAAGGGTGATTGAAGAAGGGCCTCGACATTCCTAGCAGCCAATATTCCGTTGGCCGTGTTTCTGTAGATGTTATTCCCCCTTGGCTCATAGGGCTTTGGCTCAAGGGCTACCCTAATCCCTGGAACCTCGTCCATAGCTTCAGCAAGGCCCCGCTCAAACCTCTCCCACATTCCATAGAAATCCATAGCAAAGGGATTCTCATAGCCATCTATGCCTGGCCATAGGACTGCAAATTCGGTTCCGGCTTCCTTGTTCAGCCTTAATGCCCCTATGGTTCTATCGATGGCCTTCCTACGAATTTCTTCATAGGGGTTTGAAAGCGACCCGAACTCCCAAATTTTATCATAGAATAGATTTGGTATTATCGTTATCAATCGGATGCCCGTCTCCTTCTCGAGACTCCTGTAAGCATCGATGTTCTCCTCATTGACTTCGTTGGGATAGTGGGCTTCTAGCCTGAAGCTCCCATCGAGAAGGCCCTTATCGTAAAGAAGGGAAACCTTGGAGAGGATATCCTCTATGCTACCGGAAGCTATGTAACGTTCATGGAACCTTCCCCCTGGGGGGAAGAAGTACCAAACGCCGGCGGAGAATTTAGGGACAAGTTTGAAGCTTTCTAGTTGTCTAAGGAGTTCTTCTTTTCCCCTCACAACCTTTTGTTCCCTTAAATGGGACATAGCTCTCCCCTCGACCCATAGATTCGTAAGAACTATTAGATAGAAACTTGATTTAAGCTATTTATATTAGACGATTCTTGTAGAGGTTTTCTTCATAGCTATCAAATGCAACCGTTGCTTTTCAGCACAAAAAGGCAATAACTGCCTTTTTAGGGCTTCCTGAAGCTCTCAAATACAACGTATAGTATAATCCAACGAAGAATACGGAGCCCTATAAGAGGTATTTTTAGAACTTCAGAGGCTCTTCAAGTGAAGGGACTTCCTCTAAGGAAGCTCATCCTCGTCCTATAGAACGCAATGCATCATCAAAGCAAGGATGGCATGGGTTTCATGGAGATATGGAAAGATGGGCTCAAGGTCTTCTATCTATCGGTCTGTCCTTATTGCCCAGAGCCGAACGACCTTTTTTTTAAAAAAGGACGAACTAACTCTATCCAAGCCTCGAAGGAGCTTTGCGTGATGTGCGATAAAAATAAAAAAAGGAGGAGGCGATGAGAAAATCTTGCGCATTGTTAGCGATATCACAGATACTTCTACACCATTACTTCCCTTTGGCTGTATAGAGGATAACCCCTTATCCTCACGTCCTCGATCTTTGCTCCCTTCACCTGAATCCTCGATAGGTCGGCAGTTCCTAGGCCCCTATCTTCCGCCCACTTTATGTG
>JAWCLV010000014.1:0-37329 GCA_038850515.1 Bathyarchaeia archaeon
CTAGGAATCCAAGGGCTCATCGAGGCTCTGAAGACTAGGGAGGCTAAGCGAAGGCTGTCCTAGAGGCTACCGGAAACCAATGGATAAGGCTCTACGATACGATGCCTTGGAGGCTGAAGGCGTAAGGACGGTCCTAGCATAGCGAACCCTGTGAAGACGATGAGAGGCTTATAGCCTTGCGTTGGCGAAGCCCGCATAAAGACGGAAGAGATAGGCTTGATGCGCATCCTCGCGGACCTTCTGAGGGGAAACCTTGTGGCCGATGAGATGAGAGACGGGAGCTACGTTCCTTCCAGGAAGGAGAGGGACTGGCGTGGCGAAAAGTAAAGTAGCCTCGTAAGGCATAGGGGCTTCCCTCGTGATGATTGGCGTAGATCCGAATGGAATGGAATGGAATGGAATGGAATGGAATGGAATGGAATGGAAGAATCGCATCCATGCATGCTCTGCTGGACAAGGATGGGCTGAAGCGATCTCTTCCTTCAGCGACCTCTTCGCTTAGGAAAGGCAGGGATGGAATAAAACTACAGCAACTGAAATACCATACGAAAAATTTATTTTGATAAATGCGAATTAAAATTCGAAGGAAAATGAAAAAATCTTTAGCTGTAATAGCTGTTGTAGTGATCGTAGCGATAGTAGCAACCTACTTCCTATGGCCAAGACCAGAAATAAAGGTTTCAGCCCTTGTAGTTCCACTCGAGTTCGCAAAGCTCGGAGAGAAGTTCAACGTAACTGTAAGTCTCAGAAATGCAGGAGGAGCGTCGGGTTCTTATCTTCTAGAATTTAAAGTTGATGGAAATGTTGTCGCTAGGAAAGATGTAACTCTCAACCCCGGTGCTTACATTGACTACGTTTTCCCCATCAGTCTAAATACAACTGGTGTACATACCTTGACGGCAGGTGAGATTTCCAAGACTGTAAGAGCGATAAAACCGCTATTTGCAGATGTTAGGATAAGAAAGGCCTTCACTTATGCCTTTGATTATCAAGCATATATCAGGGATGTTTTGAAAGCAGGAGCCATACAACCAAACGGGCCTGTGCCGATGGGTATGTTCGGTTACAATGCTTCTATTCCTATCTACACCTACAACCTCACGAAGGCAAAAGAGCTTCTCCAACAAGCTGCAACAGAATACGGATTCAGTCCAGAACATCCGATAAAGATAACTCTTTATTATAACGAGGGGAATGCAGCAAGAGAAAAGGCATGTCTACTTCTAGCGAGCGCCATCAAGGGATTGAACGTTGGCTTAGATGTTGAAGTTATCTCCCTCGCTTGGCCCCAATATCTTGCGAAACTTCGAGCCATGGAGCTCCCGATTTTCTTCCTAGGATGGGCCCCAGACTATATCGATCCAGATGATTATTTAGTACCATTTTTACATAGCGAGAAGGGAACCTTCCCCATTCGAACAGGCTACAAGAATCCTAAAGTCGATCAACTCGTTGAGATGCAATCGTCCATCTTAGATCCTCTAGAGAGGCAGAGGGTCATAAGTCAGATTTGCGAAATAGTATATGAAGACGTTCCATTCCTCTGGACAGCACAGCCAGAAGGTATTCATTTCGAAAGGGAATGGATCCAAGGATGGTATTATAACCCAGCATTTCCCGGGTATTATTACGCCACTATTTCGAAGGCTCCAGGAGCAGCCAATCCCAATGCTCTGATCATGGAATCCATAGGGGAACCAGACTATGTAGATCCTGCTGTCGATTATGAGACTGCTGGTGGCGAAGTTATCATGAATGTCTACGAGACTCTCTTCTGGTTTAATGGAAGCGATTCCGAACATGTTATTCCTTGGCTTGCTGAGGGCTACGAGGTGAGTGAGGATGGAATGAGCTATACGATTTATCTTAGAAAGGGAATAAGTTTCCATGATGGTACTCCCTTCAACGCTACAGCTGTCAAGTATTCCCTCGAAAGGGCAATTATAATAGGCGATCCAGACGGGCCAGCATGGATGCTTGATGTGATAAGGGGGGCTGGCGATCTGCTTGGAAAAATCTGGGAAGGTACGGCTACGCAGGCCGATGTCGATGAATGGAGGGCTCAAAACCCGATAGAGATTCTCGACGATTATACTATAAGAATAAATCTTGAGCGACCTTATGCTCCGTTCCCGAATGTTCTGGCTTACACAGTCTGTGCCATCGTATCGCCATCTTATGTTGAGGCCCATGGAGGAATAACAATAGGCGAACATAACGAATGGATGGATAGACATGCCGAAGCTGGAACGGGACCCTATATTCTTGAGTCTTGGGAGGCTGGTACGGTCATCCTTAGAAAGAACCCGAACTATTGGGGAGGGCCAAAGGGTGAAATTCATCCAATAGTCGAGAGGGTGATCATCAGAGATGTACCTGATGCGAACACAAGATTAACTGATCTACTTGCAGGAAACGCAGACTTTGCTTATATAGTAAGGGATCATTGGTATCAATTGATCGACCAAAACTCTTGGGAACAGGAGAAGAAGGTTGTGTCGATAAAGGAAGGGGTCAGGGCTATTGGGCCCTTACCAACCTTCGACATAGACTTCTTAGGATTCAACTATCGCTATTAAAGGGAAGTCGAAGAAGTCCCCAAGTTTCTTTTTTTTTCTTAGGCTGTGGCATAATTCCCACCTTTAATATTTGAATAGTCCTATTCTCCTTATGAGTTTAGGTCTTCCTATCTTGAGTGCTGCTAATGCTATTGTTATGAGGGTTGTGAAGGCCAGGAGAATATATGGCTACGTTCGCCAAACCCTTCACATAAAGCCTTTTCGGCATGAGCTCCTTCAGGATGGAGAAGGGCTACTCAGCGAGGATGGCGCTCTTCTTCCGGTAGAGCCTCTTCCAGGCTTCCAAGGCATTCGTTCCAAAAAGAAACATTAAATACAACTTCTTGGAGTTTCAAAACTTAAAATGGTGTACCCTAATGAAACTTCATGAATACGTGGTTAGACGACTTTTATTACTTCTTTTTGTCATCCTTGGCGTTACCCTTCTCACCTTTTTCTTCACCCGAGTCCTACTTGACCCCTTATCAGCATACGTAACCGAGAGGACAAACCCTAACCTTATTCCGGCTATTATGAGAAAACATGGGTTCGATAAACCTCCTTATGAACAGTATTTTTACTATCTGAGAGACCTCTTTACCTTCGATTGGGGTTGGTCCAAAGTTGCTCATATGGACATGATAGAAGCCATTGGAACCTTCTTTCCAGCTACGGTAGAGCTAACGGTCTTCAGTATGGCTTTAACCATAGTTATAGGAGTGCCTTTAGGAATACTTAGTGCCCTCAAGAATAATCGATGGCCTGATCATCTTTCACGGATCTTTTCCTTAGTAGGAATATCGATTCCTGTTTTCTGGCTAGGGCTGAGTCTCCAATACATTTTTACATACTGGTTTAAGGTTCTTGGACTTCCAGCGCTTCCAAGCTCAGGACGCTATGATCCAATACTGATGGCTAACAATAGAGTTTTCAAAATAACGGGATTACTTATCTTAGATTCCTTGCTTCAAGGAAACTTCGTAATGGCATACGATGCCATATGCCATCTTATACTCCCTGCGATCACTTTGGCTTTCCTTAACGTAGGCGTAGTGACGAGGTTAACGAGGTCTTCTATGCTAGAAGTTTTGCGACAGGACTATATTACCATGGCGAAGGCTTACGGACTGCCCCAAAGGACGATTATATATAAATATGCTCTGAAAAACGCCATAACTCCAGTCGTCACGTCGACGGGCTTGATGCTTGGAGGTATGTTGGGTGGAGCTATTATGACGGAATCGGTTTTTGCCTTCCCTGGCATGGGTTGGTTGAGCTATAGGGCGATTGTGTACAATGATACGAATACGATATTAGCATATGTAGTTCTGTCTGCCATCATATTTGTCCTCGTCAATTTAATAGTTGATATCATATACGCATGGCTAGACCCACGCATCAAGTATTGAAAAGGAGTCAGTCTATCGTGATAAATAAAAAGAAGAAAGTATCTGATGGTGGTGGCGGGAATATGGAAAAAAATGAAGATGTGGTGAAGATTAAGGAGTTGAGAAGGAGAGAGATTGCCTACTCATTAAGACTCTTTTTCAAAAATAAACTTGTAGCAATTGGAACCATCATAGTCTTTTTCCTACTCATGCTTGCCATTCTTGGTCCATTAATAGTTGATCCTAATGAACCGTATAGAGTCGATTATATAAATGCTCTTAAACCCCCACAAAGCGATCATCTTTTTGGCACAGATGATCTTGGAAGGGATTTGTTCAAACTCATCATCCTTGGAGCTAGATACGATATGGCCATCTCGATTTTCGTTGTAGCTGTTTCTTCAATCATAGGCATACTGGTAGGCTCCGTATCAGGTTATCTTGGTGGCAAGATTGATGAGGCCTTCATGAGAATTATAGATGTTCTTTTTGCATTCCCAGGACTCATTCTTGCAATGGCGGTATCGATGATCCTTGGCAAGTCCCTGTTTAACCTATTCTTATCCTTAGTTTTAGTGTGGTGGACTGGATACGCGAGACTCATAAGAGGTCAAGTATTATCAGAGAAGGAAAAACTTTACATAAGGGCTGCAAAGTCTCTTGGGCTTCCGGGTTACAGGATACTTTTTAAGCATATTCTTCCAAATGTCATATATCCAATTCTAATCATGGCAACCATGGATATTGGAGGAGTGATGCTATCAGCGGCTGGTCTAAGCTTCATAGGTTTAGGGCCTTCACCCTTTGAGCCAGAATGGGGCTCTCTTGTCAATAGGGGTGCTCGATATCTTTTCATGGCACCTTGGGTTATGTTCTTTCCAGGACTTACCATACTCTTGGCAAGCCTAGGCTTCAACCTCGTTGGTGATGGAGTGAGGGATATTCTAGATCCGAGGCTTAGGAGATGAATTCTTCAAAAAAGATTTTGATAGTAGAAGATCTGAAGGTCCAGTTTTCGACATATAGGGGGATCGTGAAAGCCCTTAATGGTGTTAGTTTCGATGTCGAACGAGGGGAGCTTCTAGGTCTTGCAGGAGAAACTGGTAGTGGAAAATCCGTTACCGGTCTTACTATCCAGGGACTTTTGCCTTTAAATGCTACTGTTGTAGGAGGTAAGATCCTTTTCGAAGGTAGGGATCTTCTCAAACTTGGAGCTAACGATATGATAAAAATAAGAGGGAAAGAGATTACAGCCGTTTTTCAGGACCCTCATACGTATATTAACCCAGTTTTTCGTTTGTACGATCAGTTCAAGGATATTCTGTTAAACAATAATGAAAGGATTCGAATGATAAGTGATAAGAGAAAACGGGAGGCAGAGATTCGTAAGATCATGCTTGAGATGTTAAAGGATGTTCGTATGCCATCGCCTGACAGAGTAATCGATTCCTATCCCCATCAATTAAGCGGCGGGATGAAACAAAGGATGCTTTTGGCCATGGCTTTTGCCAACAGACCCAAATTAATCATCGCTGATGAACCGACGACAGCCTTGGATGTTACCATACAGGCTCAGGTTTTGGAATTAATGCGAGAACTTCAGAGAAAATTTGGGACATCTATCATCCTTATTACCCATGACCTAGGCGTTATAGCTGAAAACTGCGACAGGATTGCAGTAATGTATGCCGGTAGGATTGTCGAGTTTGGAGATGTTAAGACCGTTTATTCCAAGCCCCTCCATCCGTATTTGGAAGGACTTATGCATGCCCTCCCTAGAGCTGATAAGGATTTGCAGATAGAGGGAATAAGAGGAGTTGTTCCCGATCTTGTGGATCTGCCTAGCGGTTGTACGTTCCATCCCCGTTGTCCTTATGCTTTGGAGATGTGCCGACAAATCCCTCCAAAGCCCCTATTTGTCGATGGAAGAATAGTTGAGTGCCATCTTTATGATTCTTCAATAGACAGCTATCTCAAGGAAGGTAATATATAATGTACGATGAAAATTTGCTTAAAGTTGAAGGTTTAAAAAAATGGTTTCCGATCCTTGGGGGAATTTTCCAGAGGATTGTAGGATATGTCTACGCAGTAGAAGATGCAAGTTTTCAGATAAGAAAAGGAGAAACAGGGGCACTAGTTGGAGAGAGTGGAAGTGGCAAAACAACAGTTGGGCTACTCATCACAAAACTTGAAGAGCCTACAGGTGGGAAATTAATCTACGATGGGAGGGATGTCACTCATCTCAAAGGAAAAGATTTAAGGCTATATAGAAGAAAAGTCCAGATGGTTTTCCAAGATCCTTATGCCTCTTTAAATCCAAGGATGATCATTAAGGATGCACTCTTGGAAGTGATGAAAGTCCACAAGGTCGATGGAAATCCGTACAAGAAGGTCGTCGATATAATCGAGCGTGTTGGCCTCAATGAAGAGAATCTCTACAGATATCCCCATGAACTTTCGGGTGGTCAGCGACAGAGGGCTGTCTTAGCAAGGGCATTATGCGTAAACCCCGAGTTCATTGTACTTGATGAGCCTACCGCTTCCCTAGACGTTTCAGTCCAGGCTCAAGTCTTAGAACTTTTAAAAGAATTACAAGATAAATTTGGTTATACCTATCTCCTCATCACCCACAACCTCGCTGTGGTGAGACATATCAGTTCTAGAACGACTGTCATGTATAGAGGAATGTGGATCGAATCATCAGAAACGAAAATGCTCTTCAAAGCTGCTGCCCATCCTTATACTAGGGCACTTTTAGCGAGTGTACCAATCCCAGAGCCGAACCTAAATAAGCAGAGAGTTCTTCTGAAAGGAGAGCCGCCAAACCCTACAGAACAAGTAAAAATTTGCCCCTTCTTGGAAAGATGCCCAGAAGCAATGGAAATTTGCAAATTGCAGATGCCTCCTATAACAAAACTAGGGGAGAACCATGAGGTGAGATGTTGGGTAGTGGCAAAGCCTTGAGTTGGAAGGATTATGTTGCCCTTTTCTTAGCTTTACTAAGAACAACTTTATTACCTCTCGTTATTTTAGCCTTAGTTCTTTTCATCATTTCCCTCGTCCTATCTTTAAATCGGAAGATCTATTAGCTTAACGAAGGACATGGGACTATTCGCATAATAATCCTCTTAATCAAAAACTAATGGAGGAAGTTTTTTAAAAAAAGTATTGATGTTCCTTTAAGAACGAAAAGCTTTTTAGGGAATAACTTTAGTATAGTTTTGTCGAGACAATTGGCGGTGCTATGAGATGGGTCAAACCGTACCCTTAGAAGTCAGGTTTCCTGTCTCAGAAGCTATAAAATTTAGCATCGAAAGCATAAGAAAGCGGTTCACGAGGGCTCTGATTACGGCAGCCTCGGTAGTTCTAGGAATTGCCTTTTATTCCGCCCTTAACACTATGAGCTCCATCCTCCTTGTGGCTACCCAGGGTGCCCAGACCGTAGAGGCCTATCAACGCTGGATGGCTGTTATCAGCCTCATCGTGTGTGCCGTTGGTATCCTGAACTCCATGCTCATGTCCGTAACCGAGAGGACGAAGGAAATCGGAACGATGAAGTGCCTTGGCGCCATGAACAGCCATATCCTTATCATCTTCCTCTGGGAATCAGCCTTACTCGGGCTCCTTGGAGGCTTAATAGGCTCAGTAGCCGGATGGGCTGCAGGCTTAGGCATCTCCTACTTCCAATATCCCGCCTATGTAATGGCTCCTGAGCTCCTCGTTCGATACGCCCAGACCATCGCTGAATCCTTAGCCATCGCTATGATCCTCAGCGTAGGAGCTACCCTTTACCCAGCCTATCACGCGGCTAGTTTGGAGCCCGCTGTCGCCCTTCGTTTCGAGATCTAGCTTCATATATCCGGAAAGCTTATGAGGGGGAAAAGAAGGATAAAATGGGAGGAACCCTGAATGAGGTACGAATATACGGTTGAAACAGAGGATCTAGCCAAGTATTATCAGATGGGCGAGATAACCGTAAAGGCTCTAGACGGCGTCGATGTTAGGGTTCGAAGGGGCGAGTACATGTCGGTTATGGGACCCAGTGGTAGTGGAAAGACGACGCTATTTAACATGATCGGAGGCCTCGATCGCCCCACCAGGGGACGCGTATACATAGATGAGGTTGATATCGCAAAGCTCGATGCTTATGAACTCGCATGGCTTCGCTGTCGAAAGATAGGGTATATTTTCCAAACCTTCAACCTCATACCCGTCCTGACGGCCCAAGAGAATGTTATGCTTCCCATGATATTCGCTGGAGTTCCAAGGGAGGAACGTATAAGAAGATCTGTTGATATTCTTAGCCGTGTGGGCTTAGGGGATCGCCTCAACCATAAGCCTGCCGAGCTTTCTGGTGGTCAGCAGCAAAGGGTAGCCATCGCAAGGGCTCTCGCCAACGATCCCGTAATTATCCTAGCCGATGAGCCCACGGGAAACCTAGACCTCAACACGGGGCTCCACATCATCAACCTCCTAAGGGAGCTGAACAGGGAGAAGGGCGTTACCATCGTTACAGCTACCCATGACTTGAAAATGATAGATATATCCGATAGGATTCTTTGGCTAAGGGATGGGAAGATCGACAGGATCGAGAAGCGGGTTGACGTAGCCGTAAGAATGGAGGAGTAGAATCAGAATAAATCGATTCCGAATTCTAAGCGGTTAGAATCTTTTTCCTTTTCCTTATCTATTCCTAAGATAGATTTTGTGATTTCTGTAAACCTTCGATTCGATTCTTTTTCTAAGACCCTTTCTATTCTCTTATATCTAAGCTCCCAAATCAGTTAAGGATAAAAACTGAAGGTGGTACGGATTGATGAAGACAGGAGCCTTCGTAGGCTACGAAGACAAGCATCTTGCAGCCATTTATGAGAAGATGCCCATCCTAGCCGTTAAAGGAAAGGGAGCCTCCATATGGGACTATGAAGGTAAAGAATATATCGACTGTATGGGAGCCTATGGAGTTGCCATCGTAGGCCACTGTCATCCAAAAATTGTCGAAGCCATAAAGCATCAGGCTGAAAGGCTCATTGCCTGCCATGCTTCCATATATAACGATATAAGGGCAGAATTTCTAGAGAAGCTGACAAGTCTCGCTCCAACCTTGCCCAGGGTTTTTCTTTCTAATAGTGGAGCTGAGGCTGTAGAATGCGCCATCAAGCTTGCAAGGAAGCACACAAGACGAAAGGAAATTGTTGCCATGATGGGAGGTTATCATGGGAAAACCTTCGGAGCCCTTTCCGTAACTTGGAATCCCAGGTACAGAGAGCCCTTCGAACCCCTTCTTCAGGGAATTAGGTTCATTCCCTATGGAAATCTTGATAGGGCGAAGGAGGCCATAACCTCCGAAACGGCAGCTGTCATAGCAGAGCCGATACAGGGAGAAAGCGGCGTCATCATACCGCCCCCCGAATTCTTGAAGGGAATTAAGGAAATATGCAAAGAGAAGGGAGCCCTCCTTATCCTAGACGAGGTTCAGACGGGCTTTGGGAGGACAGGAAGGCTTTGGGCCTGGGAGCACTTCGAAGCTGAGCCGGATATAATGTGCCTAGCCAAGGGGATTGCCGGAGGCATTCCCATGGGGGCGACCTTGGCTAGGGAGGAGGTCATGGCATCCTTAGCCAAGGGAGATCACAGCAGCACCTTTGGTGGCAATCCTTTGGCTTGTGCATCCGCCTCAGCCGTCATAGATGTGGTTCTTGAGGAAGGGCTTCCTAGAAGGGCTAAGGAACTTGGAGACTTCTTCAGGGATGGTCTAAAAAAGCTTCAATTACAGTATAGCGTAGTAAGGGATGTAAGGGGAATGGGCCTGATGCTGGCCATGGACCTTCGATTCCCCGTGAGGGATGTGCTTTTTGGAGCCTTAGAAAAGGGAGCGCTTCTTCTCTACTCCGGAAGGACGACCTTGAGGTTCCTACCACCCCTCGTCATAGAAAAGCATCAGATTGAAAGGGTGCTAGGAATCCTAGAAGGAGTTCTTCAAAGGGAACAGGAGAAAATGGAGAAGAGAAAAGTTTAGGCTTTCGAGGCTGATGTCGTCCTTCCTATCCCTTTCTCTCAGCATTTTTTCAAGCGTTAACTAAGGCTTTGGCATTTTACCTCGTTTAGGTTCCTTCATCCTTATCCTTTTTCCTATCTTTTCCATCATCGATTCCTAAAAGCATACGCTCTAACGCCTAGATTCCTTCTTTTTATCATTTTTGCGGGAGCCGTTCTTTATTGCCTATGCAAAAAAGGGTTGCGAAGATTTGACTCCATTTTCATAGGTTCCTTATGCTTTTATCTTTTCTGCAATCGCCCTAGCGACTTCCATGGTTGTGGAAGAGCCTCCAAGGTCGTAGGTTAGGAACTTCCCCTCCTCAAGGACGCCAAGAACAGCCTTCTCTACCCTTTCTGCAGCCTCCTTAAGCCCCAGATATTCCAGCATCATCTTTGATGCGAAGATCATCGCCATGGGATTGACTTTATTCTGGCCTGCATACTTGGGAGCACTTCCATGAACAGGTTCGAACATTCCAAAGCGATCTCCTATGTTCGCTCCCGCAGCCAAACCGAGACCTCCGACAGTCTGTGCTGCCTCATCGCTCAAGATATCGCCAAACATGTTAGTTGTAACGATAACATCGAAGCTCTCGGGGCGCTTTATAAGCTGCATAGCCATGGCATCTACATGAAGCTCCTCCAGTTCCACGCCTGGATATTCCTTGGCAACCTTTAGGACCCCTTCCTTAAAGATTCCATCGGTAAGCTTGAGGACATTGGCTTTATGAACGAAACTTACCTTTCGCTTACGCCTCATGGCAAGCTCAAAGGCAACACGGGCTATGCGCTCAGAAGCTCGATTCGTTATAATCCTTAAGGCTACTCCAACGCCAGGGCTTATTTCGAATTCCTTTCCTGAATAGAGACCTTCCGTATTCTCCCTTACAATTATAAGGTCTATGTTTGGCTTTAGGCAAGGAACCCTAGGCAGGGACTTGCAAGGTCTTATATTGGCGTATAGATCGAAGTACTTTCTTAGGGTAACGGCAACGCTGGTCGGAGAGCCAGGTTCTTCTGGGGTTGTCATAGGCCCCTTCAGGCAAGCATCCGATCCCCTGATTACATCTAGGGTCTCGGGAGGCAGGTTAGTTCCATATTTCCGGATACATTCGTATCCTGCCTCAGCTTTCTCCAAGCGAAGCTGCAAACCCTTCATAGAGTCAAGAAGGGCATCAAGAACGATGAGGGCCGCCTCCGTAACTTCGGGTCCTATACCGTCGCCCGGAAGCACGGCGATTTTGAAAACCCGAGACATCTCCATCGAAGCTCAAAGGCTTCAGAGGAGCTTAAAAAACTAACCCTTCCTTCAGGAAATTTTGATCGGGCTAGATGGGAAGGAGATCTTTCTTTACAGTTCAATTCAATTCAATTTATCCTTGCTTGGACGAGTATAGTAGCAGAACAGCATCTTCTTTGAAAGGAGGTTTAAAAATTCTCCAATCTCCGCCTTGAACATTATCGGAAATGATTATAACACCATCTACCGGATGGATCCATTCTACATGAAATTTTCTAGTTATCCCTCGCAAATCAACCCTTACTTCTCCATTCAAGGGTTCATAGATATAGATTATGTAGGCTTCACCAGGTTTTGCCAAACAATAACGGGTTGATGCCAAATCAGGCAATGGAAGCATTTCAGCCAAGTTGAAGCGTTTTGCCACTCGAATCGTTAATCCCATGGCTTTGCGGATTTCTTCTGCCTTAGGAATGTCTTCTGAGGGCGTCTTTCCTGCCCATGTTATCGTACGATCTGTTAAATCGACTATACGGTCCATGAAGAGGGGGTTATGTCCTCTTGTAAAACTCTTCCAAACCCACTGGGGATTGCCACCTTCCCCCCACAAATGATCCGTATCGTTAAAAATGATCTTTCTCCCATCGTTTACTGGAGGATCATCCCTATATCCTCCTTCAGGGTTTGGCGATATCCAATCGGCAGGGCTGTTGAAAAGATTTGCGTTGCTGCCACTTTTTTCTCCTCCATACTGGAAGGTCATTCCTATAGGATGTCGCCTAGGTTTGCCTCTTTCATAGTATTTAACGAAGCGAATAAAGTGGTATTGCCATTCAGTCGAATAATTCCCAGCCTCATTGCATATTTCATAAAGAACGTTATCAAAATCGTTGATCGTATCAATCACTTTACGCACATACGCCTCTTGAAGCTCCAAGATTTCCTTATTCTTAAGCGTATAATAGTCTAGCCGCTCACAATGAATATGGTTGATATTATTCTCAGAATGGAAGGGATGGAATTCCCAGCCTTGAGCGGCAAATTGGGCCATATGTCCTTCGAACAGCATAATCGAAACGTAAATCCCAGCTTCAGCCGCCGCTTTGATCCTATGGTAAAGGCGTTGAAAATAAGTTTCATCAAATTCAAATAGGTTGAATTTAGGCTTTCCATCCCTTGCGAGCCCTGGTCCCTCACGCTTCCAAGGATGGGGTTGGCTGAAGGAGAAGGGTCTATCCAAACTGTAGCGCCACTTTGGTGCCTCCCAACGCCAAAGTCGAATAAAATTGTGGCCATATTTTCTAAGAAAATCTATGTAGGCAGAAAAGTTGAAGGAAGGGGGAGGATCCTTTATTCCCATATCTTGGAGATTGCTCCATGTATGGGATCCGGAAATATAGATCGCATGCTCGCCATCATCGGTAAAATATCGGGGATTTTTAGGAAGGACGGAAAGGGATCCTTTTAAATGCTCCATTTCTTCTAGACTCCCTGAGAAATCGACGATTTTAAGATGCGTAGGCTATGAGTTTTAACTTTTACTCTGAAAGCTTTTGGCTTTCTTTAAGGCACCCTCCAGGCGATCCATGAAGGATGAATACATAACATATAATAATTACTGCATCCGTAAGGGAATCCGCTTGAAAACTAACCTACTTTCATAAAATCCTGAGGCTTCATGAGAAGACCTACGATAATTCCTAATCCCCTTTCCATAAATTTTGGGGAAAAACCCCCAGTGAATACCAAAATCTATGGAGAAACAGACCATTTATTCGATTTCAACATAGGCTTTCTTCAAGACGAGAAGGGCTTATCTATTTTTCTAAGATAGCCAATACGCTTCGTATCGGTATCCGATCCTATCTTTTAAAACGATAGGCAACTTCCTCAGCAAAGATCCTTATGGCTTCCGAAACTCCTTCCGGACGTATCCCTGAGAGAAAAAGGTCAAGGATAATTTTCTGGGCTCCTTTTTCAATGAAATCCTCAACCCTCGCTAGGAAATTCCCTATTTCCAAGGGATTCATCGTTAGAGCTGGAGCCATAATGATCGCGGAGGGATCTCTTCCAAACTCCTTGGCCCTTCTTTTAATCTCTAAGACACCCATCTTAAAAACATCGATAGGCGTATCTGTCGAAGGAAGCCATCCATTCCCAAACTCTGCTATGGCCCCCAGGACCCCTCTGGATTTTCCTCCAAACCAGATGGGAGGGTGAGGCTTCTGGAGGGGCTTTGGAAAACATGGAGCGTTTTTCACACGGTAATACTTTCCCTCGTAGCTTGCCCTTTCGTAAGTCCAAAGCTTTTTAATGATCTTAAGCCCCTCAAGGGTTTTTTCCATCCTTTCCCGAAGGCTTCCCCAAGGAATTCCATAGGAAATGGCTTCCTCCTCATACCATCCGGCACCTACACCAAACTGAACCCGACCTTTAGAAATGAGGTCAACCGTCGCAACGATCTTCGCAAGCCTTCCAGGAAGATAGAAGGGAATGGGGGATACGCGGGTTCCTAGGGATATTTTCTTTGTTCTAGAGGCGATGGCGGCCAAAGTGGTCCAAGCATCGAGCTTATCTGGCCGATTAGGATCTCCTCCGTATTTTTCATAAAGCTCTGAGGGAAGGAAGAAGTGATCTCCGATCCATAGCGAATCGAGACCGTATTTTTCGGCTGAAAGGGCTGCCTCAAGGAGGGATTCGAAGGAATATAAGCCATGGCTCGGTAAATGGATACCAAAGGTAAGCTCCAAGATATGGACCTCCAAAGGATCTTTTCAGGGGTGGGCTTTTTAAATTTTGGACTTATAGTGTTTCAAGATCGACGTATTCGGTTAAAAGGATTCTGGTATTATGGATCTGAGTATGTTCTATCTTGATCTGGCGATAAAATGATATGAACTCAGCCTTCAGTGAGACGAGAAGAATTTTATTAAAAGAAAAAGTGAAGATTTTACGGGATCGATCGGTAAAGTTATTAAAAAACATGAAGGCTTTAGGATACGAGAGCCCTAATCGCTATGCCTTGCTTCCTCATACAAAATTAAACGCAACTGTTGCGTTTTTTATAGCAAAAACGCAACTACTGCGTTCACCTAGTGTAAAAACTGAAAAGAGAAAGCTTCAAGATCGCTAAAGTTTCAAGGATTTGAAAGGTAATCGATACTGGCATGCTAAATTATTAAATATGAGTTATAAAGCCCCATTATTCATGTATATCTTAGCTTAGTTAAGATTTGGAAATCCGCACATAGCTTTTCATCTCATATGACGACCCTGGAAGTAAAGCCTGAGACCTCGATGCCCTCGCCACAAAGGAAAGTTAAGTAGGCGCTTTGGTCGCTTGGAGAGTTCAGACCTAACCCAAAAACCAGAATGACTATATAACGCTAGGGACTATCTCAAATTGTCCTTGTATTCCCCCAAAGAAACGATTTTTGATGGGCCCGAAGGGATTCGAACCCTTGACCAACAGGTCTCTTAGCCTCCTTTGCCTATGAGCCTCGACGCGATGACCGCCCTGTCGCTCTAACCTCTTCAGGACGGACTCTAGAGTCCAGTCAAGCTGAGCTACGGGCCCAAGAAAATTTTCGAATCGTTCATATATATGTTTTTAGCATCAGGGGTTTTGGAACCTTCTCCGAAACCCCAACTATATTTCCAATTCGGTTATGAGACGAACCTTAGCCCCTAAGGGCTTCAAGGTTCCTCCGAACCTTGGCCCTCTCACCCTCCAAGCGCCTAGAATAGTCCTTTAGAAGCCTTTCATAGACAACCTTCGAAATCCTTCCAAGTCTATACTGGTTCCGTAGATTGTCTATACTCATGCGAATCGTTTCCATCTGGGCCTTAGCCTCTTCAATCTCAACCACGATATTCTCATATCTCCCCCCTAGCTTCCTCAATGTATTTCCAGTTTCCAACAAAGTTCTCTCCGTTTCCTTCTTCCTTTCGTTCAGTACATTTGCCATTTTTCTGTATTGACTACCGCCGATTTTCCTTCTATCGAATTCATCGCTTAGCCTATCGAATTCAAGCTCAAGTTCCATATACCTTCCACAAGCTTCTATGAAGCCCTTCACTGCCTCTAGGGAAACGCCTGGCGCCCTTCGTTCTGGAGGGGCTTTTGGTCTGTATTGAAGGACTCCGTAAGCCAACATCGCGATAAGAAGGGTAAAGACCATGGGCTGAAGGGTGGACCAAAGGATCGAATGGGCATACGAAACCACGAATGAAGGCTCTTCCAGGAAAGAAACCTCCTTGGCATTCCAGAAGATGCCTTGCCTAGATTGCGATACAATTCCGGAAACACCTTCAAAGCTTCCTTGGCCAAGATTTGAGGAAGCGTTAAGGAGCCGGGCTTGCTCCGGTAGGACAAATTCGACAAGAAGCCTAGCAACCTTAGCCTTGAATCCAAAAGGAAGCCTTAGGCTGAGGACTTGGTTCCAAACACCTTCTCCGCTTGAGGCGTACATCTGCCTTGTAAGCTCATAGGATACGGTGAAGGATGCAAGTTCCCCCGCACTGATTTCATCCCTAAGGTTCAGTTGCACTTCCACACCTTCCATGCCTTCTAAGGTTTTGTTTAAAGCCCTCTCTGTAAAAGCGAGGGGTCCTAGGGAATCCTCAACGGCGATGCCCTTGGCTCCTTTTCCAAGGGTAACATTTACGCTGGAAACCTTCTTAGCTATGGGATTCTCGATTTGGTAGTTATCGAAAACCCTTATGACTCCCTCCGAAGAAATCTCGACAGTCCTTTTGAGGCTTTTGATCGAAAGGACTTGGAGGTTTCCTTGGAAGGATATCTTTGCCTTATAAGAAGTAAAGCTCTGAAGATATGAGGAGGCGTTGAGGATTAGGGTCCTTCTTCCATCTTCGACTATTAGAGTGAGGTTTTCAGGGTAGTTCACGGGTGTAAGGGTTTTCGGAAAGGCTATTTCCGATGAGAACTTGGAAACGTTAAACGCAAGGATAGGATTAAGGAAGACTTGGGCCTCGTACCTTTGGAGGCTTGTAGAGAAGCTCATAATCCTCGAAAAAATAAGAAGGATAGTGATTCTGGTTTCTTCCATGGGCGCAAGGACTTTTGGAAGGTGAACCCGAAACGTGAAAATTCCTTGGAGGCCTAGGCCTTGGCTTGCGTTTTCTAGGCTTAGCCTTTCCCCGAGGTCATCGTAGGCGAAGAAATGGTCAAGGTATCCTTTGAATTCCTCAGGGAAGCCAAGAAGAAAAGAAGCGATGCCTTGGGTTCCTAGGTTTCTAAGGGTTAAGGAATCGTTAACAAGGATCGATCCTCCTTGGAGGATCTCAACCTTATGAATAAGCTCAATATCGGGCTGAAGAATTGGTTCTAGGTCTGTATGTGAATCTGGATCTGGATCTGAAGTAGTTCCTATGTTTTGGGCTTGAACTTTTGTGATCCGAAGAGTGGGGGAAAGGAGTGAAGGAAGCGAAAGGGCGAAGAGAAGGGAAGAAAGGATGAAGATTAGAAGCCATATATGCCAGAGGAATGTTTTTCGCCTCAACTCTTTCCGCTCCATCCATCAACCCATTCCTCTTGAGGATGGCATAAGCCTTATAAATCCTTTGCAAGCTTGAAAGAATGAAGGATGAATAGAGGAATTATCGATTCTTTCAATTCCCATAATCAAGAGGCCTCAAGTTATCGGGATGATATGCCTTGAAGGTTAAGGTTCGTCTATTCACGAGACTTCGGGAGATCGCTGGGGAGCCTGAAGTAACGATCAATTTGCCAGAGAATGCGACCTTAGGGGAAGCCTTAGAAGCCTTAGTTATAAAGTATGGCTCCGAGTTTAAGCGATACCTCTTCGAGGGAGAGGGGCATGTGGGTCCCGAGGGATATGCGGATCCCCGACCCTACCTTCAGTTCCTAGTGGATGGGAAGAATTCTGATACGATGGGAGGTTTAAGGATGCGTCTTTGGGATGGATGCCTCCTAGCCATCGTCCCCCCCGTAGGAGGAGGATAATTCCTAAGGAAAGAAGCCTAGCCCAAAATCAACCTCTCATTAAACCCTTTTAGCGAAAAGAAAAAGTGATCAATGAGGCTTATAATAAAATATGGATCGAAGCTTTCAAATCCCATTTGTAAGGATTGGGTCGGCGAAGGTTCCAAAAATTATATTGGGTTGTATGCCCTTCCTTGGAGAATCGTACCAAGGTCAAGAGAAAAACCGCCTTTACGCCCAGAGGTTTCAGGAGCCAAAGAACCTTAAGGGCCTCATCCTAAAAGCCATCTTCGAATATGGGATAACAGCCATGGCAGCTGTACCTGCGAACGCAGGTTTCCTAGCTACATCGCTTCTAAAGGTTGTGAAGGAAGTTGAGGATTCCTACCGGATACGCCTAGCCATAGCGCCCTGTATTAGCTTAAAGTTAAGGCTTGGCTCCGAGCCTGTGGATGACTATAGGCGATGGGTAACGTATTTCCATCAAGCCTCTAGAAACCTTGAGAAAGAGGGCTTCCAAGGAAAAGAAAGACTCCTTGCCAAATACTTGAAGGATCCTATCCTCCTCACAAGGCCTGGCTGGGAAAGGCGCTTCCCCCAAGCCCTAGAAGGGCTTTCTCCATATAGAAAGGAAGAAGCTTATAGGCTAGAATTCGATGAGGCTTCCGTTCGGGAGGCCCTGAAAAGCCTTGAAGGCTATAATATTCTTTTCGTTGAACCTGGATCAGAGACGGATTTCCTCGTCGCCATGGAGAGGTTCGACCTCCTAGAAGCCCTCATAAAGCTCTTGAGGATCCTTGGATTTGAAAACATCCTTTTCGGCATCCATCATGCGGGAAGGACGATACCGGCTCTCGAGGCTTCTTGTCTGCCCTTTCAAGGCTATGTAACCCCTGTAAACCGAATAGGCGCCCTTATGCTCCCAAGCCAAGAGGAGGCCTTGAAAGCCATAAAAGCCTCATCTAAGCCCATCGTAGCCATTAAGCCCTTGGCCGGAGGAAGAATAAGACCTGATGAAGCCTTTAGATATGTATTCAAGGATGTTGGAGTGGATTCTTGCATGATAGGGGTAGCCTCCGAGGAGGAGTTGGACGAGGATATGGAGGCCGCCTTAAAGTTCGTTAGTTGAGAGAAAAGGGAAACGAAGATGAAGCCTAGGATCATAAAAAATCGATGCGAAAAATAGAAAAATACGATGCCCGTTGGAAAAAGGCCTCGTTCCGTCTTTTCTCGTTTAGTAGCCTATGTTCTGGAGGAAAATCAAAAAGGACCGTTTCCTTAGAAGCATTCTAATCGACAATTTTCGTTACTTAGGATTGTCTACCTTCCCTAAGGCTCCGAATGCCAAGGGCTCCGGCGAAGGTATGCTTATGGCCTCTTCCTTCTCCAAGGGCTTAAACTGCATCTCGTATAGCCTCGCATAGAGGCCTCCCTTGGCTAGGAGCTCCTCATGCCTTCCCATCTCGACGATTCGACCCTGGTCCAAAACTATGATCTGGTCAGCAGCCCTGACGGTCGAAAGCCTATGGGCAATTATGAAGCTTGTCCTTCCCTTTAGAAGCTTCATTAGCGCCCTTTGGATGAGTTGCTCCGTGTAGGCATCCACGCTACTAGTTGCCTCATCGAGGATGAGGATGCGAGGATTCGCCAGGAGGGCCCTAGCAAAGCATAGGAGTTGCCTCTGGCCCATGGATAGCCTCTGACCCCTTTCCCTTATATCCGTATCGTAGCCCTCCGGTAGCTGCATAATGAATTCGTGGGCTCCCACAGCCTTAGCCGCCTCTTCGACCTCCTCATCCGTTGCCTCAGGTCTTCCGTATCGAATGTTCTCCCTCACAGTACCTGCGAAGAGGAAGCTCTCTTGGAGGACCATGGCCATATGCCTTCTAAGGCTTTTTTGCTTAACCTTCCGGATGTCTTGGCCATCGATCATGATCCGCCCTTCTTGGGGCTCGTAGAATCGATATATTAGATTAACGATGGTCGTTTTACCGGCACCTGTTGGACCGACGATGGCATACATCCTCCCAGGTTTAGCATCGAGGCAAAGATCCTTTATCACGGGAACGCCTGGCTTGTAGGCGAAGGTAACATGATCGAAGACCACATGCCCCTCAACCTTTTCTAATTCTACCGCGTCGGACTCATCCCTTATCTCAGGTTCTGTCTTCAGGAGCTCGTATATACGCTCAGAGGCGGCCAAACCGGATTGAATCGTATAGTAGAACATGGTTAAATCGAGGATTGGGGCGAAGAACCTTGTCGAGTACTGCGTAAAGGCTACAAGGATGCCTAAAGTCAGGGATTTCGTTAGCACCAAATAGCCTCCGAAAGATAAGATAATACAGGTCCCTAGGGCTTGGATAAGCCCTATGATGGGTCTTACCATGGCTTCGATCCTTGCGGCTCCAAGGTTTGCATCGAGGTTCTGGACGTTTACCTGCTCGAACTGGCGCTCGTTTATACCTTCCCTTGCGAAGGATTGGGAAACCCTTACGCCCGATATTCCCTCTTGGAGGAAGGAGGTTACGGTAGATATCGTTCTCCTGGTCCTTCGATAGGCTTCCCTAGCCCTCTTACTGAAGGACCAGCTCGTGAGGATGAGAAGGGGTATCGTGATGAAGGTCAGGAGGGAGAGCTGGGGTGCCATCCAGACCATGATTCCCATGATGCTAACTATGTTGAAGAGGTCCGCCCCTACGCTTACGAAGGCTGTCTGAACGAGATGTTGGAGGCTGTCTACGTCGTTCATCACTCGGCTTAGGATCCTTCCCGCTTCCCTCTGATCGAAGTAGCTTATGGATAGCTCTTGAAGATGCTGGAAGGTCTCGATCCTTATCTCCATGATGACCCTTTGTCCAAGCCAAGAGGAAGCATAGCCATTCAAGGATCGTACTACCTGAGTTACGCCTAGAACGAGGAGATACAAAAGGATCAGTTGCCATAGTCCGGCAAGGTTTCCTTTGGCTATATACTCATCAATGGCAACCTTGACGAAGTAGGGAGGCAACAAGGCTAGGAGGGATGAAAGGACGAGGGTCGCCATTACTATGATGAAGGTACCCTTATGCCTTAGGACTTGCCCGAGGAGCCACGCGAGGAGGACTTTGTCTGGAACCTTCCGCTTGATTTCCTCCTGATCCATTTCCCTCAGATGATGAAAATGGAAGCCCATTCTTCCCTTAGCCTCCTTTGCCCTCCTTTCCGTGAATAGCCATGGAAGACGAGGGAATGCCCACCTTTTCCATAAATTCTAAATCCCTATCTTCATGCCTTTTCCCTTCGCTTCTTTCTTCCCCTTCTCCTTCTACTCCCCTAGCACCCTGTAGCTGCGTATAGTATAGCCTTGCATAGAGGCCTCCCTTGGCTAGGAGCTCCTCATGCCTTCCCATCTCGACGATTCGACCCTGGTCCAAAACTATGATCTGGTCAGCAGCCCTTACGGTCGAGACCCTCTGGGTTATGACAAAGGTTGTCCTTCCCTTCATGAGGACTTTCATGGCTTTTTGTATCTCATATTCGGTTTTGACATCCACGTTGCTCGTTGAATCGTCTAGGATGAGGATGCGAGGATTCATAAGGAGAGCCCTTGCGATGGCAATGCGCTGCCTTTGGCCTCCTGATAAGGTTACGCCCCTCTCCCCTACGAGGGTGTTATAGCCATCAGGGAAGGATTGTATGAATTCATGGGCCCCCGCTATCTTTGCGGCCTCGACGATCTCCTCCATGGTGGCATCAGGTTTGCCATAGGCTATATTATCCTTTATCGTTCCTGAGAAGAGGAAGTTCTCCTGAAGGACGATGCCTATCTGGGACCGAAGGGACTTGATCTTCACATCCCTTATGTCGTAGCCATCGACCTTAATCCTTCCCTCCGTCACATCGTAGAATCTCGGTATCAGCTGGATGATGGTGCTTTTCCCCGAGCCTGTAGCTCCTAATAGGGCTACGACCTGTCCAGGCTTAACCTCGAAGGAAACATTCTTTAGGATCAAGGGACCCTTACCGTATCGGAAGGAAACGTTCTCGAAGCGAACATGCCCTTCCAAAGGCGGAAGCTCAATGGCATCGGGCTTATCCTTAACCTCAGGCTCCACATCGAGGATCTCGAAGACTCTCTTGGCGCTGGCTAGGGCTTCTGAAAGTCCTGAGGCTATGAAACCCATCATTCGAATGGGCCCCATGAGCATCGTAAGGTAGCCACTGAAGGCTATGAGGGTTCCTAGGCTGAGGCTTCCCGCGATGACGGAGCCTCCTCCCCACCAGAGGACGAGGACCGTACTGAAACCGATGAGGAAGTCCATGAAGGGATTATAGATGGCTCTTACCTTGGCAGCCCTCATGGAATTCTCGAACCATTCTTGGTTTGCCTTTGTGAACTTCTTCACTTCGTAGGGTTCGTTGTTGAAGGCCCTTACTACCCGAACACCGTTAATGTTTTCCCAGACGATGGTAGCTACCCTTCCCACGAGCTGCTGGGTCCTGTAGAAGATGCTATGGATGAACCTCGAGAACCTTATCGTGATAAAGAGCATGGGTATGGCAATGGATAGGGATAGGAAGGTTAGGATAGGACTCCATGGAAAGACTATGAAGAAAATGCCGATGAAGGTGATGATGGTTCCAAAGAGGCGGGATATGATCATCGAAAGGAACCTCTGGATACTTTGGACATCCGATGTTGCCCTAGCGATGAGCTGCCCTACGGGATTCTCATCATAAAAGCTGAAGGACTGCCTTTGAAGGTCCCTATAAAGCTCGTTTCTCAGCTCAAAACCGATCCTTTCGCTTACATAACGCGCCGAATAGCGCTCCCCGTATCCTAGGGCTCCGCTTATTAAGGCAACGAGGACGATCCCGGAGGAGTAAAGGGCTAAGAGTAAATACGTATCGCCTTGGATGGCTATATCGGCAGCCAAAGCCTTGGAAAGAATGTTATCGACGATGGACCTTGTGAGGAGGGGCGGAACTAGGTCGATGAGGCTGCCCAGGACTACGCATGTTGCCAGCAATAAAAGCCTTTTCCAAACCCTTCTTCCATACCCTAAGAGCCTGATAATATTTTTCAGTAATCCATCCTTTCCTTCCTTCGTATTCTCAACCTTAGCCTTTGGGGCTTTTGAACCCCTTAAAGGGAGCTCCATATTCTTTTATCGCTTTATGATTGTGAAATGGAACATAAAAATGTATCGGAATCCTTGGCTTCCATTCCAAATCAAATAAAACGCTCGCCTTTTCTACGCAAGCCTGGAGTCCGTAATAAATCCTTCAAATAACGAAAGGTTTCAAGGAAAAATTTCGAAGCTATGGACTCGCCTTAGTTAGGATAGATTCCTTAAAAATACCGAAGTATTAAATTGATAGCAACCTTCCCAATGGTAATTAATAAGCCAAGATTATCTTATCGGAAATGCGGAAGCTTTGAGGTATTCGATTTGAGCCTTCTTAACCTTATAGAGGAAGCCCTTATGGCGGCTCGATCGGAGGTTATCAAAGGGCTTAGGACGCCCACGGCGAGGAATATGATGGGCATAGGGGCCGGCGGAGACGTTTCCAGGGCAATAGATCTCGTAGCTGAAGGGGCGGTTTTGGATGTCATAAGGCGCCATTTTCATAATGCTACTCTCCTATCGGAGGAATCTGGGGAAATGAAAATTGGGAAGGGAGGCTTTCCCCTTTTCGTCCTCGATCCCATAGATGGAAGTACGAATGCCATCAGGGGCTATCCGTGCTTCTCCTCTTCCCTCGCCATCGCCAATGGCTATGAATTTTCTAGGGTTCAGGCGGCAGGGGTCATCAATATTCCATCAGGGGATCTCTTTACGGCTGAGGTTGGAAGGGGCGCCTTCCTAAACGGCAAAAGGATAAGGCCATCAGAAGTCAAAAGGATCTCTGAAGCCCTCCTTGCCATAGACTTGAACGTGAGGAGGGGAGGACCCGAATACCTGGAAAAAATAAGGCAGGTCCTTTTGAAGGCTAGGCATATCCGCTTCCTCGGTACCGATGCCCTTGAGATTGCCCTCGTATCGTCCGGTACTTGCGATGCCTTCGTTGATCTGAGGAGGTTCCTGAGGGTAACGGATGTCGCGGCGGCAGCCTTCATCGTTCAAGAGGGAAAGGGAATCGTAGTGGATGGTGAGGGAAATCCTTTAAACTTGAAGATGGATCTTAAAACAAGGGTTTCCCTCATTGCCTCGGGAACCAAGGAGCTATGCGATGAAATTCTATCAAACCTTGTTAAAGCCTAGGAAAACTATTTAGAATGAAAGAGAGAATATGAATACTGAAAGGCGGTAGGGATGGCTGAAGAGGAAAGGGTCAAGAGGCTCGCCGATTACAAGGCTAGGCTTCAGAGGAGACTGGAGGAGCTTCGGCAGGAAATGGAAGAAATCCAAGTCGCCCTTGAGTTTGTCGATGAAGCCTTAGCAGAAAGAAGCTTTAGGAGAATGCAACCTATTCCCGAGTCTCAGCCAAATATCGAGCGCCCCCAGGAGGCTGTCATGCCTTCGATTCCTACCATTCCTTCAAAGCCCTCAATTCCCGAGGCTGGTCCTGAGTTAAGCCGAGGCATAGCCTTTGATGCCTCAAGATATAAGCAGGCAATTCCTTTAAAAAGCTCTGATGGAACCCTGCTGGCGACGATGTACATTCAAGATGATGAGGTTCTCGTAAGGATGCCCGAGGAGAAGCGTTTCAGTTCTTCAATCCCACCCTTCCGCCAGTTCCTCCTGAATCGGGTCTTTGAGCCCATGAGGGCTAGGGATCAGGAAGCCATAGGAAGGGGGGAGCTACCACCAGAAAGGGCCTTTTCCTACGAGGTTACGGAGACGGATCAAGGGATTCAACAGATAACGATCAGGAATTATGGGGATGAAAGGAGACTCAGGGAGATTAGAACGACTTTACGCTGGACCCTTGAAAAGATGCATGAAAAAACTAGGGTTTCGGAGCCTTCTACATCACAAATAGCGTGATGCGGATAGGAATTTCTTCGGAAGGGTTGAGGATTAGGACGAGAACGAAAGCGAAATTCCCTTGCTATTACCATCTGGAAAGCTTTATGGACTTTCCCGGTTCTCGCTCAGAGATACTCTACCATGCCTATCCATAGAAAGGCTAGAAACCCTTTTTTCCTCCTGACCCTTTAATTCCTTGGGGATAATTTTGCGAGTTTCCTCTAGGAAGAGAATCCTTTTTCTCATCGCCCATGAAGGCTTCAATGATCGAGAACTTTTGGATCCTAAGGCAATATTGGAGGAAAGGGGTATTGAAGTCGTCATAGCCAGTACCCTAGCAGGAGAATGCCATGGAATGGGTGGAACAAAGGTCATGGCTTCTTTAGCCATCGATGACGTAAAGCCTGAGGAATACGATGGCATTGTCGTCGTAGGAGGATTGGGGGCTAAGCTATACCTTTCGGATAACGAAAAGGTACATGCCCTTCTAAGATCCTTTCACAAGGCGGAAAAATTAGTAGCTGCCATAGGAAGGGGTCGCCATGCCCTTTCGGAGGTTGGGCTTTTTGGAGAAAACTTTTCCTACGGACCGAAGGTCGAGATCCGGGGGCATGTCATAGCGGCTAGACCCCCCGCCACAACCCCAGGATGGACTTCAAAGGACTTTGGTCGTCTTCTAGCCGATCATCTCCTTGGATCTTTTTGATGGCATGCCAACCGATAGCGAAGGATAGAAAACGATAAGAAGAATTGGAGAAGGGATAGGAATTTTTGAGGGCATCTTGAAGTTTCGAACCTCGAGTTTAAATCGATTAGGCCATATGTAAGCAAAGGTTTAGAGAGGATTTTCAATTCGAGGATGGAGCCCTCCCTTCATAAGCCTTTTTTGAAATCCACGTTATTGGAAATTTCAAAGCTTTCGGATCAAAGGCTCATCGCATTCGCATTCGCATTCGCATCCGCATTCGCATTCGCATTCATCCGTCCCTTTTCATTCTCATTTCAATTTTATTTCTAATTTTTCCGTATGTAATAAGCTAAGGAAGCCATAGAAGAAAAAACGTACGATAGGAAGAAGATAAAGACTTTATTTACGATTCCTGTAATATTTGAAACTCGATTCACCTTGAGAAACTTCCTATCCATCGATATAGAACGTTGTACGGGCTGCAGACTCTGCGAGATCGCTTGTAGCATAAGCCACTTTAAAACCTTCAATCCCGTAAGGTCTAGGATTAAGGTCCTCAGATTCCATGCTCAAGGAAAGGATGTACCGGTTGTTTGCCGGCAGTGCGGCAAATGCGCAGCCCAGGAAGCATGCCCAAAGGATGCCTTTAAGGCTGATCCATCCACAGGTGCCATGAAGGTAAACCCTGAGCTTTGCGTGGCTTGCAGGCTATGCGTCGATAGGTGCCTCTTCGGAGCCGTCTTCGTGGATCCCTTAGACGATTCCATTGCGGTTTGCGACCTTTGTGGCGGAAAGCCCCTCTGTGTCGAATTCTGTGCCACAGGTGCCATCGCCTACGTGCCCTCCCATAGGGTTGGCATCCAAAGAAGCCTCGAAATAGCCGAGGGCATGGTATCAAGGCTTAAGCCTAGGGAGTACATCCTTCCGAGGTGAGGGGATTGAAGGGCTACGCCGGTAGGGTTCTTTACGTAGATCTATCCAAAGGCTCAACTAGGGAGGAAGCCTTCGATGAAAGCCTTGCCAGGAATTATGTCGGAGGGGCGGGCTTCGCAAGCTACCTTCTCTATCGAAGCATAGAGCCCCGCGTCGATGCCTTTGAGGCTGGAAATGCCATCGTTTACGCTACAGGTCCCTTATCGGGGACAGTCATTCCGGGAAGCTGTAAGCTCTGTATCATGGCTAAGTCGCCCCTCTCAGGCTTCTTAGGGGAGACCTATGCCAGCGGAGACTGGGCTCCCGAGCTCAAGTATGCGGGCTTCGATGCCTTAGTCGTTCAGGGAGCCTCGGAGAAGCCCGTCTATCTATGGATCGAGGATGGAAAGGCGGAGATAAGGGATGCTTCTAGGTTCTGGGGTCTGAAGACCTATGAGCTTTGGGAGCCACTATTGAAGGACATAGGGGATCCCCAGGCAAAGGTCCTAAGCATAGGACCGGGGGGCGAGCGCCTAGTTCGATACGCCTCGATTCTTAATTTCAAGAGGGCAGCTGGAAGGACGGGCATAGGGGCGGTCATGGGGTCCAAGAGGCTTAAGGCCATAGCTGTTCGAGGAACAAAGGAAGTCGAGGTGGCGGACTTTGAGGCTTGCGTTGGTATAGCCAAGGAAGCCCTTCGGCGAATCGTCGAAGAGAAGGCGGGCTTAGGAACTATACAGCATGGTACAACGAACGGACCTATAGGCACAAACGCTAGGGGGCTCTTGGGAACGAGGAACTGGCAGGAGGAGGTCTTCGAGGGAGCAGAGCTTATTAGCGGATCTGAAATGGTTAGAAGGGGTCTTCGGATAGCCGATAAGGCATGCTTCTCTTGCCCCCTCAGGTGCTCCAAGCTCCATGCCGTGAGGGAGGGTCCCTATGCCGGATATTCGACCGAGGGACCTGAGTACGAATCCCTCTACGCCTTAGGTAGCATCTGCGGCAATTCTAACGTCGAAAGCCTCATAGCCGCCGACCGTTTATGCGACGAGTATGGCATCGATACCATATCGACCGGCCTTACAATAGCCTTTGCCATGGAACTCTACCAAAGAGGTATCCTTTCATCCAAGGATCTGGACGGCCTTGATCTTTCTTGGGGAAATCATAGCTCCCAGATCGAGCTCATAAGAAGGATCGGAGAAAGGAAGGGTATAGGGGACCTTCTGGCGGAGGGCTCTAAAAGGGCTGCCGAGAAGCTTGGAGGGGAAGCCCCCAAGTATGCCATGCACGTCAAGGGCGTAGAGATTCCGGGGCATTCGCCGAGGGGTGTGAAGACCTGCGCCCTAGGATATTCCATATCTCCTAGGGGGGCCATCCATACGGATCCGGCATCGGCCATGTTCGACTATGACGATCCCTATCCTAGGGATCAGTATAAGGGCAAGGGCATTAGGGTCTATAGGGAACAGCCTGGTAGCGTAAAAACCTTCAGGAACTTCCTAGGCCTTTGCGGTAGCTGCCTAGGATTGGTTGGAGACCCTGGCTGGAGCCTAAGAGTCGTTCAGAGGCTCATGGCCGTCGTTACAGGGCTTATGTTTAGCGAAGAAGAGCTAAGCGCCGTTGCCTATAGGACCTATACGCTGATGCGATGCTTTAACGTAAGGGAAGGCGCCACGAGGAAGGATGATTGGCTTCCTGAAAGGTTTCTGAAGGAGCCGATACCTTCAGGTCCCAATAAAGGAGTCATCGTTTCGGAGGAGGGGCTCAAGATAATGATAGACGAATACTATGAGGCGGCAGGCTGGGACCTAGAAACTGGGATTCCTAGGGAGGAAACCCTCAAGCTTCTAGGCTTAGGCTGGGTAGCCGATGACCTGAAGAAGTACGTTTCCCTACCGCCTTAGCTACTGTCGTCCTTAGGATGACATTGAAAGTCGTGCTGAAGATCCTTCGGCTTGAAGGTCTCTAGAAGCCGAGGGTTCCGGAAACCTTAAACTGACTTTAATGGATGCCATCCTTGGATGAAAGGATAGAATGAAAGGCATTAAGGCGTTTCTTGGACTCTTGGAAAGGCCCTCGAGGTCGAGGCTCTAGGTACGACTATTACCTCCGCGTCTCTTCCATGGGTTTTTAGGGCTTCCTCCAAGGCTTCCTTGGCTCCATGGGCTATGCTACCGAGCCAAGAGATTTCTTTGGCTTCGAAGGCCCTTGAAACTAGAACGATTCGCCTCGAGGCAGCAAGCTTTGAGATGAGATATCCCTTAACCCCAAGCTCTGGATAGGCTATGTTTCCCCTGATCGTTTCCGAAAGGATTTCCTCTGGGCGCATCCCTTCCTTAAGCATTTCCAAGAGACTATCATGCCCAGTCTCGTCGCCTTTGTAGTTAAGATGATGGATTCCCTTGCCGAAACGATAGATTCCCTCATGACAGGAGGCGATGAGGATTACCGTACCACCCTTCTTGACGACCTGTTCGGCTAAAACGAGGGTGAAGGCGTTTCCAATGATCTGCCATAGGGTTTCATCCCTTGGACCATAAGCCATGATGAGAATATCGACCTTAGATGCCGAGGGATTCTCAAAAATATGCTTTGATAAGCTAGCACCGAGCCTGTGGGCCTTTATAAAATCACCAGCGAAGAAGGCTACGGTTTCCCTCCTATCGTTCAGGACGGCGTTAACGATGAAGTCCAAGCCAACGCTTCTGGCTATGTCCTCGGCATCCTCCCTGAAGGGATTTCCCTCAATTTTTCCGATGCGGGATTCCTCTGAAAGGGCAAGGAGGTGATGCTTCCCTACGGCTTCCCAGGCCGATACTCCCGGCATGATGATTTTCCCTCCACCGCCATAGCCGGCCCATGGATGGGGAACGATCCCTCCTACGCCTATTCTTACATCAGCCTCGGATACATGCCTGTTTACCCATATCGGGGTACCGAGACGGGAAACGCCTAGGAAGCTCAGAGATTCCTTTTCGAGGGCATAGTGAACCTGGACCTTCAATCGGTTTGAGAGTTCTGGGCCAACCTTTGCCTGGACTTGCTCCTTGGCGGGTTTCTCATGGGTTCCCGTTGCCATTACGACCTCAATATCTTCAAACCTTAAGCCTCCATCAACCAAACGCTCTATGATTGGAGTCAGCATCCTTGCTGTGGGCGTTCCTGGACGCTCATGGTCATCTATTATGATGGCGACTTTTTTCCCTTTGGATGCGATCTGGCTTAGCGGAAGAGTGCCTACAGGATTATCTAGGGCTTTGGAAAGGGCGCTTTGGAAAGAAGCTTCCTCAAGCCAAGGCATAGATTTCGCTTCTACCAAAGTCCTTAGGTTCCTCGATGGGATTTCGACGCTTAAGGTTCCCTGTCCGTAGGGAAGGTTTAGGATTCCCATTTTCCTCATCGCCTAATCGCCTTTCCGAAAAGAAAACAAAGAAATTCTTCTCGGCTCCCATATTTGCTTTGCGAATCAAGCCCGGTGGTTTGAACTTGAGCCTTAGGGAAGCCTATTCTAGTGAGGTCATATGCCTAACGAACATTTTCGGAGGGAAAGGACTCCCTTAGACTAGGCATAGTAGCGTAAGTCGTTACCTATACCTTTCTGGGCTTATCTGCGGGAAGGTCTCAAGGGCCTTGATTTAGGCCCCCTTCCTTAAGGGATGCGATAGATCCAGTAAACTAATGAACTGGTTCATTCGATGGATTCAGAAGCTTTTTGGAAGCCCTTTACATAGGAAAGGCAAGATGACATCATGGGCGGGATGAGGGAACGGTGAACCTAGAAGGCTTAGAGGCATGAATATGGAATAGATGGCCTAGAGTCCAAATCCCGAGCATTCGGGCATACTGGATCTCATAATACCCAAAGCCTTAGACCGAAGGATGATCGTAAAAAAAATCGATCCAATCGTTAATCAATTTGTCTTTTTTTCGCTTCCTTCCTCTTTTCACCCCTTTCTACACTATTATTCATTAGCACATTTAGCCTATGAAGACGAATATCTGAGGTGAAAAATCTTAAGTTTTGAAAAACCCTTAAATTTAGTTATTATTTTTGAGAGATGGGGGCCCGTAGCGTAGAGGAATGGGAGAGAAAAGAAAATTAATTAATCGATTTCCCGTCCACGCACTCCGGATAACGCGTCGGCCTTCGGAGCCGGAGATCCAGGGTTCGAATCCCTGCGGGCCCGCTCAGCCTCCCAAAAAAACCTCCATAGGACTTCCGCCATTAGAGCCTTGGTAGGCATGGTTCGTACTAGTACTTCTTCCTTCGGGTACTAGGACTTCTAGGGTTTTGGCTCTGATTCTGTCTCGGAGGATGGCTCGAACCAGTTCCGAGAGGGAGCCATATCCCATTTCCTTTAGCCTCTCTTGGAGAACTAGGTAGTCATCCTCCTTCAATGTTACGCCTATAGCTCTATACCCTCTTTTCGGCATAGGCTTTCTACTCCCTCTCAAGCTTCGGACGACTTCCTTAAGGGCTTTTTTAGTGACTCTCGATATGTTCAAGCCATAGTCCTTCGCTTTCCAAAGTTATTCTTTGTCGATGGTAATGTTAGTCCTAACTTTTCTCTTCCTTTCAATTTTTTCCTTCATATTCAACCTTAGCTAGCCTATTTTAGGAAGTGAAGGTGGTGTAGGTTGTGAAGATTCTGGGAAGAAAGTCCTCGCTCCCTACCGCTAACATCAAGATGCTCCGATAACCTTATTCCATAAAAATACGAATAAATATCGATGCCTGAGCGTTTCTTATCCGAGCGTCGGGAAGTGAAGAAGAATTCCTTAAGGATTCCTATGAATTCTAAGGCGTAGGTTCGGACCCCTTTTTCTTCGATGAAGCCTTTTTGGGGGTTACTATGCGGAGAGAGATGCGATCGAGCTAGCCCAAGGACTTGTGTCGGAAGGTCCTCATCCATGATCTTCTCCATACTTCTTCCAACTTCTCTCGGGTTACAGAGTTTAACTGAAGGCACCTTGATAGGCTAGGGCCTTTTGCCGAGGGATTGACGGAGCTTCTTAGCTGCTATGTACTTTACAAAAGCTACAGGAACTGCTATTCGGCTTGGATGGGGAAGAAATACATTTTTCGGTCTAATCGCCCATCACGAACGGGAGGCCCGTACCTTACGGGCACCGTAGCCAGCTATATGCCCTTGAAAAGACCGGCTCGGCATGGAATGCCCCCTAGAGGTCGGTAAAGTGAATGAAAAGCCTTACCAAGCCCGGCAACTATATTAGTGCGAGCTTCACGCGATGAAAGATCGTAGCTCCCGGCAGAGGCACGTTTTTATAGAGTATTAACCTCTAGAAGTTGGCGGTATAATGGGAAGTGAAGAAGAATTCCTTAAGGATTCCTATGAATTCTACCGCGCGGCGATAAAGGAGCTGCAGGAGGCCACACGAGAGAAGAACACCGTTAAACTGCGAGACTCGGCTGAAAAGGCTTGGAACGCCGCTGTCCAAGCGGCCAACGCGCTGGCACTCAAGTATACTGGCTTAGTCCCAAGAAGCCATTACGAAAGGAGAAGCGCCCTACGAGAGGTCGAACAAAAGGTTCCAGAGCTGGCAAAGCTAGGCATCTACGACAGATACGCCGCGAGAAGCAGGCTACTCCATGGAGAAGTATTCTACGAGGGCGTCCTAGACCCAAACCTATTAAAGATCGAAATCGAGAAGGTCTTCGAGTTCATAGAAATAGCAAAAGCCTACATCAAACCAAGAGGAGGGGCGATGTGAAGCGCATGCTTCTGGAAGTTCGAGGGCTTAAGGCGCTTGGATGGAAGCCGTAATGAGGGCTTTAAAGGAGATCCTCGAATATTCCTCAGATCGTAATTTCAAGGCGTTGGATGGGATTTAGGGAATCGATGGATTAGAAGAAAGTGCACCTTAGTCTCGATAATGCGAGGAAGGGCATCCCAGCCTTTCGGTTCTTTCCCTTCCTAGTCGCCACTTACATAGCCTCGGAAGACTATGCCCTCTAGCTCCGCTTTATGACAAAAGTAAATGTAATCAGAGCGGCTTTTTGAGACTCTAATTGGACTAAAGCAATGCGGTAAGTCTTTTTCTACTGTACCTTCTTTGAACGTTGCGATTCCAGTTCTTGTTAGAATTTGGGGAGCGTCCTCCGTATCTTTCTTAACACTGTTCCAGCTAGACCAGAGTTTTGCCTCGATTTCGTCCAAGGTAATCTTCCCAGGTGGTGATGCACCGAAAGCCAAAGATACGGAGTTGGCTAGGGCTTAGATCCAAGACGCGTACGCCATCCTCGCCGACGTTAAAATGCTCCAGAACAGGTTGGGCTTCTAAGCCCGTAGCCCTTGCGATCTCAAGCTCCTCACTATGCTAGCGCCAGTACCCAGCTCGATGAAGGCGCCCTCAACGCATTCTTGAAAGGTCTCCTAGAAGAACCTTTCTCCTTCGCCTTCAGCCCCCTTCTCCTTCCTTTTACCTTCCAGCCTCTTTACCATGCTCCCTCTCAAGCGACTGGAGTTCCCTCTCCAGCCAGTCCAGCTCGCTTCTTCGCCCTCTCAATCATATCCCTAAGCCTTTCCATGTCCTCGCTGAACCTTACCTCATCGAGGCTGTTTATCGTCTGGGCGATGTAACCGCAGATTTTGATCCATTCTTCTCGATTCTCGACGAGGTGGGAGGAAGCCATCTCTTTGGCGTATAGAAATATGCGCTCTAGATTTTCGATCAGTTTTATGCGCAAATTTTGGGTGTCTAATTGGGCGATTTTTAGCGTTTCCAAAAGCGTTTTTTCAAGCATTGTAATGCGCTTTTGCTTACCCATTAGCCACCTACCCCCTCCTCCCTCCTACTCTTTGGACTTGGCCCCGAAGTAGTAGGCTACGATCATGGCATCCATAGGCAGGAGGCGCTCGAAGAGGACCGTAGCGCCCGTAAGGAGGAGCTCCAGAAGCCCTACGGCCATGGTTCCGAGAGTGAAGGTCAGGGCTAGGACCCCGCGCCAGTCCTCCTCCTGGACCTGTACCTCCTTTGGCGTGAGGATGAGTTTCGTGCCCTTGCCCTTAACCTTCTCGCTCTCGCTCCTGCTCCCAATCCCATTCTCGTCCCCTTCTTCCATTCTTTAGCTCCCCCCTCAACCCGAATTTTGATCGGAAGAAACGATATCGTCTTCCCGATCGTTTTCAGCCTCAAGGCGGAAGACCCGGAGGAATGACGGGCCTCAAGGCTAGAGGAAGGATCGTCGTTATGGCATGCTCCGAGTCAGGCATATCCTATGAGGGTGAAGCCTGGGGAAACGGGAATGGGCAGTTTACATACTACTTCGTAGATCAAGGAATAGTCCTTGGAAAGCTCTTTTTCACGCTTCAGTTCATTTTCTTAAAACCTTCTTTCTCAGGGCTCTTCCGGGCTGGGCACCTATATGCTTAGAATCTTCCACAACAACGACTCCATTAACTATAACATATAGGATTCCTGAGGCGAACTTATGGGGGCATGTGAAAGTTGCCTCGTCCTCTACCCTATCTGGATCGAAGATCGTTATATCCGCCTTCATGCCTTCTCGAATGAATCCCCTTTCCCGAAGACCTAATCGCTGAGCTGGGAATGACGTCATCTTTCTGATGGCATCTTGAAGCGTTAGGACACCTTCCCTGACATAACGCCCCAAAACTCGGGGAAATGTGCCGTAGAATCGAGGATGGGGTTTGCCAAGGCCTAGGATGCCCCTAGGTGAAACGGCTCTACCATCCGATCCAACCATCATATATGGGCTAGCCATAACCCTTCTCACATCCTCCTCTGAGAGGCTATGGGCGACTATACTCACCTGCCCCTCCTCTCGAATGAGGAGATCGAAAACGGCCTCCATGGGTTCTTTGCCCTCCGCCTCTGCCAATTCCATAATGCTCTTCCCCTCGTAATTTGGGTGCCTCTTGGCAAAGGCAATGGTTATGGCTTCCCAATCCCTATCCAAGATTCCCTTCTCCTGGGCGATTCGCTTTCTAGATTCAGGGTCCTTAAGCCTCTCGAGGAGCTTTTCCATCCCTCCTTCATGAGCCCAATCTGGAAGATAGGAAGCTAAGCCCGTGCTTGATGCCGTGTACGGATATTGGTCAAAAGTGACATCGATGCCTTTCCTACGGGCTTCCTCGATGAGCCTTAGGGCCTCCGAGGTCTTTCCCCAATTCTTCTTTCCAGACGCCTTTAGATGGGCTATTTCCACGGGCACGCCTGCCCGCTCTCCTATCTCTATCGCCTCCATCAAAGCATCAAAGAGCGTATCGCCCTCTCCCCTTATGTGGCTGAAATAAACGCCATCATATTCTGCGACGACCTTAGCAAGCTCGATAATCTCTTCTCTGTCTGCGTAGCAGCTTGGGGGATATATGAGGCCAGTAGACATCCCCCAGGCTCCTTGATCCATGGCTTCAGCGATGAGGTGCTTCATAGCCATAAGCTCATCATCGGTAGGATGCCTCTTTTCAAAGCCCATCACATTCTGCCTTACGGTTCCATGGCCTACCAAGGGGGCGATGTTTAAGGAAACGCCCTTCGTATCGATGAGGTCCATATAATCCTTCATGGATTCCCAATCGAAGGTGAAATCTTCCCCAAGCTGGGCGCGCATGTACTTCTCCCTGTAAGCCCTTACCTTCGGGTTCATGGGAGCCGCAGAGGAGCCGCAGTTCCCGACTACCTCTGTCGTCACGCCTTGGGTGACCTTGCTCTCAGCCCTCCGATCTACAAGGACTGTGAAGTCAGAATGGCTGTGGATGTCTATGAAACCAGGAGCGACAATTAGGCTTCCGGCATCGATTTTCCTATCAGCCCCAGCCCCATCAAGCCTTCCAATGGCTTCGATCCTGTCGCCTACTATACCAAGGTCGGCTTTGAACCAAGGATTCCCTGTTCCGTCTAAGATTCGACCTCCATGGATCAAAATATCATACATTTTTCGGGACCTCCCTTTCGAATAACTCTTAAAGGACTTTTAATAGTCTTCCTTGAAAGATCTCGATGATATTCTATCAGGAGAGGTTATGGGCTTCTAATTTCGATTTTTTTACAGCCATCAGTTTCAGCCTTAATTTGATGCCTAGCATCAATGACGTTTTTACCGGAGGAATAATTTATCCAAGGACTAAGCATAAGCTTTTAAGCCATACGAAGGCAGCCTTGAAATCGTAATAGAATCGAATAGCTCCATGGATGAAAAGTTTTAAATGCTAGATGGCTCATATTATATTGTAAGGTGAAGGGATAATGCCAATTTTTATATGCTTGATGAAGTTGACAGATAAGGGCATAAGAGAGATTAAAGAGGCGCCCAAACGTATTCAGGAAGCGATTAAAACCCTTGAAGCCATGGGAGGCAAGCTTTTAGGCTTTTACATGGTCATGGGCGAATATGACTATGTAGGTATCGCTGAAGTTCCAAGTGATGAAGTGGCTGCCGCTTTCCTGCTCGGGTTGGGTGCGAGTGGGACCGTTAGGACAACAACTTTGAAGGCTTTCACTGTAGAGCAAATTGCAACCATCATTGGAAGACTGCCATAGCCCCATTTTTGACCGAAAATCTTTTCCCAATATCTTGACCAAATTTTTTCTTTTCAGAATTAGCTCAAAGAATAACTTTACGATTTACCTTGCCTCTCCAGCCTTTGCCTTAGGCACCAGCGAAGATAAGGTTTTGTAGCTAGGACTCTAGCCTTATAAAAACGCTTGGATTCGCTTGGCAGAAGGAGGTCCCTCAAGGGCTTGAGGCAAAGGCGAATCGAAGATAAAATCCTTGAAGGGTTCTTTCCCATCGGAAAGGTAGAGATAGAGATAAGGTTAAAAATAGTCCCAAGAAAATATGAATAGAGTTCCTTTGCCTATGAACTTCTAGGACGATCCTATGGATTTCATCCCATAATTCCTCGAATTCGAACTATAAATGATAAAAATCCTTTTTCTTACTCGAATTCTTATTTTTCCTTACCTTGGTTAGGATACGATTCCTAGGCGGGGTCGAAGGTCTCATAGGAGGCAATCAGATCCTCCTTGAAGAAGGAGGGACGAGGATATTCCTAGACCTGGGCATGAACTATAGCCAATGGCTTGATTTCTTCGAATTCATCTTCTCAGAGCCCAGGGGGCTTACCGATCTAAGGCAGGTCGGGATGCTTCCGAAAGACGAAGAGCTTAAAGTTGATGCATGCTTCGTTAGCCATGCCCATGGAGACCATTGGCGACTCATATCAGCCCTTCCGGAGAAGACTCCAGTATACTTGGGAGAATGCCCCTACAAGCTCCTGAGGGCTTGGCTAGGGAAAGGGCGTGGCAAAAGGGGGTTTAAGGAATACGGGCATCTGGAATTCAGAACCTTCCACAGCGGAGAAAAAATCCTCGTCGGCAACCTTAAAGTAGAACCTTTCAGCGTAGACCATAGCATTCCGGGCGCCTATGGTTTCCTTGTAGAAACCTCCTCGGGAAATCTTCTTTACACGGGAGACTTCAGGCTCCACGGACGCTATAGGCCTCCCGTTTCCCTTTTCGACGAGGCCTCCCAAAGAGGCATTACTACAATGATATGCGAGGGGACGAATGTCGGTCAGCTCGTATCCCCTAACACGGAGCTGGATGTGGAACGCCAGCTTGAAGGGATCGTATCAAGGTGCGAAAACCTCGCCATCCTAGACCTTGCAGCCTCGGATGTTGACAGGATCAAGACCGTCCAAATGGTTGCAAAAACTTCAGGAAGATGCCTGGCAGCCACCAAACCTATCATTACGGTCCTTAAGGCATTAGAAGGCGATGAGAAGCTTCGTCCTCCAAGGATAGGTGTGGACATCCTTCCATACGAAGATGCGGAGGCCAAGATCCAGGCGAAGCCTTCAGGCTTCATCCTCTGCACTTCCTTCTACAGCGAAAGGGAAGTGAGGGAACTAAAGCCTCCGCCTGGAAGCCTTTACCTTCTTAGCTCATCGGAGCCCTTCGAGGAGGAGCGCCTGATAGCCTTCCAGAGGCTTCAAAACTGGCTTCGTCTCTTCGGCGCTCCTATGTACCATCTTCATTCTTCGGGGCATGTTTACCCCATGGATCTAAGGCGCATAGTTAGGGAGATAAAGCCCAAGGAGCTCTTTCCCATCCATACGGGCTATCCAGAAGCCATGAAGGCTTTCCTCCAAGACCTGACGAAGGTAAGGCTTCCCATGAGGGGACAGATCTACGAAGCCCTTAAGGAATAGCTTCTAAAGCTTTTCATCGAAGCCTAGGAAGCGAAGGACCTCCATGAGGTCGCAGCTTCTTATGGCGACATCGGCAAGGGCTTCAAGCCTAGGGCTTTTTGGATTGAAGGCTATGCGGATCCCTGCCTCTTGGAAGAGGCTTATGTCCGTTTCATCGTCCCCTACAGCGGCGCATTCGGATGCCCTAAAGCCGTATCCTTCCCTTATCGACCTTAGGATTGCCCCCTTCCCATCGAAGGTGACGAGGACATCGATATCGCCGGTAAGCTTCCCATCCTTAACCTTCAAGGCGTTGGCGAGGGCAAAGTCAAGCTCCAGATCCTTCGATGCCCTTTCCGTTAAAATCGTGAGTCCTGCGCTTATGACGCCAACCTTAACGCCC
>JAWCLV010000015.1:0-36807 GCA_038850515.1 Bathyarchaeia archaeon
AAAACTCGAAACATTCTCATTAGGGATATGGGGATGCGGAAAGCCTCCTTTCCTAAAGGCTTAACTACTTAACTTTCTTTTCCTTCCAAGGGCTTACTATCGATTTCTAGAGATTTAGCTAATCTTTACGCTAAAATGGCGGCACCTCCTATCGGAGGGTTCGAGGAGATTTAGGAATAAAAAATTAATTGAAGCCTTCTTTTGAAGAAAAGCCTTTTCAAAACGCTTAAGGCTTGAAGGGAAAAGCTCATAATCGAAAGATGAAAATTCTATGCGAGGGTGAATTAATTGAAAATCCAAGGGATCGAAGTTTTTGTTGTGGCCGTTCCCTACATTCCCGTCATAAGAAAATATCGTCCGAAGGAACCATACGAGCAACCAGACCCAATCGTAAGGATAAAAACCGATGAAGAGATCGTAGGCATAGGCGAATCTGGTAGAGGAGGGAATGCACAAGCTATTCTACAACAGTTTCGAAGCATTATTGGAAAGGATCCTTTAGAGCTATACCCTGATGATTACGAGTCCGGAATTATGCAAGCCCTTTACGATCTACAAGGAAAGGCTTTACAATGGCCCGTATATAGGCTTCTTGGAAGGAAGGTTAGGGATCGGGTTCCTGTTGCCTATTGGACTGTCGAAAGAGCAACTCCTGAAGAGACTGCATCAGAAGCTCAGGTGGCTGTCCAAAGGGGATTCAAGGTTATGAAGTTCCATACTAATCCTATGGAAGAAACTACCGTTGCAAGGGTGAAGGCCATCCACGAAGCCGTAGGGGATAGGATCGCCATCCGCATCGATCGAGGCTATCCATGGGACCTTCCTATGGCAGTTAGGATCGCAAGGCAGCTAAAGGGCTACAACATCGAATGCTTTGAGGATCCTATCCCCAAGAACGATCCAAGGCTCTATAGGCTTTTGAGGGAGAAAATCGACATTCCCCTAGCATGGCATATAGGTTCTGCAAGGGATGCCCTTTTAGCCGCAAAGGCCGATGCTGTTGACTATTTGAACGTAAGTGCCAAGCCCAGTACCGTGGCTGCTATATCGGCTATTTCTGAAGCAGCAGGTATTCCCTTGTGGCTACAGATATGTGGGGTTTCTGGAACAGGCCTTTTAAGTGCCTTTTCAATCCACATAGCTGCCGTTACGAAGAACGCGACCCTTCCTGGCGATAATCTCCATTTCGTAAGGGAGCACGACCTTCTCAAGCCTAATTTGGAAGTGAAGGAAGGCTTTGTCGAAGTTCCGGAGAAGCCTGGCATCGGCGTTGAGCTTGATTTGGAAGCTGTGAAGCGATACGAGATCGCTCATTACAGTCTTTAGCCCTTAGAAAAGTCGATTTGAAAAACTCTCGGAAATGGGTAAGGAAAAGGGCAAACTGAAGTGGTCGGAATCCACTAAAACCTTAAAATCGAAGTCGAAGTTTGGTTTTGAAATTTATTTTCAAAGTGTCCTTTCTTTTCCTTCCTTTCTCCCCCCTCTTATCAACTCAGGGCCTTTACAGCCTCGATGAGAGCCTTAATATAACCACAGGCATAGGCCCGACCCCTATGGCCCCATGGCGTATCATCTGGAGAATGGGGAACATGATCATCGATGAAGACACCGTCGTAGCCAACCTCTTTATAGGCTAGCATAGCCTTAAGCATATTCGTTTGCCCATCATCCACGAAGGTCTCATGGAATTTATAGGGATTTCCCAAAACATTCCTGAAGTGGACATAGAAGATCTTACGTCTCGAGCCAAAATATCGAATCGCCTCTATAACATCAATTCCCATCTCGGTAAAGGTTCCTTGGCAGAATTCTATGCCGTTATAATCGCTTGGAACGAGTTCTATGAGGCGCTTAAAGGCTTCCACGTTTCGGAATATTCTCGCGATACCAGCGAGACATGGCACGGGAGGATCGTCGGGGTGGAGAGCCATTTTGACTCCAGCCTCCTCGGCTGTCGGAATTACTCTTTTTAGGAAGTATGAGAAATTCTCCCACATCTGCTCATCATTAAGCCTTCCTAGCCGGGCTGGGGCATCCTTAACAAGCTCATAGTCGAAGCTGGTTACACGGGCTCCCCGCCAGGGCATATCGGTGCAGGTTCTCCAGACTCCTGTGGGGCTGAAATGATAGCCCAAGATCGGTATGCGGGCCCTACCCATGTTCTCCAAGGTTTTACAGAAATTTTCTATTTGCTCGTCCCGCCCCTCTTGGCCAAGCATCACCTTCATATACCATGCGGACGGAATGTTCTCTATGGCAACGAGCCTAAGCCCATAGGCTTCGATCTTCGTCTTTATCCTTAAAAGAGGAAGGAATTCATAGTAACCAGGGCCTCCAGATAAGGAAGGGTCCACAGGGGCATGGACGATGATATCTTCGACACCAAGCTGTTTCGCAAAGACTAGCTTGTCGTCCGTTAGTTCGTATATTGATCCGAGGGCAAGTCTCAAACAAATCCCCCTCCCTTTCTCTTTCCGCGCTTTTCAAAATAAATTATTCGATACGATCCCAAATATACGAGCGTAATCTCTCTATGCTGAAGGGAAGCCCATAACGATGCGACTATTCCATGGAACATCCCTTCATCCTTCCAAGCAAGCGGGCTTCATAGTCCATGTTTGGAGTTTTGCGAGTTCGACCAATCTCCAAGCTTCGAAGCCCTCAGGAAACACGATCCACTTCCAAGAACTTTTGGCTCCTTCTGGGCTTATATATCTAGAGGGTTCGAAATCAGCCTTAACTAGGTTAACGCTTTTGGAAGTAAGGCGTTCCCCCTTTCTTAACCTTGTGTAAAGCTCTGCTGCTGAGGCCAGAAAGTCTTCGGGGCTAATCCTTAGGTTGCATAATTGAATACAATCAGGCATTCTACCTTCGGACTCCATGAAAACTCTAGCCTTATCCGCTGCATCGAGGATGTCCTTCGATTTTACGATACCAAAAGCCTCTGATTCGAAAGACTGGAAGGGGCCTAGGGGATAGAAATTTTTAACCCTTTCAGGTAGCTCGCCACGAATCCTATACTCAGCCAAGCTGGCTGTTATCAGCCAGAAGATCTCAGAAGCCGATAAAAAGGCATCGTCAACCCTTTGAAAGGATACCCGTCGACAATTGGCTGCTAGGAAGGCAATTTCTTCCTCGTCAAAGAGCCTTCCTGTCGCCTTGTCCCTGAAAAGTCCATAAAGCTCTTTGGCGGTGACAAATTCAACCCAAGGCTTAGCCTTTACATGCCTTACGAACTTCTCGAAATCTCTGTAACCTTCCTCAACCCAATGCTTGGGTTTTAGATTTGGCATCTTTAGCATACCTATGGGTGGATTTTGCCCTCTACGGAAATTTACAGCATCCCAGAATTCGGTTGTCACTAAGGTGCATGGATGGTTGTAAACGCTTGCGATGCCCCAATCCTGAATAAGGCTACAAATCCCATCGTATCTTTCCATCGATTTCTCTACAAAACCAGGACTGCCTAGTTCAAAATTTAACCCTATTACGCCCCCTTTAGGGGATGCAAGGTTGAGGATGTTAAGAACACCACAGTACCAAAAGGGACCGCCTTCAAGGGCGATGATATTCGAAAGGTCCAAGTAAACGGGAATGCCCATTTTCCTCAAGGCAGGGTATACTTGGGGAGCCCAGGCCCCTCCAGGTTGACCGTAGCACGATGGCTTTACACCGAATAGCCGATCAATGTCCTCTACGCCCTCTCTTTCCCTTCTAATGAATTCTGAAATTCCCTCTTGAAAATCAACATTCTTGAGATACTCGGCAACCGTTGGATGGACAGAGTGATAGTTCGTATGGTAGCCTATCTCATGGAATTTGAGGGCTTCTATGACATCCCACCTCCCCCTCCTTTCGAGGGTCCTAAGCTTTTCGCCTACAAGCTTGAAAACTCCTCTAATCTTATTTGCTTCGAGAATTTCAGCAAGCCTTTTAAGGGCATCATCGCTCTCAGGCGTTATAAAATCCTCACAATCAAACCAGAAAATCGTGAAGACCCTAGGCATATCATTCGCCACTCCCTTAATTCGCCATTCCGACTCATACCTATCTTCTTTATTTCCTAGTATTCCTATGATCCTCTTATCAATATCTTGAATAACCGCATCTTTTTTCTTTTCCAAAATTTTCTAAAAGAACCAAGACAAAAAGGGAAGAAGGAAAAGAAGGGCAGCCCGAGCCATGGCTTCATAACTTCCCATCCTTTTATAGGGAGTATCTAGACCTTTAATTTGGTGATCGTATGAAGCGCGGAGTTAATGCATGGATCTTTCCAAGGGATTTTTCTTTGGATCAAATTTTTGAAGCCAGCGCCTCAATAGGTTACGAGGGTGTTGAACTTAACCTTGATGAGGAGAAACTTGATCCTTGGAAGGCTCCAAAGGCAGAACGTAAGGAAATTGTCGAAAAGGCAGAAAGCCTAGGAATCGATCTTCCTAGTCTTTGCACGGGACTTTTTTGGAAGTACAACTTGGCAGGAACGGACGAAGCCCTTCGAAGGAGGGGCATCGAGCTCATGGCTAAGGGTTGCGAATTCGCTTCCGACCTTGGAGCGAAGGTCCTCCTTGTCGTACCAGCCATAGCTACGCCGGAGGTTTCTTACAAGAGTATGTGGAATAGATCTAAGGAGGCAATCTTACAGGGAGCCTCCAAAGCTGAGGAATTCGGCGTATATCTTGGCATAGAGAATGTTTGGAACCGCTTCCTCTATAGCCCCCTCGAGTTCAGAGCCTTCTTGGAGGAACTGAACCACGATTATGTAAAAGCCTACTTCGATGTAGGCAATGCCCTCTTCTTAGGCTTTCCTCAACATTGGATAGAAATCCTAAGCGACTATATAACCTGCGTTCATGTAAAAGACTTTAATATGAAGTTAAGGCAATTCAAACCCCTTCTTCAAGGGGATGTTCCCTGGAAGGCCGTTATAGAAGCTCTTAGGAAGATTAATTATGGATTCTTTCTTAATGTAGAGTTAGGGCCTCTTCCCGAGGATCCATTAAAATCTGCCTCAGAAAGTAAAGCTGCCTTGGATAAGATACTAAGCCTTGAGGCCTAGAGCTATAGTAAAGAAGATTCAAACCTTCGATTCTGGACTTTTCTAGGACGGGCCCTTCTCACTGGGTTTCTTAGGCAACCTATCCCTTGTATCGTTATCTCGACTAGATCATTAGCTTCGAGGCTAAAGTCGTCTGGAGGAACTATGCCAGTTCCAGTAAGAAAGACTGTGCCGAAAGGAAGGGGATTGTCCCTACAGAGATAATCGACAAGTTCATCGAAGCTTCTCTTTAAGCGGGAAGTACTCGTCTTTCCCTCAAAGACGAGAACCCCTTTCCTGAAGATCCTACATGCGACTTCAAGGTTCCTAGGATCACCAATTCCTTCGGCTGTCGCTATGGATGGACCAAGGGCGCAACACCCCTTGTAAATCTTGGCTTGGGGGAGGTATAGGGGATTTTCCCCCTCGATATCCCTAGAAGATACATCGTTGCCTATCGTATAGCCTAGGATCTCGGAATCCTTCCCCATGATCAAGGCAAGCTCAGGCTCAGGAGCATTCCATCTGGAATCGCTCCTAATGTATATAGGCTCATTGGGTCCCACGCATCGCCTTGCAGTGGCTTTGAAGAAGATTTCAGGCCTGGGAGCCTCATAAACTCTGGCATAGACTCCCTTGGCTTTCGTTTCGACCTCCCTTGCCTCCGTGCTTCGCATGTAAGTTACGCCTGCACCCCAAACTTCAGGAGGACGAAAGGGCATCATGAGATAAGGACCATTAGCCTTAGGAGGCCGATCGAGTTCATCGTATCCATAGCCATCACCATCATTTTCCTCGATGCTATCAAGGATCAACTTCTCGAGACCTATCTTGCGGGATGAAGCCTCCCTGACCATACTTTGAAACGAGCGGAAGATCTTTGGATTTAAATTAGTAAGGTCGACGACCATATCATCCCTAACAACCCCCATCCTTATGCCCTTTTCAGGTAGCCAGAAGCGAACGATCCTCATATCGAGCCTCCATCGAATTTTCCAAAAATTCTTAAGGGAAGTATATAAATTTTTTTAAAAAATTAAGAATTTCTTAATTTATTTTATTATTTCTTTAGGAGTCCTCATTCGATAAGCTAATGCATCTTATCTATCTATATCGATTCAGGTTCCAGCCCCCCCTCAGGGGATAAAGCCTCGCGTTTGGAAGCGCCTTGGCTAAAGTGTGGAGGATTCCAGGTGCCTCGGTTCCTAGCTTACATAATAAGGCATTTTCCAAGACCCCAAGTCTCTCAATCCTTAGGATATACCTTTCGCATCCTGTAGCCTTCAACGCCTTCCTTACGGTTCCTGTAGTGACTCCCACGACTAAGACCCTGTCCAATCCGAGACGGCGCCATTGGAAGATGGCATCGAGCTGACGATCGGTTAATTCAGCCTCAAGAACCTTTCTGATGGCTTCGATTCTATGGGGAAAGATGCGTACTTCCAAAGGAATGCCCTCGTGAAGCCCATAAAGGTTTGCTAGATCCCTAACCCCAAGCCTTCTACCGTCGGCCAACTGTTTCCGAAGACTTGAGAGACTTATTAGGGCATCGTATATATCGGGCTCTTCGATCCCTACGTTTACCAGTATCCCCAATTCCTCCTTAAGCTCTAGGATCCTCCCCCTGCATTCCGTGCGATCCTTAAGCTCAGATAGCGCCCTAGGAACCGTTCCTACGATTCTTTTTAAGAGGTTTTCTGCAGCCTCCCCATCGGATCCTTTAAGTTCTACCATCGCCCACCCCGTCTTTGTAACCCCTAAGATCTTCGGATGTGCATCTAGCCCCTTAAGGGCGTCCCTAAGGATCGAAAGTAGGGCCTGCCTCGCCTCCTCGAAGTGAATCCCATAAAGCCTCTCAGATAATGTAAGGATGGACAAAAGAGGCCCCTCAAGCCTTTGGGAACCGTCCATTTAGACTAGAAGCATAAGGAAGGCTAGCCGAGTTCGGCCTTAAGGGCTTCTATCCGCTCCCTAAGGGCATTGATGATATTTTGATTATCAGCAAACTGGAGGGGGCTTCCACATTTTGGGCAGAGAAAGTTGGATTCCATGGCTTCTTCGAAGGTTAACCTTGGGCAATCGGAAGATTGAGAACCACATTGGTAAAACTTATGCCCCTCCTCATAGTTTAGCCTTTGCTGAAGCCTATGAAGGATTCGCCTTTTCTGACTGGCAATGAACCCCTCCATCTGATCGAGCTGAAGTCTCCATTTGAAGGTATACCATCCGGTTTTCTCATCCCTTAGACGGTTGACAGCCAAAAGTCCAGAGTTAACGAACCTATAAAGGATCTTCCTAACATCGTTTGGTTTTATGCCAATCTCAAGGGCTATTTCATCATCCGTAATCTCTCCATGGTTTAGGAGACACTTTACCACCTTTATCCCATCCTCACCAGCCATTGCCTGTACGAGCTTCATGAAGGCTTCATCCATCATCGAAGCCATGGGATCATTCCTTCCTCGCTCTATTATTATGTCGTAGGCTTCCTTAAGTCTTTTCTAGGTTCAAGCCCTACAGAGCGTACAACCTTCTTTCCACACTTCATTGGTACGATCCTAAGTCTCGCATCCCTAAATTCCTTTGTCAGCTCCTTCCCTTCGAAGAGCCTATCTAGGAAGACTGCGAGGCTACCACACTCAGAATGGGGCTGGGAACTTATGGCAACGTTCCAATCAGCGAGCCTATACACAATGCTGGGCACCTTTTCAGCGCCGACAACGATAATGATATCCCTGGCGCTCGACCTTATCGTAGCTATGACATCGTCGACTGGAAGCCCATAGACCGTAAGATGAACTATTACCTTTCCTTCTTCCTTAGCCTTTTTAAGAAAGCTAAGCCAATTTCCCTCGTAGCTGACATCGAAGGGACCTCCCCAGGTTTCTGTTACCTTTCGAAGGGTTTCAAGGACACGCTCATCCCTTTGTCCTGACATCACTACCCCATCGGCTCCGAGGGCCCGGGCTATGAGCCCCACATGGGTTGTTATTCGGACATCCCTTCCAACCCTATGCCCGAGCCTTAAGACCGTCACAGTCATAGGTAATTCGCCAAAATTGGCGATTAGCTACTTGGCCTTAAGGAATTTTTTAGATATTCTTCATCGACTTTTCCTTAACCTTAGCGATATCTTCAAGGGTTAATGAAGATTCCATCTCCCCCTTCTCCTCTACCTTTGCCTTCAAACCTTCTATTTCAAGCATCTCAGAGGATGGAATCAGCAGCTTTACTTTAAGGACATGCTCAAGCTTTCTAGCCAAGGCATGATCTGGCACGAGCCTCTCTATCTCAAGCTTCCTGATGACAGATGCCTTTTCCCCTATCCTCCTACCAAGCTCATCGGGAGTTAGTTGTAAGGTCTCTCTAGCCCTTTTAATTAGGGCTCCATAATTTTTTACAATGCTTAGATCTTCGAAGACATCCTTTCTCTTGAGCGGAATTCCTTCCTTCAAAATCGGTGTAGGAGAGGTTTTCCTAGCCAATCGTCCCGGCTTAATAGATGCACTTACCTTGGGTTTTGCCTTCTCAACCACGATTTCCCCGAGAGAACGACATTCCTCACAGGCGAGGAGGGGGACTCCTTCTATGGCGATTTTTGTTACCTTTTGGGTGGGGCGACCACAAACCTCACAGTGTTGCATAACGATGAAATGAAGTTTCTCGATCCTAATATATTCTTCCCAATCGCAGAAAAATTCGGGTATGGAAATTCTGTTTTCAAAAGGTTTTTAAGAGAAGGGATGAGATTTCTTAAAAACGAAAAAGTAAAGAGGAAATGAAGAGGGAGGAGAGGCAAGCATGCCAACCCATGGGAGTTTAACCAAGGCAGGAAAAGTAAGGAGTCAGACTCCTAAAATACAGGCAAATCCAAAGAGTAGCCCAACTCCAAGATATCGCAACAGGAGAAACTTCGTGAAGCGTTTCACTCTTAACAGAAACCCAGGGCAAAATTGGCCTTCTATGTCTAGTAGAAAGTTTGGTTAGCGTCACCCAGGCTCGTTCTTCTAAGGCTAATGGAATCTCTAGAAAGCCTTAGCGTTTTGCAGAAAGATCGAAGTTTTGTTTTCTTTACCTTTTGCTTCTGATTGAGGATTCTGCGGAGTCGTAACCATGGCCCAGCCTATCCATATCAGTATTCCGAAGAAGAAGAGTACGATGACATAGACGGGAAGGGCTAAGGACCACCAACTTAGGGGTTTTAGAAAGATAGGATCAACGATGCTTTGGGGGGCGAAGAACATGGCCCAGGTCTGGAAGAGGATGAGGAGAATGCTGAAGGCACAGAGGATAAATCCCAATAATCTCTCGTTCAAGGGATCACCGATGTCGATTTTTTTCAATAGGAAGACTTAAGCTTTAAGGCTTTGTACCTCAAATCATAAGCTAATATAGCGCATCGTCGCATTCTCGAAATCTCATCGCCTCGTATGCCTTAACATTTTCGCCCATTTAATCCTTTTCTCACACTTTCTGCCTAAACATCTGCAATATAGAAAAAGCTAAGCATACGAATTAAAAACACTTATCAGACTTCTGATCGATCAAACCTCGAAGATGGTCAAACAAATCCTATGGATAGGTAGGCGATTTGATTCTTTTTATCTTTATCTATAATAGCCTTCTTAAATATGTTTTTCAGCGATGCTTCAGAGGCTATGCAATCGTTCATCACCTATGGATCCTCCAAAGTTCTGGGTATTACAGTTGTCTGTATTGGTTGGCTATGGCCATGACCATAGGATCTTATCCCTTCAGTGTTTTATTCTATGGGAAGTCAGTCCCATAATCTAACACATTACACCGGATCTAAAGAATTAGATAGAAAGGTTCCCATATATATGGCATTTGATAATTAATGTAGTTTCCTAGCTGAAATTATTTGGAAAAGTTTGAGGAGGGGAAAGAACCTTGTTTAGTTAAGGGATTAACTTATCGATCTTTTCTTAAAGGTTGGAGAATTTAATATGTGCTAGAGGTGAAGGATGAAATTGTAAAGAGTTAACTTTTTAAGAAATTTTAATGATAGGTGAAGCCTCAATGAGATTTAATGGTATGAATGTTTTTATTATTAAGATAAGAAAAGCCTCATTTATGTTATATAAATGTTCAAAGTGCAAGTGAACTCTTTAACCACCAAAGGAGCTCCTATTGATCTTTCTCTTAGATCGATTTCAGTTAGGTTTTATTCCATTCGTCTCGCCTTCCTTTCACTCACTTTACCTTCCTTAAGCCCTAATGGAACCGAAGCTTTTTATTTTCAATTTATCCATTTGAGAAATGGTGGGTAGTAGAACCTTCAATTCGCGTCCACCTTGGGCCGGTAGTCTAGCTGGTTAGGGCGCTAAGCATTTGGCTAGCACGACAAGGACACCGTGCTCACACCGCGGAGGTCGCCGGTTCGAATCCGGCCCGGCCCACTATCCATAAATTCTCGATAGGATTTGTGCTGTTCGAGCCTTGGTAGACATGGTTCGTACTAGTACTTCTTCCTTCTGGTACTAGTACTTCTAGGGTTTTACTCTGATTCCGCATCGGAGGATGGCTCGAAACGGTTCCGAGGAGGAGCTATATCCCATTTCCTTTAGCCTCTCTTGGAGAACTCGGTAATCCTCGTCCACAGTTACGCCTACAGCTTTATATCGTGTCTTCGGCATAGGCTTCTTACTCCCTCTCAAGCTTCGCGACGACTTCTTTAAGTGCAAAGTAAAAGTGGGTAAATATGCGAAGATGATATGCGCTGTTGTGGGGTCAAACGCCCCTTTTAATCATCACAACAGATATCAACATCAATATAAGACTGTAAATTAAGAGAAGTAGCAACATCTTATCTGATAATAGGGATAACTCGTTTAGCCATTCGTTCATAACCTTAACACCTTCGTAACCTGTCATGTTCGAGCCAGCTACATCCCATATAGCGTTCCCTATAATATCTCGTACAAGGGAAGTTGTAACAGCTTTAAGTCCAAAAAGATAGAGAGATCCTAATACACCCAGAATACCCTATGTCAAAACTATAAAGCTAAGCAATCGATACGATCTGGACACTTAAAACACCATGAATTTTTTGTCCTTATTCCAATAAATAAATTTTTTCATGTTAACTACCGAGGGGTAAGAGTTATTCTGCTTAAAGAGATTGATGAAAAAGGCATATAGTCAGAAATAAGCGCCTCAGCAAGCTGCTAGGGAATTTAAAAATTTACTTCATAAGATGGCCTACGACTTCTTAGACTACTTGAACTCGGAAGACCAATGTGGATTAATCGATAAGATAAGGAAACTATAAAAACTCCTAAGACTTAGTGTGAAGTAATAAATTGAGCGTTAGGCAATCTTTTAACTCGTTAATTATAGCATTATCAAAAAGGTTACATTGAGGTTTAGTATAGGAACACTTACTCAAGGTCTCATAAGCATGAGCTATTAAAGGATGATCTCCAAAAAACAATTTAACTCATTTTTCTCTTTAAAGATGATTTTCCAAGTTAAGCTATTATCAAATACAAAGGTTCTTGCAAGAATTTTATCATACATATTTTGATATAAATTCTTCATTTAATTCAATACCTATACCAGGCTCTTCTGGTATCTTAACATAGCCATCTTTGTCTATAGTTATAGGTTCTTTAAGAATCGCATGCAAATACTCTGGAACTAAGGACGGGAGGTCTAAAGTATATTCTATGAATGGAGCGTTTTTGATTGTACCCAAAGCTTGAAGCGTTGCCGCCAAATATAATCCATTATTTCCTCCACCACACACATGAGGCACTATATACTTACCAAATCCATCAGCTATTATAGCAAGTTTCCTTATTCCAGTTATCCCTATATTGCCCAATATTACATCAGGCTGAATTACATCATATGCACCTATCAATAGCGCATCTCGCAGCTCATATATACATGTTGCATGCTCCCCGCCTGCTATATAAATATCGACCATGTCACTTAGCCTCGCTAAGCTACGTAAATCAAATTTAGGTAGGGGCTCCTCTAGCCAGTAGACATTTAATTTCTCAAGCTCTCTAGCGACTTTTACAGCCATATTAAATGACCAGAACTCATAGTTTATCGACAAATTGTTTTGATTCGCATCCACCATTATTATCATTTCATCGCCAACGGCATCTCTCACAGCTCTGACAACCCTAATATCATCCTCTAGATTAGCTCTATGCATCCTTAATTTTATTGCCTTTATCCCGAGATCTAGGAACTTTAGGGCTTGTTTGACATGCTCCTCTGGTGATCTTAACTGTGAGGTGGCTACATATGCCATTATCTTATCTCGATAAGCGCCCATCATTTTATAAACTGGTTTCCGCAAAACCTTACCAATAATATCCCATAGAGCAATCTCAAGTCCACCGTACGATTGCCTACCTAAACTGAGCTCTCTACCCTTCATAGCGATCTCCCAAAACCTTTCCACATAGAATGGGTCAAAGCCTATGAGAAGCTTTTTTACAAATCGATCTAAGCCTGGCGAGGTTGTTGGACCTATTCCAACGATGCCTTCGTCTGTATAGACCTTGTAAAACGAGAAGTCTAGTCCCTTCACGGGATCCGCATCGGGCTCCCACCATGCAGGTCTCCAAGGTTCAGGTAACTCTATAGGTCTTTTATTTCTAACAATTTCAATCTTCGTTATCTTCATAATAGCAAAACCTCCTATCATTGAGCTTCTTTATGAGGCTTAATTAATTTTTGTAGAGCCCAAAAACTAATTATATTTATCTCAATTTTTATAATCTATTTATTAGGATTTCATCGTAAAAGGAAGGGCGACCATAAAGTTAAGTAGAAAAGTCTTGAGAAGGTGAGGAGTATAGGTCTAAGGATAACTTCATCCAGAGACCAAGAGTCGGACAATTCCTAATGTAATCTTAATAGTTTCCTTTATGGCTTTAGGCCTACCCTTGCGGGATATATCTTTGAATTTTGTTTTAAGTAGTATCATCAAAAAGATAAAAAATCTGATGAAACCTGATGGATCTACTATAGTGGCTTTTTTCTTTTGGAAAGAATCCCCTTCAACGCCTCTACAATCCGATCCTCATCTCCCGCTACGAGGGTATCAGCGTTGATATAGATCGCTTCCTCACTGGATCTGACCCAGATGCTCGGATCACCAGCTTTTAGAAGTCCCGCCACATCCTTTGCTGTTATTCCTAAAATTTTCCCATCGAAGGATATAGCAGCGCCCGTAAAGAAGCCCATTCTTTCTCCTGCAGGAGTAACCTTCAAACCATCGATTCCCTTAAGCCCTTCTGAGATTCGTTTAATCCTCTCATGTTGGACTTTAAACCTATCCCTATGATCCATCTTCATCCACCTTTCAAGAGCCACAACTGTAGCCACGATCTCTTGCCTATCTAACTTCATACCTCTCCCCAGGGCTCTAATAGCCCTACTTTCAAAACAAATGAAGGTTTGAAGCTTGGCGGCCTCGACTAGATCCCTTCTTCCGCATAAGATCCCCGCTGAATTCGGACCGTCAAAGTATTTTGCTCCGAAACATACGAGGTCTGCCCCTGTGGCTACGTATTTTCGCATATTCTCTGGTGGGAAGGTCTGGCCTGCAGCGTCTAGGATCAAGGGCACATTATACTTCCTCGCTATCTTAAGGACTTCGTCCAAAGGTACAGTACCCTCCCTTCCTCCAGGAGCTAGGAAGTGAATAGCCGCCGTTTTTTCGCCTATGGCATCCTCCAAATGCCTGACAGTCGTTATTCCTTTCTCATCACCCACCTCCAAAAGCCTCGCTCCGGCAACACTCATAGCCCTATCATACTTAACCCTTAGTCCCTTTTGGATGAGGATCTCATTCCTCATGCCCTCAGTGAAGGGTATCCTTTCCATAAGCTCCACATCGTTCCCCGTCATACAGGCTGCGGCGGCAAGGACAAGGGCTGAGAAAGTTCCGGAGGTTACTAGGGCATCCTCGGCTCCGAGAAGTCTGGCTATAAAATCCCCAGCTTTGTTCTGGAGTTCCTCCATATCAACGAAGCATTCATTCGCTTCCATCATCGCTTCAAGAACCTCCTTTGGAAGGATGGAGCCTCCTAAAAGGGTCATTCGCCCCAAAGCGTTGACAACCCGTTTGACGCCCAGTTGCCTATAGACACTCAACCCGATCGAACCTCATCAAAAGCGTAAGGATTAAGCGATATATGCATTTCGATGAATTGGAAAATTCATGAAACCCGATCTAACTACTTTAATAGATATGGAAAAGGATTTAGGAAACCATCTCCATGAAAACCTATGTAGCCACAATATGATAAACAATACGGGCCTTCCAAAGGGGAAAGGCCAAAAGATCTGATGAGTAAAAGGCTTTAACCCCTCTCAACGATTCAAATTAGGGATAAAAATTTGCTCATAGGAATCCTCTCCGATACCCACGATAATCTAAAGGCAGCAGACGAGGCGATTAGGCTCTTTAATCAAATTGGTGTAAGCGTCGTTATCCATGCAGGGGATTGGTGCGCTCCCTTTACACTTCTAAGATTCAAGAGTTGCAAGGCGAAAGTTCGAGGCGCTCTAGGAAACAACGATGGGGAGCAGGTTGGCCTTTTGGAAACTGCTGAAAGGCTGGGCTTCGAGCTTGGGCATCTAATAGATTTCATGGCGGGTCCAATAAGGGTAGCCGTTCTGCATGGAACTGATGAAAGAATCGTGAGGGCCTTGGCCAAAAGTGGAGAGTATGGGCTTATCGTTCGTGGACATACCCATGAGACAGGTTATGAGAAAATTGGCGATTGCCTCATTGTAAACCCTGGGGAGGCTTGTGGCTATCTTACGGGCAAAAGGACTGTGGCGATTCTCGATGCCGATTCCATGAAGGTTACCTTTCATGAACTCGAGGCAGCGACTCCTCATATTGTCTAAAGCCCCGATTAAGTCATCACTAGTGGATTTTTGATATATTTTCTTTTCAAAACCCTCCTTTTTCGATAAAACAGAATCCTAGAGCCTTGAGAAGGATTATTAGATGAGAGAAAGTTATCTATCCAGATTCTTTTAAAGATCCTTATCTGGCTCCGAGCTTGTAAGCTACCTTCGAGAACTATGCAAACGTTTGTTTCATCGAACGATTATGAGACCTACGGCCACAAGCCCAGGGTTTTCATCGAATCTGCAACTCTGCTTACAGCTAGTATCATGGCCGCCTTTCTCATATCAACTTCCTTCTCCTTGGCAACTCTCTTAACTTCATGGTATGACCTACTCATCCTCTCCTCAAGCCTTTTGTTAACCTCTTCTAGCGGCCAGTGCTCCCTATGTAGGTTCTGAATCCACTCTAAATAACTTACGCACACACCTCCAGCGTTTGCCAGAATGTCCGGAATCACCATAATCCTCTTTTCGGCAAGGATCTCATCAGCTTCCGGAGTCGTTGGTCCATTGGCCGCTTCCACGATGGCCTTCGCCTTCACGTTTTCGGCATTCTTCTCTGTCAGTTGTCCTCCCAAGGCAGCCGGTACGAGAATATCACATTCCAAAGCCAAAAGCTCCTCGTTTGTTATCGTCTTAGAGCCAGGGAAACCAATAACGCTTCCAGTTGCTCTTTTATGCTCCAGAACTTTAAAGGGATTCAGTCCCTCAGGGTTGTAGATTCCACCCTTTGAATCACTTACAGCTATTATTCTGCAGCCCTCCTCAGCTATAATAGTCGCAGCATTAGAGCCTACGTTACCGAATCCTTGGATGGCAATTTTCAGCCCCCTAAGACTCATTCCAAGCTCCTTGACCGTTTCCTTTATACATACAAAAACGCCCCTAGCTGTTGCCTCAAGTCTCCCCTCGGATCCCCAGGCTGAAAGGGGCTTACCCGTGACAACCTCAGGAATCAGGTAACCATGGAGTTGGCTGTAAGTATCCATAAGCCAGGCCATTTCCTTAGGTCCGGTGTAGACATCTGGTGCTGGGACATCGCGGAAGGGGCCGATGATGTCAGCAATCATAGCCGTATAACGCCTTGTAAGGCGCTCAAGCTCGGTTTCGGACATACGCTTTGGATCACATACGATGCCTCCTTTGGCTCCTCCATAGGGAATGTCGACAACAGCGCATTTCCATGTCATGAGCATTGCCAAACCCTTGACTTCCTCTAGGGTTACTGATGGATGATACCTAATACCTCCTTTATAGGGACCCCTAGCATCGGTGTGCTGTACTCTATAGCCTGTAAAGACCTTGACTTCACCACTATCCATTTTTATTGGAACGGCAACTATGAGGCATCGCTTAGGATATTTGAGAATTTCGTGAATATTTGGATCGAGATTTATCATCTCAGCCGCTTGAGCCAGTTGCTTTAGAGCGACATCATAAGCGCTAGGGAAGATCGGTTCCTCCAAAGCAGATCACCAAACTTCGAGATGGCGATTGGGAGAAATATGCCTTACTTTATTTCACTTGGGTAACGGTGAAGAAAGCCCACAAGCTTGCCTCGCGGATGCTTTACTTTACTTTTCGCTACCTTTCTTTAGACCCCTAGACCCATGAAGAATGGGCTTCTAAGGTAGCTTCGATGGAAAGGATGCTTGAGCTGAAATTTTCTTTATGAACCTATCGACAGATTCTAAGTTACAAAACCTTCATCCAAAAGGGATAAGGCATCCTTAAGTCTTAGGGAAATCCTCGGGATACCTTGGAGGCCCAAGAAGCGGCGCCCTCCAATCCCCGATTTCGGACAGGGCGACAGGAGCACCGCCTTTCTCCAAATGTGACTTAAAGCCTGCCAAGAAAATCTGGGTCTTCTCATAAAGGCTTTCATAAGGTTCTGGCATTTTACCAGTTCTGAACATTCTTTCCATCTCTAAGAGCATGGGTAGCCATAAGAAAATTTCCCGATCCTTAGGGGATCCCTCCCACCAGCAGAACTGCTCAACAAAGCCCCTCCCATAAACCTTGATCCAAGCATTGGTTCCGGCTCCAGCAATTTCTTGTATGCATCCATAGAAGGGTCCTTCGCTTCCGGCCCGAGGGCTATGCTCAAGAACGACGACACCGTTAGGATTCCTCCAATCTTTTGTCAGATAGGAAACCTTCTCAACGCCCCCTCCGATACATGCATAGGCGAAGTATAAGCCATGGATGCCATGGGTGGCGTAGTCGGACATGGAGTTGTCGACAAGGTAGCCAGTAATGGGCTCGATGGCCTTCACTTTACTCCTTACTATCCCTACCTCCTTCACATACTCGAAGGAAGAACCGCACATGAGGGGGGTACCATGTTTTTTCGCGAGATCTATCATCTCTCTGGCATCTTTAAGGCTTAGAGCAAAGGGCCGATTTATGAAACATGGAATCTTAGCCTCTATATAGGGACGGGCTAGATGTTTATAGACTGTTACTGCATCGAAGTCGGGTATGATGATGGCATCAACCTTTCCAACCATCTGGTCGAAGGCTTCAACAACCTCAGCCCCGATCTTCTTACCAAAGGTCTCGGCATCGTTTCTCCTAATATCCCAAACATGGGTTACTGCCATACCTGTCGTCCTAACTCGTCCCTCAATCGCGTTTATTATAGGCCCCCATATCGGCGCATGGGTCGTGGAAGAAGGCCCGCCACAGGCCACCATTCCAACCCTTATGAAACGTTCCTTTCTTTCTATGGGCATAGGTTTACCTCCTTAACATACCGTATCGTAACCAAAATATGCCATTCTTTCTTGCCTTCAAAGGATTTAAGCATCTTCAGGATGGCTCAAGAAGGATCAGAACGATTAAATAGAAGGATAACGGCCATGATTCCGGGGCCGTCGTTCAGCTTGGTCTAGGTCCAAAGACCGCCAAGAGGATCTCAGAGCCTAGGGCGGGGAACCTGGGGAGCTTATGCCGAGAACGCTGGAGATCGTGGGTTCAAAATGACGCAAGGCGTCATGAAAATCCCACCGGCCCCATGCTAATCAATTGCAACATCGTGCAATAGGATATAGCATAAGAATCATGGATCTTCCATAATAATTCATGCGAAGATCTGTGAAGAATAATTCAATGACTCATAGAATGGATCTTTTCAGGCTTCGATAGCCAAAAAACGTTTAAGGCTTTATATCTCAAGCGTCTTGAGGAGCTTGAAGCCTATGCCTACCTTTAAGGCTAAAGACTTGGTCAAAATCGCAGCCAGTCTTTTGGAAAGGGCTGGAGCCACTCCGGAGGAATCCTACCTAGTGGCGGAGAGCCTCGTAGAGGCTGATCTATGCGGTCACGAAACCCATGGGCTGATGAGGCTTAGTCAGTATACGGATTGGCTTAAGAATGGTAGGATCAAGGCTGGAATGAAACCTATGGTTTTGAAGGAAGGCCCCACAACCGCCATCTTAGACGGAAGATGGGGCTTCGGTCAGGTTACGGCGAGGGAGGCTATGCGTATAGCCTTGGATAAGGCTCAAACTTATGCCCTAGGTCTCGTGGCTGCCCACAACTGCAATCATGTTGGAAGGCTTGGCGAGTATGCCTCCCTAGCCTTATCTAGGGATATGATAGGCTTAGTCCTCTGCAACGATTATCCAGGCGTAGCACCCTATGGGAGCATAGATCCCCTTATGGGTACGAATCCTATATCCATAGCCATTCCTACAGGTAAGGCAAAGCCTATCGTGCTAGATATGGCTACAAGCATCGTCTCCGGAGGGACCGTTAGGTTGGCAAGACTGAGGGGGGAAAGAATTCCATTAGGCTGGATCATCGACAAGGAAGGCAGACCCAGCTCGGATCCTGCAGATCTTCATGGACCTATGGGCGTTATTGGAGCCCTCCTGCCCTTCGGAGGTCATAAAGGCTCAGGCTTAGGTATTGTGATAGAAATCCTTGGAGGAGCCTTGGCTGGTTCGGGCTGTAGCCTCGAGAATAAAGGCTCAGGCCTTCTTGCCGCGGCGATAAAGATAGATGCCTTCTGTCCCCTTGATGAATTTAAGGCAAGGGTTGACAGATTCATCGAAACCGTAAAGTCCTCGAGGAAGGCCAAGGGCTTCGAAGAGATCCTCATGCCTGGTGAAAGGGCCCAAAGGCTCAGGGAAGAGAGGCTTAAGAAAGGCATAACCTTGGAGGAGGCTGTCTGGAAGGGAATATTGGCTAAGGCCTCAGAGCTTCAGATAGACTTATCCGATTCGGGAATGGCTAATAAAAAAACTTAATTAATTATTTGTGCCATTGAACAAAAATATGGGCTATAGATGGCGTTGGCAAAGAGGTGCAGGCCCTGGCCGCCCTATGAAGCCTAGAATTCTATCATCAGAGCTGCCGGCAAACCGCTTCATCCCCATATTGAGGCGTGATATTCAGCCGCAGATTAAGGAGCCAATTTTCATAACTCCAGACGAGGTTGAGGCCCTCCGCCTCGTGGATTATGAAGGGCTTCTCCAAGAAGAGGCTGCCCAGCGCATGGGCGTTTCGAGGGGAACTGTTTGGCGTTGCCTTAATAGCGCTCGGAAAAAGGTTGGAGCCATGCTCATCGAAGGTAGGGAGCTTGTGATATCTTCTTTCTAGAAGCCTGAAAGCTCCTAAAATGTTCTAAACGGCTCCATATACCGAGTTTTCCCTAACTAAGACGGAAAGGGATGGTTGAAGAATAAATCGAAAGAAAACTCGAATAGTTAAGATCCGAAGGATTATCCATCTTTTTGTGCCATTGCAAAAAATTTATATTGTGCGATTGCACACATTTCATCGGTGATTTATATGGCTTGGAGAGGGTTTGGTCGGCGTATTCCAGGCTGGTGGAGTCCATGGCCTGGTCGAGGACCCTTTAGCTATCTTCCTCCTTGGGAGAGGCCTGGATGGCTATTTGGAAGGGGAGCCTGCTGGCGGCTCTTTAACCCCTTTTTAAGGGGGATGTATGGCTACCCGGGCTACTTCCCATGGATTGGCTATGGAACCTATGGACCGATAGGCTTTCGAATGCCATACTGGACTGGATGGTATGGTTACTATCCACCCTATGGCTACTAAAGGAGATGCGATATGGGATATCGATGGAGACGGATGTACTACGCAACAGGTCTGCCAGGTTGGATTAGGTTCGGCTATTCCCCTGGTTGGATTGGTAGGTCTCCCACAGGGTTACTGCCAACGGCTGAATGGATCCTATCAAGCGGCCTAATGCCCCAATTCCGACAATGGATTGGACAGGGCATGGGCGCAGTACCGCCCATAGCTCCTCCCTTGGCTCCTGCTGGAGCTACTATAACTAAGGAGCAGGAGATCCAAATGCTCGATCAGCAGGCGAAGGCCATCGAAGCCCAACTGGAGACTACAAGGAAGAGGCTAGAGTTCCTTCGCCAAAAGCCTGAAACCCAAGGGCAATTGCAACCCTAACTTTACGCCCACTATTTATGGCTATCTGCATATACCATACGCCCTGCCTTCTCCCGAAGAAGAATTGGCTTCCCTTGAAGCTTATAAAAAGGAATTAGAAGATGAGCTAAAGGGTGTAGACGCTCGAATCGAGGAGCTGAAGAAACTTAGGGAAAAGAAAGCTGAGTAATAGGAGGTGAAAACCCTTTGCCCTTTGGAATGGGTCCTTGGGGATGGTTTATAGCTTCCTCCGCCATCCCATACTGTTGGTTCAGATGCCGATGGTTCCCTTGGCTTCCAAGGTTGTGGACGGGCATTTATGGGCCTTTGATACCCTACAGGCTTCTTCCACTCTCAAGAGAGGAAGAGATAGCGATGCTGGAAGAGGAAGCCAAATTGCTCGAGCAGCAACTAGCCCTGATTAGGAAAAGGCTTGAGGATCTCAAGAAGTAGGCGAGAAGAGGAAGGAAGGGAAGGAAGGGGTTTGGGGCCGAAATTTAATCTTAAAAATCTAACACTAATCTCCCGATGGAACTCGGTCACCACCACCGTGATCTCTATCGAGGATTAAGATATATTATCTTTTTAGAGGGGGGAAATTAAACAGCTGATGAACTCCTTCCTCTGACCTCCCTCACCAGATCCTCGATCTCCTCTACCTTCCTCCTCATGACTCCGATGTCCCTCCTCAGATCCTTCCAAGCAATTTCGGTTACTCCCAGCTTGAAGGCGAATTCAAGAATTCCCACCCAGCGGTAGAGTATTTTATCGATCTCCCTGAGATACCTCACCATCCTCCTCATGGCCCTCGAATCGGGTTCAGTGAGGAGGGGCGATTTTGAGGTCTCCTCCCACTCGAGGACCATGCACTCTATTTCAGGCTACAGTCTCCAATACCTCCGATACATGGCCAGCGGATTCCCCTCGGCGTGATAAGTACTCGGAAGAAATCAGGCGAGGACAATGAATTTTCTAAAAGGCTTGGTAGTGTGGTGGCAGCGACCTTGTGCCAATGTAGGGGTGCCAACTTCCTCATTTATGGCTTAATAGAAAGGGCAAAGGACATATTTCCATCCTGTGCCTTGACCGATGCCATAATAGCATATAGCATGGCAGCCATAGGAGTTAAGCCTTTGACTAGGAATCATCCTTTATACAACATTCTCTAAGCCATCTTCCTTCCTATAAGATCAGGAAAGGAACCGAAAGAGAAGGACTAGGAATGCCCTCACCGCTTTAGCCTTTTCTTTTTATAAGCCTTATCCTGTCCATCATAAGCTATCCAGATAATTTATGACAAAATTCTAATTCGCCAGTTAAAGCCCTCCAATGATTGAGAAGAATATTCGTAGATTCTGGGGATATACCTTCAAATCATTAGAAAGATTTGGGTCTAATTTGGGAAAAAACTTATAGCCGAAAGGTTTCCCTCGAAACCTCAGGGATGAAAATGGTAAAGGCATCGTTCCGTAAAAGGTTATGGTTACTCGTCCTTACAACCCTCTTCCTCTGGAGCGTTATGATTCATCCAAGGATATACGCAAATCCCTCCGGTAGCGATGCGAAACTTGGCGCAATCCAGATATGGGATGAAAGTGCTACCCTGAAAGAACGGGTTCTTAACAACCTAACCTTTGAAGCCATGATTCAATACTTCGGGATAGGCGACAGTCCAATTATGTACTGCGTTTGGAGGGCCGCCAAAGTAGCTATAGCAATCCTTTGGCCAGGGGAGATTCCCTCTAGAAGCGATATACGCGTCATCACAGCCCATCCGACTCGGGGGGCCGCTGATGCTATCGAGTTCATAACTCGGGCAAAGAGTAATTGGGAGCTGATCGTGGAGGCTCCTCCTGGAACAAGCGGTATTGTCCAGACCTCCGCTAATTGGGTCTTCACCTTCATAAGGAAGTCGACAGGACAGGCCGTTGAGATAAGGGTGAATGAAACCATCTTTCCTGAAAGGTTCCATGAAATCGCCAATTCTTACAGGTCTAAGCTGGCATCTGGAGAGACGCCAACAAAGGAAGAAACGGCCATTTACAAGGCTGCCCAGAAAGCTGTCAAGGAGGCTTTCAAGAACCTATCGGATGAGGAGCTCTTCGTCATAAGAACATTCCAATACGAGGCGAAGCCCTTGGACGCTGAGGCTTTCATAGGCTACTATGCAAGTCCAGCTTTGCCCGAATTCCAGAAGCTCAAGGGTGTTGAGGCCGAGGCTCAGGCTTTGAGGTTGGAGAATTCAAACCTTCGATCCTCAAACCAAGCCCTAACAACTGAAAACGAAAGCCTAAAGAATCAGTTATCGAGGGCCATCAATCTTCAATACATTTTCCTTGGAACTACCGCCATCTTATTCATTGCCATCATAGCTCTTCTCTTTAGGGTGAGGAGAAGTAAGACTTGATCCCGTACTACTATGCTCTAAGGGAGATCCGTCGAAGGAAAGCTCGGGCTCTGAGTAACATGGCAGGCTTTGCCATAGGAATCGCCGCCCTCATCACCCTAGTTATGGCTGCAAGGGGATGGGAAGCCTGCACATCAGGCCCTTTGCGGACCATAGGCGCCGATATGGTCTTCATTTATTCAGCGCCCATATCACCGTCGCCTGGGACTGGATGCTATTTGGCTATGCATCTTTTCACATATCCCTTCAGTATAAGCATCGTCGATGACCTATCCAAGGTACCTGGTGTTGAATGCGTAACTCCCATTCTATTGCATCGGATGCGGGCCATAACCTTCTGTGGTATAGATCCTAGCGAGAAAAAAACCAACGCCATCCTTCCGGAGGATGTCATCGAGGGACGATATCTCACTCCTGATGATCGGGGAGTTGCCCTCGTGGACAGTAGATATGCCTTACAATGCGATCTAAAAGTTGGTTCCATTGTAACTTATGTAAAGAACTTTACGGTCGTTGGCATTGTCCAAGCTAAAGCCATGAGTATCATTCAATCCACCATATACGTAAATCTTCGTGATGCCCAGGAAACTGTCGATGCTAAAGGAAAGGTCAATATAGCCCTCATAAGGGTCCAGGATCCAAGGAAGGTGAAGACGATATCAGAAGCCATAACGAGGCTCTGGCCTGGATCAACCGTGATAACGGCTTCCGATATAGCAAGCGTCACGACAGGCATCCTCAACATAGGTGAGCAAACAGCTTGGAACGTCTCCATAGCCTTGGCGGCTGTGGCCATCCTCTTTGGCTTCAAATCTCAACTCAGTGCCCTTGTCGAACGAACAAGAGAGATAGGGCTTTTAAAAGCAATAGGCTGGAGCAATCGGGACGTTATTTGCCAAATCATCATCGAGTCTCTCCTGCAAGGATTAATAGGAGGCCTTTTCGGTTGCATCATTGGCTATGGAGCATCCCTTTACGTACTCTCTGGTATAGGAGGAGAATTTGGAGGAGCTTCGCAGTTTATCAATGTAGATCCCATGCTCCTCGCCATAGGAGTTATCATAGCTATCCTTAGTGGTATCGCGGCGGGCATATACCCAGCTTGGAGGGCATCTAGGCTAAATCCAGCCGATGCCCTTAGGGCCCTTTAGGAGGGAAGGATACGAAGGATAGAAGCATCATAGAGGCTTCAAAGGTTTCAAAAATTTACAGAAAGGGCGTTGAAGTCATAAAAGCCTTGGATGAAGTGGATCTAAAGGTTCAAGAGGGGGAGTTCATCATTGTCCTCGGGCCATCTGGTAGTGGTAAGAGCACTCTCCTGAACATCCTCGGAGCCCTTGATAGGCCGACCTCCGGGACAGTCGTTATCGACGGGTTAGAGGTCTCGAGGCTCAGCGAGGCTGAACTTGTAACCCTTAGAAGGCAGAAGGTGGGCTTCGTCTTTCAGCAGTATAACCTAATACCTACCCTTTCAGCCATAGAGAATGTCGAAATCGCCCTAGCTCCCACTGGTATTCCCAAGGAAAAGCGCCTTGAAAGATGTAGGGAACTCCTCAACCTCGTTGGGCTAGGGAAGCGCATGGATCATCTCCCTTCCGAGTTGAGCGGTGGCGAGCAGCAAAGGGTTGCTATCGCAAGGGCCCTAGCGAACGATCCTAAAATCCTCCTCTTGGATGAGCCCACAGGAGTGTTAGATACAAAGACAGGTAGGGAAGTCATGGAAATCGTGCTTCAAGCCAACAAGGAGAGAGGGAAGACCGTTGTAGTGGTTACCCATGCTGGATACGTAAAGAGATACGCGGATCGCCTACTATACATGAGGGATGGCAAGCTCTACGAGCCTGGACCGAGTGAGCTTCTAGAAGAGTTTGAGGAGGACTAAGAAGCTCGGAAGGAAAGGTCTCAGGGAAGATGGATACATAATCAAGGCTTGACGATCTGGTGAGATTCCTTGAAGCCTATGCCAGTCAGAAGGATGGCTCTAGGCATTCTTTGCGCATTCGTCATAGCCTTTGCCACATATACCCTTTTCGTGATAATACAGGCTATATTCCTTAAAACTTCTTTGGGGGAGGGTCAAGAAGGGGAGAATGTACCGATTCCCGATATGGCATCGTACTCCTTACCTATTTCGGAAATCTTTGAGGTAAAAAGAAATACAACCTATATGTTTAAGGTCAGCTTAGGTTCGAACTTAACCCTTGATGGAAGCCTTAAAGAGGCTGCTGGGATGTGCATCAATTTCTATGTTTTCGACGAAACCAACTTGAAACGATGGCTGGCTGGTCGAAGCTTCTCATCAATCGTTTTCTTTGAGGCAGTAGGAAAAGAAAAAGAAAACTTCACTTTCATAACGGAGAAAGAAGGGAATTACTACTTTGTCTTAGATAACATGGAAAAGCATTTCTCCTATGAGGTATGTCAAGACAAGTATATCCTTTTCGAATTGAAGTCTCGAGGTTAAGGGAATTGACATTGGAGATTATTTCTTATAGGGAAATGGAATCCTTTGGCCTTAGAGAATATAATAATTTCCTATATCTTAAAATAGTCTCAGTATTAGTTAAAGATAATGGAGGCTAAGGCTCTGTCGGCTATAATGGTTACGATAGGTATCGAGATCGTTAAGGCAATCTTACTTCTTGGCTTGTTCCTAACATACCTAAGGAATCATCAAAAAATTAGGTCTAAGTTCACCTTTGGCCTTCTTTTATTCGCCATACTCTTCCTTGCTGAAACCCTCGCAGCCATTTTCCTATACTCTACTACAGCCTTATGTCAAGCTATTCAAATGTCTGAAATTATTCGCCCCTTATTAAGCGCTATCGAATGTATAGGTATGGCAATATTGGCATGGATAACCTTGAAGTAGAAGTTTCATGAAGAACACCCTTATATATGAATTCTGGTCTTCTAAGGGTTGTTAAAAGAATTCTTCGATGTCTATAGAAATCCATCCTACCGAGGTTTTCTCAAGCCTTCGAACAAGGCTTCCTTTCCTTTTCTCTTCCTATCTTTTCATCCTTCTTACCTATCTTCCCTTCCCCTTTACTCTAAGGAACCGTATAGTACTCATAGCCCCTATACTCCATCTTAGTTATCTTCTTTTGTCTCAAAAGCTCAAGGAGATGTTCCTTCACGATGAATTCTGTCAAATTTAAGCTTCTGGCGATCTCTTGGAAACTACAAGGCCTTCGATTTATTAAGCCTAGGATTTCTTCATCGATATTCCCTAGACAAATTCTTTTTGGTGGTAATCCTTCCCTTTCTTCATACCTTGAAACAACCCTTGTTTTCGAAAGAGCCCTTCTGAACGCTTCGGCAATAGCTTCCATACGATTTGGCTCTAGGGCTAGAACATAGCCCTCTGATGGGGGCCTCGTGGGTGTGTTCAGCTGAACCTCTTCGGGACTAATCCGCTCTGTTAGAAGGATGAGAGCTTCAACATCTTTCAGGCTTGTATTAGAAAGGATGCCTCCTTTGCATTCAAAAAACATTATTTGGATTGCGAGCCTGCCCATCATCTCCGCCCTTAGGCTTTCAATTCCTTCGACGATTTTTTCAAGAAGGATTCCGGCTATTGGCCTATTGATGGCTTCTAGGAGCTCCTGGCTTGGGGCATCAAGCTTTGCGACAACAAGGTCTGCCTTCCCTAAGCTTCTCCTTACGGTCTCCTTATGAAGGAGGGACGAATTCGTTAGGACGGCTATTGGTTTATCCAAAATGCCCTTGACAGCCTCTATCATATCTCCAAGCTCAGGATTTAGGGATGGCTCACCGCTTCCTGATAAGGTTACATAATCCACGGAGTCAAGATCTAGGAGTTTAAGGCTCCTTCTGAGATCCTTGAGGACATCCCTTGTCAATGGAAGTCCCTCGATGGGCTCTGAAACTTTTCTATAGGTTCTTCCAAGCTGACAGTAGAGACAATCGAAGGTACATGTCTTTGGCTGAAGAAGGGGATCGATACCTAAGGATCTTCCTAGCCGCCAAGAAAGAACTGGTCCATAGACCGTGGATCTTCGAGAACGACTTTCCATCGTATCCATGCACCATAGCCTAGCTATCCTCTATAGCCTTTACAAAACCATCGATTCTATTCCATGCCTGACATATCTCTCGGGAGGCCTCACAATCCGGGGAATACTCCACGACGGTTTTTCCAAGAACCATTGCATCCGCAACTGTTGAGTCGAAGGGTATCTTAGCCAAAAACTCTATCCCCTCCGCCTTACAAAAATCGATTATCCTAGCTGTATTCTCTTCGTTTAGGTCGTACATGTTCACGATTACAAGGGGCTTTACGCGAAAGTACTCGACTAGGCCCTTAAGCCTGCGAAGGTCATGAAGCCCTGAGAAAGTGGGTTCGGCTACCATAACTGCAAAGTCAACACCCGTGATCGTTGCGATAACGGGGCAACCTATGCCTGGCGGTCCATCAATGATGATGAGGTCTAGATCCCTTTCCTTAGCCAAGGCGATGGTCCTTTGCCTCACTAGGGTAACTAGCTTTCCAGAGTTTGCCTCGGCTGCTCCGAGCCTAGCATGGGACATGGGACCATATCTAGTTTCGGATATGTATAAGTATCCAGAAACCTTTTCCTTAAGCTCGATAGCTCCCTTAGGACAAATATAGGCGCATAAGCCACATCCCTCGCATAAAAAAGGATCGACCCTCAATTCCCTTATGGCTCCATATCGGCAGGCGCTTTGGCATGCCATACATTCGATGCACTTCTCTTTGTAGATCGAAGCAAGCTTGGAGCCTCTAAACTCCTGCTGATCTAGAACCTTTGGGTTTAAAAGAAGATGAAGGGTTGAGGCATCTACATCGCAATCAGCTATGACGGACTTTGCATTAAGGGATGCGAAGGAAGCCGCTATACTCGTCTTTCCCGTTCCTCCTTTTCCACTAACAACGGCTATCTGCTTCATCCCTTCACCCTTTCCATAATGCTCGATATGAGCGATGAGAGTTTTTCCTTCCAAAAGGGTAATTCATCGACGAAGGCTTGTCCCTTGGAATAGAGTTCGGCAATCCTTCTATCGAAGGGAATCTCAAGAAGTATGGGAATGCCCTTTTTTTTGGCAGTAATCGTAAACTCCCCTATCGCCAATACCGGCACGGTTCACTACTACGCCGAAGGGTATTCGGAGCTCATTCAGCGTATCAACCATCAGCTTCAGGTCATGGAGTCCAAAGGGCGTAGGCTCTGTGACTAGGATGCAATGGTCGCTTCCGTAGACAGATTGGACGACAGGGCATGATGTGCCGGGAGGGGAATCGATGATGGTCGTTACCTTAGGATTGATGAGTTTTTTCAGCTCCCGAATAACAGGTCCTGGCATGGGCTCGCCAATTTTTAGCTCTCCATAGGCTAGCTCTATGCCTTCAGCATTGCCGATCTTTATAACTCCAACTTCCCTTTTCTCCTCGAAAATAGCCTTCTTTGGGCATATAAGGCGGCATGCTCCACAACCATGGCAGAGTTCTGGAAAGACCATCCATTGGTTCTTCAAAACTACAATAGCATGGAATTGGCAGAAATTGGAGCAAGCTCCGCAAAAGTCGCAAAGCTCCTCACGAATCCTAGGGACAGGTATGTAAACGGGTTTTGTCTCCCCGATATGGGGTCTTATGAAGATGTGGACATTAGGCTCCTCGACATCACAGTCTATCAATTGAACGGATTCCTTCAAGGCTAAAGCCAAATTAACCGCCAAGGTTGTTTTTCCGGTTCCTCCCTTCCCGCTGGCTATTGAAACGATCAAAGTTAATCCACTCGACGCTTCTGGCTATGAGAATTTCTTAGCGATAAAATACTTTTTTTTAATAGAAGCATATACAGGCCTAGCCCTATCCAGCCTCATAGTAGGATGCCTTTCCAAAAACCTCTTGAAAGGATCGATAAGAATATTCTATCCACCATGAAAATGGTCTAGGTAACTCCCTTCGAGTTGATGAAGGCCTCGACCTTCTCCACGATGACTTCAAAGGCCTTTACGGCCGGCGAATTTGGGTTCTTTAACGAGAAGGGAACTCCCTCATCCGTGGCAATACAGATAGATGGGTCTAGGGGGATGGAGCCTAGGAATGGGACGGAGAGTTCCTGAGCCATTGCCAGACCTCCACCCCTCTTAAAGACATCAACTTCGGCTCCACATTTGGGGCATACAAAACCGCTCATGTTCTCGATGATGCCGATTATAGGGACCCTCAGCTCCCGGGCAAAGCTTATGGCTTTCTTCACTACCCTCTTGGATGCCTCTGATGGAATCGTGACGATGATAGTTCCATCCATATCAGGGATGAGTTGAACGACGCTAAGGGGCTCATCACCAGTTCCTGGAGGAAGGTCTATGAGGAGAAAGTCCAAGGAACCCCATACGAATTCGGATAGAAACTGTCGGATGGCTCCCATCTTCAAGGGCCCCCTCCATATGACTGGTGTTTCATCACTTGGAAGGAGGAAGTCCATGGATACGACCTTTATACCAAAAGGTCCTACGGCGGGAAAAGCACCTGGCGGACCAACGGAGATTCTTTCATCTTTCATGCCAAGCATCTTAGGGATAGATGGTCCATGAACATCAGCATCAAGGATTCCGATGCTATATCCTCTCTGGGCTAGGGCGGCTGCCAAGTTCGCGGTTACGGTACTCTTTCCAACCCCTCCCTTGCCGCTTATTATGGCGATCTTATGCTTTATCCGACCCATTCTTATCTTGATAAGCTGACGTTCTTCGTAGATCCTCTTCCTTGCAGTATCTGTGCAAGTTTCTGCTTTGGCGCAAGAACCACATTCTCCATCGCAAACCTCGCTCAACCTTCCACCTCCAAGGGACCTTCGTATTTTCGTAGGGCTTATAAGAAAGGGTATTCATAACCTTGATAGGGAAAGGATTCCATTCGCTTCCTTGCCTCAACTTAAAAATTTTCCAAGAAGGGCCCATTCCTTTTCTTTTCTTGATTAAAGGCTCGCTAAGGAGGTCTGCTCTATTTTAAAAAACGATGGCGTGCCTCCTTACAAGCCTCCGTCAATCCCTTTAGCTTCCCATTAAGATAGGCTTTCAAGGCATCCTCCACGGTTTCAAATTCTCCTGTGAAAACGGCCATTCCTTGGCTCTGGAAAGCATAAAGGGCCCTCGGTCCCATCCCCTTTACGATGAGGGCATCTGGTTTGAGCCCTGTGATAAGTTCCTCCACAGAAATAAGCCCACCCATGTGCTCGCCCCTGTTCTCCACAGCCTTTAAGGCCTCGATTTCTCCATCATCCCTAAGATCGATCAAAGCAAAGAAGGGCGCTTTTCCAAAATGCTGGGAAACGGCGGACTTTAGTCCTTTATATTCCTCTATTGGTATGATGAGCCTCAAACTTTCACCAAAGTTTGTTTAGTAAAGGTAATATATAAATTAAGGTTTAGAAAACAAACTAGGTGGTTCCTCATTGGACGAAATAGATCGTCGTATAATCTCCCAACTCCAGTCGGATGGGAGGATTACCTACGAGGATTTAGCCAAACAGGTTGGGCTAACAGGTGTAGGAGTAAAGAAAAGAATTAGGAAGCTTTTAGATAAGGGGCTCGTAACAATATCGGCTTTATTGAACATTGAGAAGCTCAACCTTTCTTCCGCCTTGGTCCTTCTTGAGATGGAAGGAGCGGAGGCGATGAGGGAAACCCTAAATCGTTTTAAAGAATGTCCTAGGGTAGTCCATATGTTCTCAACCCTCGGAGGATATAATCTTGTCGCCCTCATTATAGCCGAGAATCAAGGAACCCTCGAGAGCATATCCATGGAGAAATGCTCCTTAAGAAGCGGTAGGGGGATACGCAGGTCTGAATTCTATCCCATAGGAAAGATGTTCTACTCACCCTTCCTTCCCTTGAGGGAGGACCTCGTGCTTAGAAAGAAGGCGATGGCACCTTGCGGCGTGGACTGTATATCCTGCGAAAGTTTTGGGGCAAAAAGATGCGTTGCCTGCCCTGTCACCCACCATTATCGAGGTTCACTTTAAACATCTCTATTTTTTAATTCCTTTAATTCCATCCTTTCCATAGTATTCCTCCCTCAACTCTTTCATCTTAGGCTATGGAAAAAGCCTGTAGCAAGGCGTTTGCTAAGCCTCCTAAGAAAAGGGCAAGGGTTATATCCAATAGGCTTATTCCCAGCGCCCTTTTCCAGCCGAATTCCCTTATGAGGGCGGCTATGGTAGCAATACAAGGAATGTATATCATAGTCACCAAAGAGAAAACTATCATCTGGCGGGCTGTCATAACGATGGCGAAGTTTGTCGTTCCAGCGATCTTGGCGAGGAGGATAAGGGTAAGCTCCTTTCGAAGAACTCCAAAAATCAAGGGTATTCCAGCGATTAAAGGAAGCCCAAGCCATCCCACGGTTATAGGACCCATGGCTTCCATGATACTATCAGCCAAGCCAAACGCCGCCATGGCAGTTAGCACGACGCTTCCGATGATGATCAGAGGAAAAGCCACGTAGACAAATTCCTTCGTCCTGAACCAAGTCTTCCTCAAAACAACCTTGGTAGATGGAACCTTATAGGGAGGCATTTCCATAATAAGCCCTATGGCTTCCCCCGGCAAAGCCTTGAAGGCGATTCTTCCAAGGGCGAAGACAAGGATGAGGTCGAAGGCATAGAGCCCAAGGGCTGCATGGAGCCCTACAAAATTCCCAACTAAACCAAGGATGACTACCGTCCTTGCAGCGCATGGTATTAGGACGGTAAGAAAGCCTGCCAGTAGGCGTTCCCGGTGGGTTTCCATGATCCTGCATCCTATGCATGCGGGAACGTTACAACCATAGCCTAGAAGAAGCGGTATGAAAGCCTTACCATGAAGTCCTATCTTGTGCATAAGGTTGTCCATAAGGAAGGCTGCCCTGGGCAGATAGCCTGTATCCTCTAGAATGGCGAGTATGAGGTAGAAGGGAACGACGTAAGGAAGGGCTATCGTAACGCCAGCGGCGATTCCTGAAAGGATGCCTTCCTCAAGGATCCTCAAAAGCCCTGGTGGCGCCATAGGATTTAGGAAACCCATGAAAAGAGGTATGAGAAAATCATCGAAGAAAGCTTCTAATCGTTCGATGAGGATGCCTCCCAAAAGAAATATGACCGAAAAGGTGGCTGCCATAACTCCTGCAAGAAAAGGATATCCAACAATCCTATGGGCTGTTAGGGTTGCAAGCCTCTCTTCGATGGTAAGCCTTGGTGGTGCGAAGAAGAGCTGCGTCTCCTTAGCTAGACGATTCGCTATGGCATATCGCTCGGAGGCTATGACAACCATCGATGGCTCTCCATGTATTCCCTCGATTTCCCTTGCCAATCCATCAGCCATTTCGGCAATCTTACGAGCTTCTTCGGAACCTTGGAATTGCTTTAGGATCTCAGGATCCCTTTCTATGAGTTTTACTGCCAACCATCTTGGGGGATATTTGGCCTTCAGCTCAGGCAAACGATCCGTAATGATTTTTTGAAGCTTGCTGATGGACCCCTCAACCTCCTTTCCGTACGTTACTTGAAGGGGCTTAAGCTCCTCCCTACACTCTGCAACCTTCACAACAGCCGAAAGAAGCTCCCTAAGACCAGAGCCTGTCACGGCGATGGTGGGGATTACGGGTATTCCCAGGCCCCTGGAAAGCCTGTCAGCATCGATCCTTATACCCTTCTTTGCTGCGAAGTCCACTTGATTGAGGGCAATAACGATGGGAACTTCTAGTTCTAGGAGCTGGATAGTGAAGTAAAGATTACGCTCAAGGGCTGAGGCGTCTATGACATTTATTATGACATCTGGCCTCTCTATGGCTATATACTCCCTCGCGACTATCTCCTCTATCGAGTAAGCCGATAAAGAATATATGCCCGGAAGATCTATGATTCGTATCGTGTAGCCTTCGAAGTAAAGGGTTCCCTCTGCCCTCTCCACAGTCTTGCCAGGCCAATTCCCTACGATTTGGTTAAGGCCTGTAAGCTGGTTGAAGATCACGGATTTTCCCACATTTGCATTTCCGGCAAGGGCAACAGTGAGACGACGATCCTTCGCCAATCATCACCACGCCTTTACTCCAAAGGTTTGACAAAGATCCTTGAGGCGACACCGTAGCCGAGGGCTAGGGAGACTCCCCTCACCCTTACTTCGATGGGTCCATGGAAGGGGGCTTCCCTTACGACCGTCACTTCAGTTCCAGGAGTTAGGCCCATCTCCGCCAAGCGCTGCACCATCCCCCGACCTCCAAAGGTGAAGGCCACCACGCCCCTCTTTCCCTCCCTGAGCTGAGGGAGGGGAATGGCATTCTCAATCCTCCCTTGGAAGTCTCTAAGGTCATCGTATAGCCCCTCCAAGGCTTTTTCATCAAGTCCATGCCTAGACTTCCAATGAAGCCTCCAGTTTTTTATGCTCCCATCTAAGAGCCTAACGATCCTTCCAAAGGGCATGGAAGGATGGATATATCTATCGTGCACAAAGCTTTCCCTATGCCTCAGAACCTCGTTGCGACCCTTTTCCGTAAGCCTGATAAGGCATCCGTCTCTTTGAAGGAATCCCTGCCTTATCGCTAGGCTCATCGCTTCTTTGACTTCGTTCTCTGGATGCCCTAGCACTTCGCTTATCTGTTTGACTATGGAATTCGAATCAGGATTTTCCCCCCTCATTTCAAAGGTCGCAAGGACTTCGAGGAGACAAGGAAGGAGTTCCTCGGGATTATTCAATTCCCATCGATCCCCCTTCTCCGCCTCGCCTTTCTAAGGGCTTCACCCAAAGGAGAGAAGCGATCTTATTCCCTATGGAATGCCTTCTTCCACTGACGATGAGGGTTATTGGTCCATCGAAGGGAGCCTTTTCTCCTACCCTTAAGGCAACACCTGGCTTTAGGGATAGGGAATTCAAATATTGAAGCATATCTTCATCCTCCTCTGATACTCTAACGATTTCGAGGTCCTCGCCGATCGTAGCATCCCGTAAGGGGATAGCCTCCTGTTCATGGATTTTCCCAGTCCTTGTAGGTATAGGATTTCCATGGGGACACGTCCTTGGATTGCCAAGGACCTCCTCCAATCGATCGGCTACATAATCCCCGATTCCATGCTCAAGCCTACAAGCCTCCTCATGGGCCCTAGCCCAGTCGAGGCCGATGAAGTCCGTGAGAAGCTTTTCCGAAAGCCTATGGCGCCTTACGATCTTTAGAGCCAGTTCCAAACCTTTTTTCGTCAATTTCACGCCTTTATAAGGCTCATGTATCAATAACCCATCCCTTTCAAGTCTCTCTACAGTATTTGTGACAGTACCGATGGCGACCTTCAAAGCCTCAACGATTTCGCTCGTTTTTGCTATTCCTTGCTTTGACTGAAGCCTGTATATGGCTTCCAAGTATTCCTCAATCGTCGGAGTAACCTCAGCTTTCAAGGCTCTCACTACGAATGATCGTAGTTTTTATAACGATCAATCGTTATTTAAAATTTTTTAAGACAGCCACAAGGATTGTTCGAAAGGTAATTCCTTTGATGGAAGGGGAAAAGGCTCGGAAAAACTTTCAAATTTGAACATGCATCAACAAAGAAAGGATAGGAACCGAAATAGTCAAGGTAGGCTGTAAAATCGATAGCAATAGGATCAGCTAATCGCTTTTTCTCTTAATCGCTTAGTATGGACTTAAAACCTTACCATTTCGGCAGCCAAAACCCTCATAGAAAAATTAATATTTCCCTAGGCTCGTTAAGGAGCCTCGTGAGAGATTATGCCCATCGATCCAGACTTTCAAAAGAATAGGAAGATCGTAGGTCAATGTAAGGGACATAATGTATGGGGACCGGTTGAGCCGCCAAAGAAGCTGGGAATCCATGGAACCAATGTGGCCGTCGATTGGGATATTTGCGAAGGAGATGGCATCTGCCTTGAGGTCTGTCCTATGAATGTTTTTGAATGGGCAGAGACTCCAGGGCATCCTACTTCCGAGAAGAAATCAGATCCCGTTAGGGAGAAGGATTGCATACAATGCCTTGCATGTGAAACCCAGTGCCCGGCTCAAGCAATAAAGATAACAACTTAGGTCATTAAGCTTCTCTTTAACTTGGGAATCAACTTCTATCCTTTTTTATAAAATTTTTATCATTCTAATCATACCGTAAGATCTCTATGATCTGAAAGATATTATTTTATTTTGGTCTCTAAGCAAAATCTGTAGCGACTTATAAAGTGAAAGTAAAAGGTCTTGTTCGAGGCTTGCATAAAAACTCTTGAAAGATCCAGATAAAAGAAGGTCGTGGTAATTATTCCACAGCCTATTTTTTAGGTTCGCAAGTTATGCCATGTTAAAGCGTCGTTCCTCGAAGAGAAAAGAAATTTATCCTAGCTCAACTAACGAAGCCGTAAGAAGGCTTTTCAGAACTAAGCCATTAAGCCTTCATCCTCTCGAAGGCTGTAAGCTAAAGTTTTATCCCTTATCTTCTGTAGCCTTCACCGTAACTTGTTATTAGGAATATGGCGTACATAATAAGGAGTAAGGTGCCTTCTCTCCAGCTTATCCTCTCACTGGAGAGGAAATACCACAACAATAGGTTTGTTATTATCGAGAACATGACGAGGTGGGAGAAGGCAGCCATGTTAACCACTAACTTCGCGCCCACTAGGGCGACGCCTAGGATGCATGTTATGTTTATGAAGCAACTTCCAACGATGTTGCCTAAGGCTAGATCCATATGCCCCCTCTTGGCGGCGTCGAGGCTTGTCGCCAATTCGGGAAGGCTCGTCCCAAAGGCAACTATCGTGGCTCCTATCACAACCTTCGGAATACCGATATTTTCAGCGATAAAGGTTGCTGATTCTACGATGAAATAAGAGCTTGCAACTACCAAGGCAATGCCTAAAAGGGCAAAAAAGATGTACCTTGGAAGCCTTCGTCTCTCCTCCCCAAGGGAGCCTTCATCCCTTATTTTTCTAACCTTCGAAAGCTGATAAACATAGAATATGAAAATTGCGAGGAGGATCACGCCTATGAATCGGCTTGCAAATCCGATGTAAAGAAGGGCTAAGGGAACGACGGAAGCCACAAAAAGACCAAAATAGAGGGTTCCAACCTCCTCCTTAGCCATGCCCGGAGTCAGTTTTAAGGCATCGGAGCTTTTCAATGTCACAAAAAGGAAGCATAAGCCAAGTATTAGGCATATATTCACGATGTTTGAGCCCATTACATTGCCTATCGCAACCCCTATACTCTCCCCTCCTATGGCCGCGAATATGGAGACGCAAAGCTCTGGAAGGGATGTCGAAAAAGCCACGAGGATAAAGCCTATCGTTGTTTTTCCGAATCCTGTTATATCAGCTATTCTAACGCTGTTTGCTATTGCCAAATCGCTCGCCTCATCGAGGATCAAAAGGGAGGCTAAAAGGATAAGCCCGTTGCCAAGGATGCCCAACCCTTCGAACAAAGCCTTCAAACCTCCTCCCGCTTATAACGCAAAGTTAGTCTAACCTTTCGTGATCACTCCAAACCTTCTTTCACCCATATATCTTCTTATGCCCTTTACAGGTCTTCCAAGCTCCGATAGATGGAGGCTTGTACCTATATCCTTCTAAAGTCTCTGCTCACCATTATATGATTAGGCAGCATGCCTTGAAAGTGAAGGGGGCTTTTATCCTTATGCCTCTCAAGGGTTTGGAAGTATCATAGCTCCCACTGATCATCGAATTGTCAAAGATAAAGAGAAAATGGTTTCCTCTCTTCAGCCAATGAAGAACTTCTTCTGATTCTTCCACTCAGGTAGTTGCCAAACCTCTCCAATTTCTGCTTTGCCAACACTACACTGAGAATTCTTGATTAAGACGAACTATGGGACGATCCTGAAGCGCTGTCCTTCTAGCTTCACCGAGCTTCGAAGAAGTCTAAAAGTCCAATGGAAGACGGAGAGGGAAGGATGAGGAAAGGAAGAGAAGAGAGGGAGGGGAGGGGGTAGGTTTTTCATGGCTTTAAAGATGCTATTTCTCATAGCATCTTTTTAGGCTTCAAGAGATTGATTTCTAAAGGAATTAAACC
>JAWCLV010000016.1:0-36579 GCA_038850515.1 Bathyarchaeia archaeon
CTGTGGATCCAGGCTTAAGCCATGATGAAGCCCCATGGGCTTCGATAAGCCCGCTTGTGGTCGCGAATAAGCTCATCGAAATGGAAAGAAGGGCAACGATTGGGAGAAGATGAAAAGTGGATCCTTGAGCCATGTCTAAAGCTTCCCTTATATCGATTCCTTAACCCCTTTTGGAGTTTTACTATTCTTAAAACTTGTTCAAATTTAAACCTTAATCTTAGAGCCTAAAGGAAATTCAAGGAGCCTTCCATCCCTTCGTTCCTCCTTTTCCTTAGCTTTCCTCATGATAATCAAGCCTTATATGGCTAAGGAACCTTTATTCCCTTGCTATGAAAGGCCATCGTATCGTCGAGGGAATAAAAGCCGATATAGAGGGCTCCTCCAAGGAGCTTACAGAGCTTTGCTCAAAGCTCGTCCAATTCCCTACGGTCGTCCCTCCAGGCTACACGAGGGAATGCGTAGAATTCATCGAAGCCTACTTCAGAAGCCTAGGCTTGGAAACCGAGGTCCATGAGCGCCGGAAGGATAAGACAAACCTCTGTGTAAAGGTTCCTGGGAAAAGAAAGGGAAAAATCCTATGGCTGGGGCATCTGGATGTCGTTCCGGAAGGCTCCGAGCCTTGGAAATACCCTCCCTTCAGTGGGAAAGTGATGGAAGGTCTTGTCTATGGCAGGGGATCGAGCGACATGAAGGGCGCCTGCGCCTCAGCCATGGTCGCCGCTAAGGTCTTGGCAAGCCTCGAGGAATCGGAAAGGAGCTCGGTGGAATTCTGGTTTACTTGCGATGAGGAGGTGGGAGCCGTCGATGGGGCCCGTTGGCTCGCAGAGTCCGGAAGGCTCAAGGGGGACCTCTGCATCATCGGAGATTCCTCTGGAGGTATGCCCTCCGAGCCCTCCATGGATCTTGGATGCAAGGGCGCCCTTAGGGTTACCCTTAAAGCCAGGGGAAGGACTGCCCATGGAAGCCAGCCATACCTTGGGGATAATGCCATCGATAAGCTCATAGATGCGATAGGCTATGTGAAGGAAATCGGAAGCTTCAGGCTTGACGTTCCCGAGGAGCTTGAGCCCGTCCTTAAGACGAGCGTTGAATTCCTCCTTAGGCATTATAAGCTTACGGAATCCCAGAAGGCTGACGTTACGAAGGTCTTCCATTACCCAAGCGTAAGCCTGAACATCATAAGGGGAGGGGTTAAGATTAATGTCGTTCCGGACGCTGCCGAGGCCCTCTTTGACATAAGGATAACGCCGGGAGCCGACATAGAAGCCGTCAAGGGAAGGATCTTGGAGCTACTTAAGGCTTCGGGCCTCGAAGGCATCGATGCAGAGTTCGAGGTTACTGGCTTTGGAGGCTACTACGAAAAGCCAGATTTGGTTTATGTGGATTCCTTGAAAAGGGCCGTGGAGCTTGCAACGGGGAGGACGCCCATCCTGAAGATCATCACGGGAGGAACGGATGGAATCTTCACTAGAAAAATAGCTGGAATTCCTTCCCTAGGCTTTGGAGCCGGTCTTCCTGGCATGGCGCATGCAAAGGACGAGTATGTAACCGTCGAGAGCATGGTTATGGCGGCTAAGGTCTACGCCATATATCCTGTGATCTTCGATGTTCCTTAGGGGAGCCTTCTCCCAGGTTCAGGGCCTTCCAATCCTCTACCAAGCCTCTATATTGGCAAAAATCCTTTCCCTAAGCTCGCCCCTCCATTCGCTTTCCGTCCCGCCTCCAAATCATGAAATGAATGTATGCGACAATTCATGACATCTCAGTTTCACTCATTCTTTCCTTCAATCGATTGGATTATATTCTATTTAGCCCCTGCCCTTCCTTAGTAGGCAAAGGACCTTAATCGCTCTGCAATGGCTTCTGGAGCCTCATAGGCTTCCCCCTCTTGGAGTAAAGCCTGAAGCCCCCACACATCGTTGGTGAAGGGCTGTCGATAGCCGAATCTGGCAACGATCCTTAATCCCACCCTGAAGTAATCCGAAGAATCTTCATCCAAGGGACCTGAGTACAGGGCGAAGTTGAAGCATGAAATCCCCTCCGAGGCGTAAAATCCTAGAACCCTCCCAAGCCCCTCTGCAAAGCCTTCTAGCTCCCTTTCTTCAAGGGCTAGGAGGCTAGCCCGATCCTTGCTTATGCCCCATACCTCGAAGGTCTTAGATGGAGCGAAGGGGACGGTCCATTCAGTGCCCTTGATCTCCCAAAGATAGCGCTCTCCCTTGGACTTCTCAACCTCGATGAGCTTCTTCCAAAAGTTTTCCCTATTCTTTTCGAAAAAGCCTTTGCTTGCATCCATGAGTTTCCTCACAAGCTCGAAGGGCCGATCGCTTGCCAGCAGATGGAGGTGCGGATGGACGATCGACGATCCTGATGGGGGAAGGTAGTTCCCGACGAAGGCTCCGAATCTCATTTCGCTACGGGTTTCGAAGAGCCTCCTCAGGATCCTCGAGCCGAGGATGAAGGCATCTAAGACCCGCCTAGGGGCCAGCTCTTGGAGCTCCAAGAAGTGGGCCTCGCTCAGGACGATGATGGTGTTAAAGTCCATGTGGGCGAAGAGTCCTGGAAAGGCGATGGCTTCCCTCATCCTGGGCCTCCCTTCCTCGAGGAAGCCCTCAGGAAACCTTGGGGTAACCGTCGCCACCTTCTCGGGACAGAAGGGGCATCCAGGTCTTGTAGCCTCAATGGTTTTCTTTAAGGCATCCTGATCGGCTTGAAAAAGGCGCCTGGCATAATCAAACCTTCCCGAGGTTACGATGGTAGCCTCGCCTGTGAGGGGATCGAAGCGATGCTCGATTACCTGCCTTTCCAGCTCGAAGCCCTTGGATGGGTTGAGGAGCTCCGCAAACCTTAACATGCGTCTAAACTCGATCATCGGTCTAAAGTAGCCTTAAGGCTTTAAATTCTTTATCGGCGAAGCTTCTCCGAAAGGGTTGTTGTTTTATTTTTGAATTGATTTGAATCGAATCGAATCGAATTTCTCTTAGGTACGGTTATGAATGAGAAGGATCTTAGGGACTCCCTATTAGAAATAAAGGCTCCTCTCCGTAAGAATCTTTATGGTGCAGTTCCTGTAAACAGTGCTTTAATTGATAATTGATGGATTATCTATAAGGGGGCGGATATGTATCATCCAGTTTTCCCATTGAAGGTCAGCAATAATGGCAGATATTTTATCGACGCAGAAAACCGTCCCTTCTTCTGGTTAGGGACAACACAATGGCAGATTTTTAGGGAATATTCTCTGGAAGAAGCAAGGATAATTCTTGAAAACATAAAGGAAAAAGGATTCAGTGTAGTCCAAACGATGCTTTTGGGGGTAGGCGAACCAGTCCATCCAAACATTTATGGTGAAACGCCTTGGGTGAACAATAATCCTCTCACACCGAACGAGACGTACTTTGATAATGTGGACTCTGTCGTCGAAATCGCCCAAAAAAATGGACTTGTTATTTCAATGGCAATATACCATCAGAGATTTGGAGATTATATGCTCTGCAACAGAGCTAGGAAATGGGCAAAATGGGTTGCACAACGATACAAGGAAATTCCAAACATCATTTGGTGTATGCATCCAAGAGCTAATCAAGAGTTTGTTCCTATCCTTAGAGAGTTGGCTGCTGGTCTTCAAGAAGGTGATGGGGGTCTTCACATGATCTATGTCCATCCAGATCCTTCTCCGTATTCTTCAAGCTTTATCCATAATGAACCTTGGCTAGCTTTTAATGCCATTCAGACATGGAACAGAGTGGATTTAATTTATCCCTTTGTTACGTATGATTATAGTCTAACGCCTGCGAAGCCAGTTGTTATGGCTGAAGGTGCTTATGAGGCGGGTTTTGAGTATAAGTTCGATGTAACTCCTTTATGGATTAGAAGGCAAGCTTACTACTCTTATCTAGCCGGGGGTTATCACAGTTATGGACATAATGACAGCTGGCGAGTATTGCCTACGTGGAAGAATGCCTTGGATTCTCCAGGAGCCTTTCACATGAGCGTTCTACGAAAGATATTTCTTTCCCTCGAAGAATGGTGGAACCTTGTTCCTGATCAAACGATTTTCGCAAGCGGAGGAAAAACTGATGGAGGAATTCTAAATATTGCTGCAAGACATAAGGATGGGAAATGGATATTAGCCTACCTTGGAAGCAACGCAACATTTTCCATAAACATGGATAAAATAAAAGCGAGCAAAACGGTTAAGGCATCATGGATTAACCCGAAAAATGGAGAAACGAATGCAATTGGCAAATTTTCCAATAGAGAAAAACAAATTTTTACAACTCCTGAGGGTTGGGAAGATTCTTTACTACTATTAGAGGCAGCTTAGGTAATCGGAAAAGCTGAAGCTTCATAAGGACAAAGGCGATTTGGCTTGCCAACTTCCTATCACGAACGAGCTCTGCGCCCTAAGAACCTCCTATGAGAACCCACCTTCGTTAAGGCAGGGATATCGAACCGTATCGAATCCTTGAGAATAGGTTTCCCTTCCCTCCCCCATCGAGAAATCCCTTAGATTGAAACTTCCATCCTTAGTCTTCCTTAGACGAAGATTAAAAACTTAAATTCAGCGTCTCGATTGGCTTAAGTGGGCCGGTAGTGAAGCCTGGTACTCACGCCGGATTTGCAAGTCATGTAATTTACTGACCAAAAGATCCGGAGTTCCCGGGTTCAAATCCCGGCCGGTCCATTGTAAATCGAAACGATCCTTAAGTAGGGCTTTTCTCCGCATCGGCAAGGTCGTGTATATTCGGGCGCATGAGATAATCCTTAACGTTTAATCCGGTATGTAATCGGATGAACGGAAGCGAGTTAGCGGAATCATGCCTTTTCTATTTTTCCATAATTCCAGAAGTTTCGCATGGTATAATTCCAATGTTAGTAGATTAATTGGGGCTTATGCCTCAAGGAATTATCCACATGGCTGGAGGGGCGTGTTTCGGTTCCAGCCTAAGTTTTCACCTTGAAAAGAGGGCCCTCCTTAAGGGGAGTTTCCATGGCGACCTATGTAGGAAACCTCCCGGTCCCCACTTTATCATCAATCCTCTTTTCATGAGAAAATAAAATAAAAAGGTCAAAAATAAGGGCTTACAATCATCATTATGGGCTGTCTTGAAGCAAGCATTAGGCATCAGTTTCAAAGCATTTTGGTGTTAATGCTGATAGGTTTATTGAGGAGTATGCCTTTTAAAGCATGAAAGCCGAGGACGTGGCTTCCTTGAGCTTCGAGTTACTGAAGAAAAGGGCTTTATCATTTTTCAGGAATGCCCAAAGCGATTATGAACATGGTGAGTATGATCTGGTTCTGTTTCATGTGGAGCAATCCATACAGCTCTACTCAAAATATTTGCTTTATAGAAGAATTGGTGATTACCCAAATACCCATTCCATCATAAAGCTACTTAAGGATGTTGTAAAGGTTTATGCATACGAAGAGCTGAATCGTTTCATGAATAATAACCTTGAAGCCCTCTATCTCCTTGAAGAAGCATATATATCGTCACGGTACTTACCAAGGGAATACGATCTGGACATAGCAGCGAGAATACTGAAACTTGGAGAAAATATCCTTGGGGTGTTTAAATGTCTAGAATCAGACTAGTGGATCTAGAACTAGAGTATTCGAAGATTAGAAAATCGTACCTCAACAATATAAGTGACTATCTTAGAAAAATCAAGGAGATCGGCAAGAAATTCGATCCATATTGCAGACTTATCGTCTTTGGAAGCTATGTGCGCGGTAACATGAGACCAGACAGTGATGTAGATATACTCCTTATAACAACACTTGCCAATAATGCCTCCTACAGATGCAGATTACGTGCGGCAATTGCTAGGGAAATTGGTTTAGTTACACCCTTCGAAATACACATTATAACTAAAGAAGAGTATGAAAAATGGTATAAAAAATTCATAGATGTTCTACAAGAAATATAGTGCAATCTCAGCTATATTTAGCATCGATTTTACAGAATTAGAAGAAAATGATATTAGGTCATAGACCATTTAAGCTTTTTTGCATGAAACTATATTTTTCTGTTTTTATCGATCTATTATCAGAATTAAAGCCCTCAATTCTAATGGAATTGTTTCACCACCGTCGTATTAACCAGGAGACTGAAGCTAGCTATAAGGAAAAATGTTTATATGGGTTAACGGAAAACCATTAAAATGGCGTGACCATGGTTAAGACGACAATTGAAGTTGACGATGACCTATGGAGGCGCTTCAGCCTCCTTATCCTCCGCGAGAGAGGCGAACGTAAAAAGAACGAGGTAATACAAGAACTGCTCAAAAGCTATATCGAGCGAAAGGGCTTCACCGGAGATTCGCAGCAGCTGGAATACATCTTACGATTGGAGGAGGAGAGGGACGCCTTCTGCAAGATGAAAAACAAACTTATACAAGACCCAAATTACAATGGAAAGTATGTTGCGGTCTTTCAAGGCAATATCATTGGCTCCGATGAGGACAAGGGAAAACTCGCCAAGAACGTCTACGAGAGGTATGGCTATATTCCAATCTACATCGACAAGGTAGCCCTTGGAGAAAGGCGCATAGAAGTGCCGTCACCGGAGTTATCTCACCATGAAGTATAGTTCCGACTACAACCCTCCAGCCCCCGCCCTAAAAGTAAGGTTCACCAAACCCCTCTCAGACCATTCCATCGAACTTCAGGCCAAACTAGATACGGGTGCGGACATAACCATACTCCCCCAACATGCGATAAATGAGCTTAGGCTTATGCCAGCAAGCCGTGTGTCCATTTTATCCTTTGACGGACAGGAAGGGTTGAAATACACCTACTTCGTAGATCTCGCCTTCCACAACTACAAGTTCTCAATGGTTGAAGTCATCGGTGCGAGACGCCACGATGCCCTCCTCGGCCGCGACGTTCTCAATATGCTAAAAATAACCCTTGATGGCAAGGCTCTAAGCTTCGATTTATCCGATCCTTAACGTTCTCATTCCAAGCAAGGCTCGTAGTCGCCTGAAACATAAGCTACTATAATCCTGAAATAGCCATGCAACGTTACCATAAGTGGTTACGCTGAGAATGCTTACCACCTATGGGCTTGCTAATAATGGACGGTGGGGAGGTGGACGTAATCACGATTTTGTTACCCGAGAAGGTTTTAGATAAGCGCTAGGTAGCTGTGTAACCTACGAATCAAGGAAAACGTAAACGGGGAAAAAGGTCATCTGCCGCATCACCGAGTCGCTACCAAAAGACGTGAAAATAGTTAAAGCCCAGCAACTGACGGAGTTCATGCAGGAAATGAACGCTCGAACCCTAATCTTCCTGAACATATGGTCCCTAACTATCTCCGCCGAGGTAGCAGCAGCTTCTTACATCATTGCCAAAAGGCTCACTGCCGAATACGCTTCCAAACTAGCCATGCTCAAAGCTCTAGGAGCAAAAACACCTAATCTTCGCAATCCTTTCGAATTCCAGGAAGGCATTTGGCGTCCCTTTCGAGTCCTTCCATTCCATCCGAATTCTATAGAGCTTAGCTCTGGAGAGTATTAGGTATAACTGGGACTTGTCCGCCGTTTCAGAAAACCACTGTCCTAGCTTGGTAAGACAATTTCAAGAAGGCTTAGCATTGGCTCGCCAAGTCCCTCGGGCTTCCTGCCAAGCAAACCTTAAACTGGGGGCTGGTTTTAACTTAGAACCCTATAAGATGGGAATTGAAAGATGATGGTCTCAGAATCCAAAAGACTAGCTTATTTGGCATTGAAGGTTAATATTTTCTTTGTATGCTCAGGTCAAGTATTCTGGAGTTACAGCTACTTATTCATGAATCTAAAAGGTCTAAGCCTGCTTAGTCTTGGAACGATCGGCTCAGTCACCTCAGCAATGGTATTAGTCGGGCTGGTTCTCGGTCCTCTTGCAGATAGATTTGCTAAGCATAAACAATTTTTCATAGCATCATGTATAATAATGGTTTTTACCCAGGCAGTTTACCCACTAGCGTCAGGATTTCCCTCTTTCCTCCTCTTAAACATTGGTATTTCGATCGCCAATATCATAATGATGGGCCCCATATATTCTGTAATAATGTTGTCTGTGCTGGGCAGCACAGAACCCGGTAGGCTCTTGGGTCAGTATAGGGTATGGGGCACCCTATCATGGGTAGCACTGCAACCCATAGCAGGAATATTTGCGGATATGTATGGACTCGCTCTTCTTTTTCCGATAGGTGCAGTCTTTTACCTGTTATCGGCTATCTCAGCCTTGTTCCTTCCCCAACCCGTCAAGACAAATGAATCTTCCTTCACGGAGATAAGAGTGCTCAAAGAATATCTAGTGCATAAAAAAGTTGCGTTTCTCTTGGCGACCGAAACATTGGTAGGTCTAGTCGCCACAAGAAATTTCCTCAACATCTATTTACGAGAGATAGGAGCTTCGCTCACCACGATAGGCTTGATGCAAGGATTATGGGTGATACCCGAGATTCCTTCACTATTGTTGATAGCGCCGCTCTGCGATCGAATTGGGCGAAAGCCTGTTATCTTCCTCTACTACCTAGTAGCCCCCCTTCCATTATTTTGCTACGGGATAACCACGAGTATCCCGATAATAATAGCAGCGCAGATGGTATTCAAACTCCTTAGTTTCGGCAGCCACTATGCGATTCAACTCTACATTGCGGACGCTGTCCCGCGAGAGGCTCTAGCCTCCGTCTTCGCTGTATTCTCAACAGCCAGCGGATTGATGGGCATATTCGGCTCCTACATTGCAGGATACCTAGGTCAAATCCTCGGATTGTCATCCATGTATCTCATAGAAGCCGTAATAGCAACCATGCCCATAGTTATGCTTGGCTTTACCAGAAAATCTTGGTAGAAGACGAACTATTTGTCTTTTGAGTCGACTCAAGAGACGATGTGAACTTTAGCTTTAAGGAAAGCCCTATCTCTCTTAAAAGCTACAGTGGGCCTCAGCCTTTAGGCATACTAGGGCTCATAAGGGGTATCTTGTGCTAAAGCCGCACTACCGACTCGAGACAGGCATCGCCTGCTAGGGAGGATCTGAAGGTGAATTCAACTACGTGAAGAGGTACTTCACTCATGTCTATGTGATGCCTATTAAATCTACGAAACGAAAGTTATGGAAGAAGTTGAAGGAGATTAAAGGAGGGAAGCTAAGGGAAGGTATAGGAGTAGGGGATGGGGAGACTGAAGTGACCCCGCTTTCTTTTTGCATCAATTTCTAGTTAGAATTGATGGAAACTACCTTCAATGATTAGGTAAAATGTTGGCAGATTGACTATAAGTTAATAAATCTGGTTTCTGCCATTGGCATAGGTTAAAGCCTTAGCGTGCGATAACGCTTATAAAGCATTAGGGATAATAGCAATTAGTGAAATATATGGAAAGTAAAACTAGGCTCAGCATAGCCCTTTTATCGCTAATCCTTCTCATCAGCTTCCCAGGTTTTCTCCTTCCGTCTGCCAGTGCAGGAGCAATAAAGGTGGAAGTAATCATAGGCTTCCTCGGTCGACCAGACGTTGATCTGGTTAAGCAGAACGGTGGTGAAGTTCATTACATTTACTCAATAATAACGGCTGTTTATGCTTCTCTGCCTGAGAAAGCAGTAGAGGCTTTAAAAAAGAACCCTAGAATCGCATACATTCATGAAAATGGTAGGGTAGAAGCCCTAGAGGAAACGATACCTTGGGGTATCGAGCGCATAAAGGCAACCCAAGTTTGGTCTGAGAGCACGGGTTCAGGCGTAAAAATAGCTATTCTCGATACGGGTGTCGGTCCCCACGATGATTTATCGATTTGCGGCGGATACGACTTCGTAAATAACGACAAGGATCCGAGCGATGATAACGGTCATGGCACCCATGTCGCGGGGACTATTGCAGCTCTGGATAACGACTTTGGAGTTGTAGGTGTAGCTCCGGGTTCCCTTATTTACGCTGTGAAGATGCTGGATAGCAGCGGTAGCGGAACTATTGCCTGGGCAGTTCAAGCCATTGAATGGTCGGTAAACAACGGAATGCAAGTATTGTCTATGAGCTGGGGGGCTTCGACAGATTATCAAGCCTTACGGGATGCCTGTAAAGCCGCTTATGATAAGGGGCTCCTATTGGTCGCCGCCGCTGGAAACTCCGGTAATTCGCAGGGCACGGGCGATAATGTAGCGTATCCAGCGAAGTACGATTCCGTTATAGCCGTAGCCGCTACGGATCAGAATAACAATAGGGCTTCATGGTCCAGCACTGGACCGGCCGTAGAACTTGCAGCTCCCGGGGTAAATATCTACTCCACGTACAAAAACAATGGATACGCTACCCTCAGCGGTACCTCGATGGCTACGCCCCACGTATCAGGCACCGCTGCACTTGTTTGGGCGAAGAATCCAACGCTAACCAATGTTGAAGTAAGGAAGATCCTTCGGGATACGGCTACAGACCTAGGTGCCACTGGCAGAGACAGCCTCTATGGATATGGATTGGTTAACGCCTTTGCAGCCGTATCGGCAGCCCCTTCACAGAAACCTATAGCCGTTACGATAGTAAACCCTCCTGACGGTTCAACGGTAAAGGGGAACGTGAGGATTCAGGCATCCGTTAAGAATACGGAAGCCTCCCTAAGTAGCGTTCAATACGCTATCGATGAAACTAATTTCAATGGTATGGAATACAATGCCTCGAGTGGTTATTGGGAGGCAGATTGGGATACCACGACCGTGGCAGATGGGTCGCATAAGATAACCGTCAAAGCCACGGATGAGGCTGGAAACAGCGACGAGAAGACTATAACGGTTACAGTCGCCAATGCTGTAAAGACCTTAACCGTTTCCGTCTCGACGGATAAAACAACCTACAGGCGAGGGGGATATGTCTACATAACCGTGAAGGTTGCAGACAATTTTGGAAGCCCCGTGGGAGGGGCTACCGTCGTTGTGACGGTTTACTATCCTAGTGGGCTTTTGGCTGGTATAGGATCGGGTACAACGGGCTCGAATGGCGTTGTGGTATTCAGATATAAAATACCATCCTTGGCTCCGAGAGGAACGTATACTGTCCTTGCAACCGCATCTAAAATAGGCTACGAAACTGGAACTGGAGAAACAACGTTTAAAGTGAGTTAAACGTAAATCTTAACACAGTGTTGTTGGATTGCTACCTACTTAGGTAGATAGGCAGGCACAATACCTGTGCCCACTCGTATCTTAATTGCTATCTTGGAAGCCTTCCTCCATCCCATAGCCGCCCTTACATCCAGTAATAAACCGCCCTTATAATAACAGAACCTAGCGTCGAACTAGTTCAAGGCATCGCACCTAGAGCACATCTTCCCAAGTGAATGTCTATTCAAGGTATTGAAAAATGTCGCAGCCGTATTAATAGTGTAGCATGACTTTATAAGCGCCATCATTGTCGCCTCGCTTCTTTGGATTAAGCAAAAAGAGATTCCTGTAACAAGGCGTTTTCTGAAAGGCGTCTAAGATGACTGATTTTAACCATTGAAAATTAGATAGAATTTTATTAGCCCAACAATCTTTTTTCAGTAACAACAAGTTAATTGTATCAGTTTTACTTGTACTGCAAAAAGTATTCATAGTTTATTTCAATTTTCGGCAAACTCCTTTGATAAATTTGGTATAATTTGGGAAAAATTATATAAACATGGGTGTCTTCCCCTTAGTAATGTTAAGGGATCTCATCATACCTAAAGGTACAACCCGCTATATTTTCTTCGGCGGTAAGGGCGGCGTAGGCAAAAGCTCCATAGCCGCGGCGACATCCCTCTGGTTGGCTAATAAGGGGTTTAAAAGCCTTCTTGTATCCACCGATTTGCAAAAAAGCCAAAATGACATCTTCGGACAAGACTTTGGAGCTGAGGAGACAAGGGTAGAGGGCTTAGATGATACTGTTACGTTTAGATGTTTATGTTATCGCTGGCGGCCTTCCTAGCGCCTGGTGCGGTCTTATCCAGTTGTACCAAAGGACGAAGAACCTGAGGAATAATTCGACCTTGAAGAGTCCCCTCTTGGTTTGGAAGTTGTTGTAGAAGCGCCTCGTTCTATCCTTAAGTGTTCTGTGCGGAACCATCGCTCTACGGCATTCCTTAGCCCGAAGGTTGTATGCCTCCATCTTAGCCCATGGTCCTTAAGGGCTTGGGGATACCAGGGTCCTCGATCTACGAGGATTAGGGGCTTATTAACGCATGCCTTCAGGACCTGCCTAAGGAAAAGGTCTGCATCCAGGATGCTTCGCTGCGATGCCATGAAGCCCTTATGGCTAGGAGCTCCTTTGTCTTAACGTCTACGGCCGCCCATACGTAGAACTGATGCCCGGCATCCTTCAGCTTCATCCCGTCCCGTCGAGGGCTACAACCTTTCGCCTCCTTGGCTTCGCATCAAGCCTTATGCCCTCAAGCTCCTTCACCCAACGCCATACGGATACATGGCTCGCATCAACCGGACGACCCGAAAGACGTATGCGATATCCCTGTAGCTCAAGCCCGCCATGTAGAGAAGACATGCCCTCAGCTTCTTGCGGATCGAAACCTTATTACGCCTAAAATGAAAAGCCCCTTTTCTTTAAGGGCTTTGAGGAGCCTATCTATGGAAATCACCTCCAAAAGATGGCTTCTTAAAGCCCCCTCAAAAATCTAAACGTAACAGTATCTGGACCACAAAACTTTAAAGCTAATTCAACCTTCGGCTTACTCTGTCCTTCCCGCTGCAAAAGAATGAAGATATGAAGAATCCTACTAAAGATTCCGAATCGAAAGGTAGTCCTGAATTATATATTTAGGATTCAGGAGAACGAAGGAAAATGGCCGAGGAATTCGAGGGGTATCCTGAGCCCCAGAATCTAAGTATGTACAGGGATAGGATCGTGAATGGACCAACCATCAACACCTTTTTCTGGCTAGGGATACCTCCCCTCTTGAATCAACTTGTTTTTATAGCCTACAATGTAGCCGACACTTATTGGCTGAGTTGCTACAGTGAACTTACCGTATCGGTTCCAAGACAGGTTATGCCTGTCATGATGCTCTTCCACGCCTTTCTGATGGCTACAAACGCCGCCTGTTTGAGCATAGTTTCCCAATATATCGGGGCTAAAGCCTATAACAAAGCGAGCTATGAGGCCTCCCGTTTCTTCACGATAGCCTTCCTTTTCGGAGCTGCGCTTAATTTAACCCTACTAACCTTTAGATGGCATATTTTTACTTGGCTCATCTTCACTCCTCCAGAAATCTTTGAGGATGTGATGGCCTTCTCCGCAATAACGGCTTTCGACATCCTCTTTAACTCCATAGCCTTCACGTATACTACCTTGCTCCAAAGCCTCGGAGACACAAGGCGCCCAGCCTTTATTAACATGGTGGCAGTTGCCATCAATATAGCCCTTGATCCTTTCCTTGTTCTAGGAATAGGACCCTTTCCGTCCCTAGGGGTTATCGGAGCCTCCATTACAGACGTTTTCGGAAAGATCATATCTGTTATTGGTCAGACTTACATCATGAGGAAAAGCTATCCGGATCTGAGGGTCCGATTTACCAAGGATCTTAACTTAAAATGGGCCAGGCTTGTTTTACGTATCGGCTTGCCAATTCTAGCCTTTGGCCTTATGAACGGCTTTGCCTTCCTCCTTCAGCAGAGACTCATAAACATGTTAGGAATCTTCGTGACTACAGCCTTCTCCATAGGCTTTGTCATCATTAACATTGTTGACGGCGCCCTCTTCGGGCTATGCGGAGCTACGGCTATCATGATTGGACAGACTCTTGGAGCTGATAACCCAAAGAAAGCGAGGGAAATAGCCTCTAAAACGGCAATAATCGTATTTCTTCTTCTCGTTATCGGAGTTAGTATTGTATTTCCCTTTAAGCGATCGATGGCTGAAGTCTTTGCCAGCGATTCACGGATCCTCGATGAAACAGAGCGGTTCCTGCAGTTGGTTCTCCCTACCCTTCCCTTCTTCGGCCTCTGCATAAACTCGATGTCCATTGGAAGGGGATCAGGACACACGACCTTTCCAACGACTATTGAGATTGGAAGGACTTGGGTGATAAGGGTCGCCCTTGGATACTTCCTTACTTTCGTAGTAGGCATGGGTCCTATGGGTATATGGCTACCATTTTCGCTGAGCAATGTTGTAGGTGGAATAGCCCTTATCCTCTGGGTAAAATACGGGAAATGGGATAAAGCGGTCATTCGAAGAACGGACGAAACGATCCTTCGTAAAGATAATTAATTAAGGAGAAACGCCCCCAGCATTTCACAATCTGTATGCCTAACGATATTCCTTCGATCCTAGCATAGGGCATTGAGACTATGAAAAACCTCCCTATACCATCGGTACAAAACTCCTTACGAAGAAGATTTCCTTTTCGAGGCTTAGCCTACGACAGTTTTCTTAATGTATTTTCAATAAAGGCCCTTCCCTGCTTGAAGGCTTCTAAGCCTTTTTCGGTAATCTGGTAGTACCTTCGTTCTGGCCTTCCTGAAACTTCCACTCCGTTTCCTTTTTTCACAAGCCCTTCTTTGGCCATCCTATAAAGGACAAAGTAGACGGTGATGGTAGCTGGCGAGAGACCGAACCGTTGCTTTAGGAACTTTTTCACCTCATAAGCATACATAGGCCTTTCTGAGAGCATTTTCAGGATGTATATCCAAAGGTTCTCTATCGTGAGCTTTCTAGTGAGTCTAGTGAAGGCCAAGGGAAGTCTCTCCTAGTATTGTCCTATCAACAAAAATCAAAGCCTAGTAACGTCTTGATAATTTTCGTTCATCTTTTGAGCGAACCTTTACAACCCTATGGAAAATTGCACATGAGATGCAGTAATTCTTCACGATCTTTTGGCTTCCAATGTATGCTCCTTGTGCTCTTAGTTCCTTCGCCAGTTGGGGATCTAAGAGAGAAACGTTTGTTGTAACCCTTTTTACCTTATCCCTTGGAACTAGAGCCCCGCAGGCGCTACATTGGACGAGTTCACTCCTTCCCTTTCCGCCTCCCCCTCTTCCTCCAGATTTACGCTTTTTGGGCATTTGGATCCTCGCTCGGTCTAAAAATAACATAGGAGTGTAAAAAGGTTGCGGAGCGAAGATTGATGGGAAGAAAAGTGAGTGTCTGAAAGATCGGCCCTCCCAAATTTTATTTTTATTTTCGTATATTTTTCAGAAGAAAGGTTCCTTGGAAAATGCCAAGCCTTGCCATCGTCGGACATATCGCCCTCGACTTTATACGAGTAAAGAACCTACCATGTCAACGGACACTTGGTGGCACTCCGACTTATGCTGGACTTTCAGCTCGGAGGATGGGCTGTAGAGTGAAGGTGATCTCAAAGGTTGGGGAAGATTTTCCTGACGAGTATGCGCTTTGGCTTTCAAGGAGGGGTCTTGATCTTTCCAGCCTTATAAGAGTTAAGGGAGCCCGAACGACAAGTTTCGAGCTTTGTTATAAGAATGGGGATCGAGATTTGAGAATTTTGGGACTATGTGAGCCCATAAGGCCAGAGGACATTCCAAAAGGTCTAAGGGCAGATGGAATTCATATCGGATCCATAGCCCAAGAGATTCTTGGCGAGACCTTTAGGCTTCTTTCAAATCTAACACCATGCCTTTCATTGGATCCTCAGGGTTACCTTCGATGCTTCGATGAAAGGGGACTTGTTAAGGAAGCCTTATGCTTGGATCAAGAACTTTTGGAAACTGTGAATATACTAAAAGCTTCGAGGAGGGAGGCCTTCCTAATTACGGGTTTTGAAGATCCTTTAAAGGCTTGTCTAGCCCTAAAGTCTAGGGGACCTAGGACAGTCATTGTTACGGGAGGAGCTGATAGAACCATAGTCCTTGGGGAAACAGGAAAGGCGTATATGGTTCCATCTTGGCCCTCAAAAGTTATAGACCCAACAGGGGCCGGGGACGCCTTCATAGGAGCCTTTTTAGCCGAATACCTCTCTGGCGAAGATGTCCAGTGGTGCGCTTGCGTAGGAGCCTCTATGGCAAGTTTTGTTATCGAAGGATATGGACCATCGATGTTTGGCTCGAAGGAAGAGGTTTACGATCGGGCAGAAAGGCTTTTGGAAGGGGTAAAAAAAGTCGGGTAATCGTGAAAGCGTAAAGTGATGAAACATTTAAACTTGGAAAAGGCTTTAAAAAGGGCGATTCCAAGGGGCTTTCAGCTCCTCGCTCGACTCGAAAAGATCAAAGTTGAGGCTTTTTAGACATGCTCATCAGTCCTTATAGGGCTTTCAATTTCAATCTCAATCACGATCTCGATCAGAATCCTATGACGAAGGGAATCGCCATGGAAGGGGGATCCTTGAAAATTCCTGGATATAGCAAGAAAATTTTGGGTCTCTTATCTTTACTAAGGACGAAGATTGAGAAGATGGGATTAGAAGAAACGCTAAGAAGACCGCATGACCCCATAATTCCTGAAGGGATGGTATGCGTTAATATGCCATGGCTATGTACGCGATTATGGTGGCCCTTCGACCACAAACGATGCACTTTGCATCTGGATCGGGTTTTTCTTCAACACCAAATCTAACCCCTCTAACTTCGGCCCCAGTGGCTTCTCGAATTCTCTGGGCACAGGCTTCGCCATCCATTGCGATGGAGCAAAAGGGAGCCTTGAATATGCCAAGGCGATCTCCTAAGGCGTTCTTCAGCTCCTCGAGGCTCTTTACCTCCTTTAAGCTTTGCTGAAGCGATCTTTCGGCCCTTTCCCTAAGGTTTTTTAGGATTGCTTCACCCTCTTTGTTGATTTCATCCTCAAGCTGTTGGATAGGTACCTGGCGCCTCGTCCTAACATCCCTACGGAAGAGGGTGATGTAGCCTCCCTTAGCCTCAAGGGGTCCGATTTCTATTCTTAATGGTACCCCTCGCATTTCCCAGTAGTAATATTTTGCACCTGGAGTTTTTTCGCTCATATCCAATTCAACCCTAAAGCCATTTTCCCTGAGCCTTTTGGCAACTTCGAGGCATAGGGCTTTTACATACTTGTTTGTTTCCTCTTCAGTTGCAAGGATAGGGACTATCACGATTTGTACTGGTGCGATGGAGAACGGGAAGATAAGACCGTTATCGTCTCCATGGATCGATATAAGCGCTGCCATGATTCGCCAAATACCGGGTCCATAGCAGGTTTGATGAACGTATTTACGCTTACCTTCCCTGTCTAGGAACTGGATGCCAAAGGCCTTAGCGAAGTTCTCTCCAAGATAATGGGTTGAGGCAATCTGGTTCAGATTGCCATCAGGCATGAGGCAGTCGGCGGCATAGGTGTTGATGGCTCCCTTAAACTTATCCCATTGGGGTCGTTGGAAGAAGATGAAGGGTATACCGAGCTTTTTATGAAGAACCTCCTCGGCTATTTCCATATCCTCTTCGACCTGCTTCATAGCCTCCTCTTGAGTCGGAAAGGCATCATGGGCCTCTATCCAGAGGAATTCCCTTCCCCTGAGGAGGGGTTTCGTTGCCTTTGTCTCGTATCTGAAGACTGTGCAGGATTGGTAGAGCTTCAAAGGCAGATCGGAAAAGCTCCGAATCCATAGGGCATACATTTGGTAAAAGGCCGTTTCAGATGTGGGTCTTAAAGCCAGCCTCTTCTCGAGTCTCCTATCGGCTGCATGGGTTATCCAGAAGACCTCGGCCTTAAAGCCCTCGAGATGCTCCTCCTCCTTTCTAAGGTTCTCCTCCGGTATGACTGTAGGAAAGAGGACGGGCTTATGGCCTCGACGCTCGAGGGCCTCCTCGTAAATGCGATAGATTTCTTTGAAAGCTATCATGGACCATGGCTTGTGGACGATGAAACCCTTCACATTATATCTATCGTCTATGAGGTCAGCCTCTCTAATAATGCGATTGTACCATTCCGAGAATTTCTTCTCCTTTGGTACATTGAAGGTTTCCTTTCCCTTCAACATCGATATACCTTCTTGGATAAAGGACCTTAGCTAAGGTTTTTGAATTTTATGGCTCTATAAAAACCTCTTTGCTCTTAATCAAGAATTTTGTTTGTGAAGGGCTTTCCTTTAATATGAGCTTGAGCCTTTCTAGACCTTCCAGGTGCCTTTTCCATCCCTGTAAATGGAAGAGGCTTAGCTTTCGTAGACATTCAGATTTTCCTAACCTTAGCCACAAACAAATTCCTTGATTAAGAGCATTAAAATTAATATGGCTTATTTAGAAAAATAGAAATTGTATGCAGGAGGCAAAGAAGTGGAGGCAAGAAGCTACAGAGCGATGCTAGAGGATGCCTATTCAAGGCTTCCACCAAAGCCAAAGGCTTCAACGAGATTTGAACCCCCGAAGCCCATCGTTCAGGTCATGGGTACTAGGACCTTCCTCCAGAACTTCAGGGAGATATGCCAGTATATAAATAGGGAGCCGAGCCATACATTCAAATTCCTCCTAAACGAGCTAGGTACTGCAGGCCATATCTCAGAGGAAACGGCGATATTCCAAGGAAAGTTCAGCGAAGAACAGATAGAAAGGCTTCTTAAGCATTACGTGGATGACTTTGTCATATGTCCTGTATGCCGAAGACCTGATACAAGGATCGAAAAACAGGGGCGCTTCAACTTCTTAGCCTGTGAGGCCTGCGGGGCTCGATCCTCCCTGAGGAACGTGTAGCCTTGAAGTCGATATACGTAAACATAATTCGGAGGGGCGGCCACGTCCTCGTGGCAGCTTGCGATGCCGATCTTCTAGGGAAAACCCTCACCGATGGTGGCCTCGAGTTCTACGTAAGCGAAAAATTTTACAAGGGTGAGAAGAAAAGCCTAGAAGCCGCCATCGAAGCCATCCGTCATGCCAACTCGGCCAACCTTATAGGACGCGACATTGTTGAAAAGGCTGTATCGGAAGGTCTTGTCCACCCAAAAGCAATTTTGGCGATTTCTGGGATCCCCCACGCCCAAATCATAAGGATTTAAACCCTTCATTTATCTAGGCTTCGAGGCCCGATCCGATACGCTTCCCTTCCTTTCACCTCTTTCCTCCTGACCAGATAATCTCTAGTTCCCCTTCCATATTATACTACCTTCTCCTTAGAGGCTTCCAAGAAGACCGGCCTCAAAGGTTTTATAAGTAGCCAAGCTATCTTCTCCTTGGCAGTCCAAAGGTATCGTAAAGGGGAAGATCCATCTGGGAAAGAGAAAAGTGAAAACTGAGGAGGAGCTGGAAGAACTCGTCCTTCCAGGGGAAGGTGAGGTCTTCGGCGTAGCGGAGAAACTTCTTGGTTACGATAGGGTCCTTGTTAAGTGTATGGATGGGCATACGAGACTTTGCAGGATTAGGGGGAAGATGAAACGAAGGGTTTGGATCAGGGAGGGAGACATTCTTCTTGTCGCTCCATGGGATTTCCAGTTTGATAAGAGGGGCGATATAACCTGGCGCTATAAGGCAAACCAGGTGGATTGGCTTCGTAAGAATGGCTATTTAAAGGCATAGGGGTTCCGAGTTTTGGATGACCTCTCCCGCATAGAAGCTAGGTTACGAAGGAAGGAGGAGAGGTATGAAATCGAGCAAAGGATGCTGGAAAAACGCTCAGAGGAATATGAAGCTTTAGAGGAAGTCTTCGACAAGCCCACCTTAATAACTCTTTACCGGCTCATGAGACAGGGTATAATAGCCGAAATCTTCGGAGCCGTGAAGGCAGGGAAGGAATCCAAGCTTTATTGGGGAAAGGCAAAGGGAGGAGAGGAATTAGCCATCAAGATCTTTCTCACAATATCGGCGGAATTTAGGAAGGGAATGATGAAATATATCGATGGGGATCCTAGGTTTCGGTATGTGAAGAAGGATTCCCGTGCCCTCATCAGTCTCTGGGCCTCGAAGGAGTTTCGAAACCTTAAAGAGGCTTATGGGGCGAAGGTCAGGGTACCCAAACCCATATACGTTAAGGAAAATGTTCTAATCATGGAATTCATAGGGAAGGAAGGTAGACCGGCACCCCTCCTCAAGGAGGTTGAGGTTAAGAATCCGAGGCGCATTTATGGAAGCATTCTCAGAAACCTTAGGCGCCTTTACCGATATGCAGGGCTTATTCACGGGGATATGAGCGAGTACAATGTCATGATGTGGAGAGGATGGCCAGTCCTTTTCGATTTCTCGCAGGCAGTTTCAAGGGAGCATCCAAATGCCATGGAGTTTCTCAGGAGGGATCTATCGAACTTGAACAGATATTTTGAAGCCCTTGGTCTTGAAGTCGAGGATGTTGAATCTATCCTTCAATGGATAGCGGGTGTTGACTGAAGATGGTCCATGTGATGCATGAGAGGATTCCAAGGGATAGGGTCGGCGTTCTTATAGGCTCATCGGGAAGGGTGAAGGAGAGGCTTGAGAAGCTTTGTTCCGTTAAGATAACGGTTGACGGTTCGACGGGGGATGTAGAAATCTCTATGGAGGAGAACGAAAGCGATGTTTCAAAGCTTCTGTTTGCAAAGAATGTCGTGAGGGCTATAGGTAGGGGCTTTAGTCCCGAAAAGGCCTTCAAGCTCTTGGAAGATGATGTTCTCTTCGAATGCTTCGACTTAAGGAGGGACTTTGGGATGACCCCCAACGATGTGAAAAGGATACAAGGAAGGATCATAGGAAGGGATGGAAAGATGAGGCGTAATATAGAGGAGTTAACTGAAGTCTACCTTTCCTGCTATGGAACGACGGTCTCCATAATAGGAAGGTCTCCAGGCTTCGAGGTGGCTAGGGAAGCCATAAGAATGCTCATCGAAGGAAGGCAACATAGCACAGTCTATCGCTTCTTAAGCCGGGAGAGAAAAAAGATACGAAGGGCTGAGCTATCCCTCTGGGAGGAAAAACCTCCCTCAAAGCCTGGGCAAGGAGAAGCTTAAAGGAAGGGTCCAAGCCTTGACAGGCATAGCCGTCTTCGAAGAGATCAGTCCTGCCGACTTCTTCTATAGGAATCGAGACATAGCGGGCTTCAGTAGCCCCTCTAGGGCTATCTACAGTACCCTTAGGGAACTCATCGAGAACTCCTTAGATGCCTGCGAGGCTGTTAGGGTCCTTCCAGAGGTCCGCATTACCTTAAGGGAGCTTCGCCCATCCCCCACGGGCGCCTTCTTTTATAGCGTAAGGGTCGTAGACAATGGATCGGGGGTGCCTGGCGATAAGATACCCCAAGCCTTCGGTCAGGTTCTATATGGCTCAAAGTTCAGGCTTAAGCAGATGAGGGGGACCTTTGGTCTAGGGGGTACGATGGCGATCCTTTACGGACAAATAACCACCGAGATGCCCGCCCGCATCGTTTCCAGTACAGGCGACAGATACATCCATGATTACGAGCTGATGATTGACATCCAGAAGAATAAGCCGAACATTCTTCGATACAAGGTTCATACGAATGAAGATGGATGGCACGGGACCTTAGTGGAATTCACCATGGAGGGAGACTATACAAGGGCGATGCCAAAGGTCCTCGATTATCTCAAGCAGACTGCCATCGTGAATCCCTATGCTGACATAACCTTCGTGGATCCAAGAGGAAGGCTCTATGTCTTTGAAAGGACCATAAGGAAGCTTCCCAGTCCTCCGAAGGAAACCCTTCCCCATCCTTATGGTATAGATGCCGAAACCCTCTATAGGCTCATAGCTGTGACGGGCGCAAAGAGCCTTTCAGCCTTTCTCATGGAACATTTCCATCGTGTTGGAAAGTCCTTAGCTGGGAAGGTCTTGGAACGCGCTAAACTCGATCCGAACAGAAATCCCAAGACCCTTACGCCCTCAGAAGTATCGGATCTTGCCAACGTTATGAGGAGTTTTGAGGGCTTCCTTCCTCCTGATGCCTCCTGCCTTTCCCCCCTAGGCGAGGAGATTCTGGAAGCGGGGATAAGAAAAGAACTGAATCCTGAGTTTGTCTTCGTAGCAAAACGCAAGCCTAGCGCCTACTCGGGTTATCCCTTCATAGTAGAGGTTGGGATCGCCTATGGAGGAGGAATACCAAGGACGGGCGACATCGTCCTCTACAGATTCGCTAACAGGATACCCCTCCTCTATGATGAAACAAGTGATGTGAGTTGGAAGGTCATCCATAACCTTATGGACTGGAGATACTATAAGGTTAATCCAGCGGAGGATCCCTTGGCTATAATAATCCACCTATGCTCGACGAAGATTCCCTATAAGACTGTTGGGAAGGAATTCCTTTCAGACAGACCAGAGATTGAGAGGGAGATCCTCAACGGAGTTCGCCTGGCTGCCAGAAATCTTATGCTTTACTTGACGAGAAAACGGAGGGTAGAAATCGGGAAAAAACGCTTCGACCTCTACGCCAGGTATCTTCCAAAAATCGCCCGCTTTTCAACCCTCCTTAGCGGGCATAAAAAGGAACCTGATATCCGCCCCCTCCTTGCCAAGGTTTCATCCTTAGGATTAGAAGCCCCTGAAAAGATGAAGGGAAGGAGAGGAAGCCATGAGCAGAGCCCTAAGGAAGAAGGAAGTTCTTGAAAGGCTCAAGGCCTTTGGGGAAAGTGTCTATACTCAGATGCATAGAGGCACTTTTCCGGCGGTCAGGATGGCTAGCCGTAGCGTCCAGAACATCGACTATGATCCAAATTTGAGGCAATATGTCCTAGGGGATCAGAAAGTTTTGAGAAGCGCAAGGAATGTTAGGCATCTAAGGCCCCTGGCCCAACTTCTTTGGGCAGGTCATGTGGCCCGTTCCCTAGTTTCCCAAGGAAAAACGAGTACCCTAAGGGATTTATTCTACATGGCGCAGGCTGATGAAGTTCACTTTAAGGATCAGGCTGAGAGCGATAACATCGTGACAGACTTGGAAACTATCACAGGATACGCCCGAGAGGATTTTCATGTTTTCCCAGAGGAGCGGAGCAGCATCTTCGGAGATCTAACGATCGAATACACGGTGCCAGGCTACGAGGGGCGGAGGTTAAACCTCATGTCCCATCCTGACGGCCTCGTCATAGGACCCACCCTTACGAGTGCCGAATTCGTCCATTGCAATGCTAAGAGGGTCATCGTCATCGAAAAGGGAGCCATGTTCACAAGGTTCGTAGAGGAAAAGGCTTATGAAAGGTTTAAGGCCCTTCTCATCCAGACGGCGGGACAGCCTCCCAGGGCTACGAGACGCCTCATCCGAAGGCTGAATCAGGAGCTTGGGCTTCCAGTCATCATATTTACGGATGGGGATCCATGGGGAATGCATATCGCCACCGTCATTATCTCTGGTTCCGCCAATGCAGCCCACCTCAGGGAGCTTACGACCCCGGATGCCAAATGGTGTGGGGTTTATGCAACAGATATCGTCAATTATAAGCTTCCGAGCGACCCCTTGACGGAGCTCGATGTCAAAAGACTTTATGAGCTCAAGAAGGATCCAAGGTATGAGGGGGAGCTCTGGAAGCGGGAGATCGATATGTTCCTGAAGATCAGGCGCAAGGCAGAGCAGGAAGCCTTCAGCCGATATGGTTTGACGTACATTGTCGACAAGTACCTTCCCGATAAGCTAAAGGAGTTTGCCTCTTGAGGGTAGAACCCTTTTGTTAGGTTCCGCTCATAAGAAGGGTTGTTTCAAAGAAACCGGAAGTCCTATGGAAGGCATTAAGATATAAGGGATAACTTGAAAGAGATTTGCAAGCCTAATTCTGCTAGGTTTCTTAGAAAAGGTCGTCTCTACTACTTTCCTTCCCTTCCCTTCTTTTCTTCCATACCTTTCAAATTGATCTAAACAAAGCCTTGAATTGCCCTAGAATCCATATGCTTTTTAAGAATTCGCCTTTTGTGTTTAGAGCGTTCACCATCCTTTAATAACGAGGAAAGATCTTTTAATTCGATGAAGTTTTCCATGCCAATGATTCGATTTTATAAAGAGATTAGAGAGGCTAGATTCCTCAATCCCCTTTCCGGTTTCCTTCTCGAAACCCAACCCATAGAATTTAGGATAGACCCCCTTACCGGAAGCCCCTCTAGGATCAATATAAAAAGGGCTGAAAGGTTGCGTAAGGCAAGCCCAACCTATGATGTAAGATTCAGGGAAGCCATAGAGAATTCAAAAAAGAACTGCTACTTCTGCCAGGAAAGCCTTGAGGGGCTAACCCCTATGTTTCCTAAGGATTTCGTGCCCGAAGGTCGTATGAGGCTTGGCTCGGCCCGTCTTTTTCCGAACCTCTATCCCTTCTCGGAGCATCACGCCGTCGCCATCTTCACAGAGACACCCCACTTTCTCGAGCTTGGAGATTTCACACCTTCGTTGCTCCGAGACTGCTTTGCCCTAGCCATAGATTACCTGCGCCTTGTAGCATCAATGGGGAACCCTAGACCTTCATATGGTTCTATTAATTGGAACTATGGTCCTCCAGCAGGAGCAAGCATCCTTCACCCTCATATCCAAATCCTTGTCGATGAAGCTCCTACCAAGCAAGTTGCTGAGCTAATAAAGGCAAGCGAAGAATACTGGAAGCGAACTGGCTCTAGCTATTGGGAAGACCTTATCGAGGTTGAGAAGGAGCTTGGGGAAAGGTTCGTAGCCGAGAGGGAAGGCATCGCATGGCTCGTAAGCTATGCCCCCCAGGGTAACGGAGAGATTATGGCAATTCTCAGAGGAACGTCCTCATTAAACGACATGGACGAAGGGTGCCTCAAGGCTCTATGCGAGGGTCTCCATACCATCCTTAAATTCTATCAGACTCGGGGGGTGAAAAGCTTCAACATGGCATCCTTCAGCGGATCGGCCCTCGAAGGCTCAAGAAGTTTTTGTATAAGCTTTAAAATCCTTTCAAGGCCTGAGCCGAGGCCCTTCTATGTTTCGGATACGGGCTTTATGGAAAGGCTTCATGGCGAGACGGTAGTGGACACAAAACCTGAGGACCTCGCAAAGGAGTTGAAAGCCTTCTTCCAATAAAGAGCCTAGAATAGAAGGGCCTTCGGAAAGACTTCCTTAAAATTCCTATTGCCTTTCACGCGGAATCGTTTGGTGTGAGGGTTAATATAAGAATAAGAAAATACGAGTACAACACTATTCAGGCCAAACTAAGCTACGATGATTCTTGAAAGCCACAAAGAAAAGAAGGGCATATAAGAAGAAACTTTTTGAGAAGTAAGTCACGATGAGCACGATCCGTTCGTTTCTTTAAAGAATCGATAGAACCTTAAATGCATTATCTTTCCTTATTGGTTGTGATTAAAAGCATATTATGCAAAAATCGCTACTGTAATGACTTTATAGGCTTCTCTCCGACCTCTCGAACTGCTTGTCGCATGCCCATCAAGCCTTAGCGAAGGAAGCGAATTATTTTGGATAAACTTAGAAATCCATCTAAGGATGAAGAAAATAAGTAAATTTTTATAAGTCTGTTAGGCTTTCATCCCCATCGGTATATAAGTAAAGGGAAAGCCTGGCGATAGAGTTATGGAATTGCTCTTCATCGCACCAATAGCGGGCTTATCAGCCATTGGCTTGGCCGTATATCTGTACGTCTACATTACGAGGCAGGAAAGCGGCACCGATAAGATGCAGGAAATCGCGGGTTCCATAAAGGAAGGAGCAAAGGCTTATCTAAAAAGGCAGAACATAACTCTGGCTTTTTTCGTTCTGATCATGGCTTCTGTCCTCTCAGTCCTATATACCCTCCGCGGAGGGATTCCTTATGGGATAAGTGTAGCTGTGGCTTATGTTTTTGGATCGATATGCTCAACCATCGCCGCTTACATAGGGATGATGGCTGCTGTTGAGGCGAATGTTAGGACAGCCAATGCGGCGAAGCAGGGCTTAAAAAAGGCCTTTCCTATGGCTTTTTACGGTGGAGCCATAATGGGCTTATTCGTCGTAGGTCTGGCTTTGCTCGGCATTAGTTCCCTTTTCTTCCTTTACAATGGGCTTTTCGGTTGGAGTTCTGAAGATGCCGCCAATGTAGTTCTGGGCTTTAGCTTTGGAGCCAGCGCCCTCGCTCTTTTCGCAAAGGCTGGAGGAGGAATATATACAAAGACAGCCGACATCAGCGCGGACCTTGTTGGAAAGGTCGAGCTTGGAATCCCCGAGGACGACCCCAGAAATCCAGCCGTAATTGCTGACAATGTTGGAGACAACGTCGGCGATGTAGCCGGAATGGGAGCTGATCTGGTAGACTCCTATATCGCCAGCATTGTAGCCGCCATGATCATCGGTGCGGAAAAAGCCCTCATCGATCCTAGGTTAAGCATACTGATTACACTACCCCTTATGATGGCTGCTGCTGGACTCTTCGCCTCCATATTAGGTACGGCCGTCGTAAAATTTAGTATAAAAGGGAATCCCGGAGCTGCCCTCAACAGAGGTTCCTTCTCTACGTGGATCATCTTCGTTGTCTTACTCTTCGCAGTCACGTATTTCTCGGGGTTAGAGGGTAGCATGTGGCTTGGGCTCTTCCTTCCCACCCTTGCAGGTTTAACGGCGGGGGTAATCATAGGCATTACTTCCGACTACTTTACATCTATAGATCGTTTACCCGCCCAAAAAGTAGCCCAAGCCTCAACAACAGGAGCTGCGATTAACATTCTAACAGGCTTTTCCTACGGGATAGTCAGTATCGTCCCGCCAGTAATTGGCATTTGTGCTGCTACTTTGGCAGCTTGGTACCTTGCCATGGTTTTTGGCATCGATCCCTTCTATGGAATTTCCATCTCTGCCGTAGGGATGCTTGCGACGGTTGGTATGACTATATCGGCAGACGCCTATGGACCTGTTTCAGACAACGCCAAGGGCATAGCTGAACAGTCAGGCTTGGGTGAAGAGGTAATCGAGGTTGCCGATAGGCTCGATGCCGCAGGTAACACGACAAAAGCCATTACAAAGGGCTTTGCCATCGGCGCTGCAGCCCTTACAGTCCTCGCCCTTTTTGGAGCCTATGCCCACCTCGTTGATCTAGAGCTTCTAGACCTTATGAAGCCAGAAGTTGTGGCTGGTGTCTTTCTTGGTGGTATGATGCCTCCCCTCCTTTCAGCTCTTCTCATACTGGCTGTGGGAAGAAATGCAGAAAGAATGGTTGAAGAGGTTAGGCGCCAGTTCAAGGAGATTCGAGGACTTATGGAAGGGAAATCGAAGCCAGATTATGCGAGATGCGTTGATATAGCCACGAAAGGCGCCATAAAAGAGCTTATGCTCCCATGCTCCTTGGCGATCATAGTACCAGTTCTAACCCTTATTGCCCTTGGCAAGGAAGCCTTGGCAGGATTCCTTGCTGGAAGCATTGTCACCGGAATAATCTTTGCCTTGTTTATGGCCAACGCTGGTGGGCTTTGGGATAATGCCAAAAAATTCATCGAATCTGGAGCCCTTGGAGGTAAGGGTTCTGATGCCCACAAGGCTGCTGTTACTGGAGATACGGTTGGAGACCCCTTCAAAGATACGGCTGGACCATCCTTAAACACGATGATTACAGTGATGTCCTTGGTGGCGGAAGTCTTTGCCCCATCAATCCTTCTACTTATTTCTTAAAAGCCTCTAAGGCTTCAGGTTCAAGCTCGTCTATAATTACTAATCATAGAAATGCATCCCTGTAGGGATGTTTATCCTTTCGGATAAAGAGGACTTAGGAAAAGTAGGTAAAACCTTCTTTCGAGGATGGTAGTAGGAATCTTTGAATTTAGGTATGAAAATGTAGGAAAAACGAGAAATAGAAGAAGAAGGGGAAGCTAAGCAGAGGGGACTATTTAATTTAGTACCCTTTCAGCCATCTTTTGGTAGCCTATAAACAATGTCGCCATTCCTGACGCGATCTATAACCTTTAGACCTATGCTTTCTCCTGGTCCAGCAGTTTCAACATTTTTATGCTGAATCTGCATCGATTCAACCGTTTGCTTGAAATCTGTTGTCGCTCCCTTGATCCATATCTTATCGCCCACGGATATCCTATCCCTAAGCTCCACTACAGCCACACTAATTCTTGAGAAAAAATGCGTTATCCTTCCTATCTCCACCAATTCATCACTAGCCCTATTCTCACCCATCCCATCACTTCCTGAAATCTTTTTCTCATGAAAAAATAATATGATATTCGATTATAAGCTTTCTTGCTTGTTTGGAGTCTTAACCCTTGAATTCCCTTTAGGACATATTAAGAGGGAGGGCTACTAGGATATGAGGAGTTGTTTGGCAATATTGGCGCCATAGTTCTCGCATTTTCGCATCACTTCATCCTCAGAATCCCCTGAAGCCCATACAATACCTGGGAGCAGCTTCATCTTGTGATGTAGGCCAAAAGCTAGCTCTAGAATCCTGATGCACTCTTCACCATCCCGATGCGTTCCGGAGGAGGTGAAACATCCTCCAACCTTACCGCTTAGGGCCCTTCCCTTTCTATAGAGCGTTATGGATTCGTCGATGAGCTTCTTCACTTGCCAGGCCACATTGCTAAAGTATGTAGGCGAACCAATGATTATGCCGTCAGCTCCCTCCAAGTCATCTATACTACAGTCCTCTACCCTTTTCACATGAACTGTCATACCAATTGTTTTGGCTCCCCTTCCGATGGCTTCTGCCATTCTTTGAGTACGACCTGTAGCGCTATAGTAGGCGATGAGCAGTTTCTTGGTTGGCATTTCAAGTCCCCCGATTTTCCCCATAACTTATCTATTGTTTTTATAGGGGAGTCCTTCCCTTGGTTCCTTAAGAACCCCTCCTCGTATAAGAATTTTAGTATGACCTAAAAGTAAAATTGTCTAGCCATATAAGAGCCTCCTCGTAAGCCTCAAGTTTCTGGAAGTATTTTAGGCTCGCTGGATAGTTTTTGGCTTCTATGACATTTGAAGAGATGACCTTGGATTATTCTCAGACGGTATTAGCATAGATTTAGGATCGATTCAAGGGTTAAAATCAAGGCCTTTTCAGGCATCAGCTCTAACGGATGTGCTTCTAAGAGCCTTCTTTTATCAAAGGCTTATCGAATACCGCAACCATATTCCCTCTGTTAGACTGTCGGTAATAAAAAACAAAAACGCTATTTCTCTATCAATCTTCTTAGAGAACATCTTTTGAATCATTTCTTTACGATTATCTTATAGCATGAATTTAAATTGTATTTACCAAAAGCATTCTGATGCCAATAATGGCAAACACTATGGCAAGGCTTCTCCTGACAATTCTTTCCCCAGCGCGTTTGGAAAGATGGGGCCCGATCTGGGCGCCTAGAATAGCGCCAAGGGCTAAAGGGATTACGTAGTCGATAAGAACATTCCCGAACATCCAATGAGGGATAAGAGCTGCCAGATTCGTCAATGCCATACCGAACTCGGCCGTTCCGGCCGCCAAAGTCGCGGGCATTCCAAGAAAAAGAATCATTACTGTTTCATCTACAGTACCTCCTCCAGCTCCAAGCATTCCTGCGACAAACCCACTGGCGAAGCTCGCCGCAAGAGTCGATGCGACTACACCCTTATTAAGGCGAGGACTTCCAGGGTTGTGGGGCTCACTATTTCCAGGGGCTTCTCGGCTCTTTAATAGGCGAATCGATACGATGAATAGGAAAATGCCAAAGATCGTTGCCAAAAGCTTAGAATTGATAATGGTCGTTACATACGCCCCTAAGGTAGCCCCTGGAACATCTAAAACATCTAAAAGGATTCCTATTTTATAATCGATCTTCTTTTGCCTTGCGTAGGCGATCGTCGCAGAAATGGTGGTGAAGGTCATTGTGAAGAGGCTAGCCCCAACGGCTTTCTGAGATGGTAAACCAAAAATCAATATGAGGCTGGGAACGAGAAAGACACCACCACCTAAACCGACCAAAGAGGATATGGCGGCGATGAAGAGGCTGAGTATAAAAAGGGGAATTCCAAGTCCAAGATCGGGCATAAGCTTCAATCCTCACAGCCGTTTTGATCCTTAGGTATAAGGCTTTCTCCTCGGTAATTGGTGGTGTAAACTTAAGCCCTGTCCAGGGCTTAAGTTTAACATGCTTGATATCATGACTAAATATGAAAAGTAATACATAGATTCACGGTACCCGGTAATTCTTCTTTTTCCTCAAGCCAAGATAAGGTAAATACTAGCAGTTGCTTCGTATGGATTTAAAACCTTATCTTGTCTGCAGCCTTCTTCCTATCATAAGCCTTATTGGCATCCTCCTTCTATTAAAGAAAAGGGGAAAAATTTGAGTAGTCGGAAAAAGCGGAGAAGCCGCGAAGCTCCTATGCCTGCTGCCAGCGCCGGTTTACTTCGTTTTTTCGAGGAGGAGACGAGCGGAATAAAGCTTAGGCCGGAAGTCGTGATTGTGATGGCTTTGGCCCTTATCGGGATTGTGATCTTCGCTAGGATGGGCTTCCATTTTTAGGTTGAAGAAAAGGAAGGAATTAAGGGATTTTAGGAAAAGGAATCGTGTGGGAAGACTAAAGAAGGGAAAAGAGTACCATTAGGGTTATTGCTATTGATGGATAGAGGAGTAGACTTAGATGTCTAAAAGTTGAAATACTCGCATCGATAGCTTCTATAAAGCCTCTAAGGGCATCCTTTCCTAGGACCTTTATATCCTTTATCGTAACACTCTTCCAGGCTACAAAAGCGTCCCTTCGATTTTTTAGAGCCTCCTTGATGCCCGTAAGGACCCAGGAAATGAAGGCTTCTTGATCTATTGCTTCCCCTACGGGATGATAACCCCTTCCTGTAATCGTTGCATTAACGATATGGGTATCAGTTGTTGTAACCTCAGCGTCCTCGACGCCCTCGACTTCCTCCCTTATTCTTGAAATGATCTTTTCCCTTAAACCCGTGATCATGTTGTTTCCATCCACAGTGATATAAGCTGCTGTTTGATCAGCTACGGAAACGACGAAAGTAGAGATACCCCCAGGTCCCATTCCTTCTGAAACGGTAAACCCCTTCGGAATGACCTTGGAGACTCCGATTTTAGGTTGAAAACGGGGCTCTTTTGAAACCAGTTTTAGGGCTTCTAGGGCTGCCTTTCTCACGCAATCAATTTCTTCTGGTGTCAAAGGATTGGGGGATCCTGATGTACTGTTATGGGCATCTACAACAAAGACTTCATCGAAGCCTAGCTCCTTCCCACACATATTTATTTCCTCGGCGATCGTACTTGGAAGGTCTTCCATATTCCTTGGAGCCAAGGTGAGGATGACCAGGGCGATATCATTAAAAGCTTGGCATAGCGCCTTTCCGCTACCCCAGCTAGCCCTAATGGCTCTACTCACCCGAGCCTGACTGAAGGAAAAATGGGCTTGGGATCGAAGCTCATAAATCAATTTGAAGCTTTGCCTCTGGGATGTAGGATTCATCTCATGCCCAGAAGGCCCATGGAAGACAAGGACACGAACCTCATCCCCTGCCCTGCCTACGCTAACTTCGAGGGCATGGGAAACAATGGCTGGAAGGGCGCTGCCTCCCACATTTTTGAAAGGGCCGCTATGAAGATAGGGAATCAAGAGAATTGAAAAAGGTCTATCCTCATTCCCGAAAGCCAATAGCTTCACCTGAACATCCGTCTCAACTCCGAGACTTTCGAAAATATCTTCCAAGGGTTCGTTTCTATCTTCCATCCAATTGGCAGCGAAAGAACTGAACAGCCTCAAGGAGCCTACTCCAAGCCTTTTTCTTCCTTCACCATCGACCCTTTGGAGGACGAGGTTTGTTGAAAGAAGAAGGAATATAGAAGCGATGAGGACTTTGATCAGAAAGGAGGTTGGAAGTCCTAGAAGGGTTCCAAGGGAGGTAAGGCAAAGTAGAGGATGGAAGGCTGCTGAAATTAAGGATTTGGGCGAGGGGACAGATCCATTAACAAGGGCTGAGAAAACGATAAATCTGAGACAAAGGGTTCCAGAGAAGGCGAGGGCTTGCATCGAGGTTAGGAAGCCTTCATGCCCCGAGATCATGGATACAAAGCTTCCTATGGCTGCGAAGGATAACCATAGAAAGTTTGAAAAGAGGCTTAGGGCACTAAGGCGCCTAAGGTTTAAAACCGATCCCTTGGAAAATCCAAAATAGATTAGGATGTCCGAGAAAAAGGTTGGAAATGGCATAAGGATTATGCCATAAAAAAGGATCTTAGGAGGGTCCAAGAACGCCTCAGGGACTAGAAGCGCCCCATAGATCAAGCCAAGGATAAAATGAAGGATCATCACGATCTTTAAGGAAGGGAGCCTGAAGAGGTGTCGATAGTGCCTCAGAATCTTCGATTCATCTCCCTCTGAGGGCAAAACCTTTCCACCCATGGAGCTTCCCAAGCTTGGGCTCCTAGGCTTCAATCTCAACCTCTTCGATTGAATTTAACCTTTTTACCCAGTTATTGTTTAAAAAAGGAAGTTCCGAAAGAGTGAAACGAGAAGCAAGGGAATTCCTTTGAGCATCAAGCCCTTAAGCCGTCGAGAACTGACTAAGAAAATCCTAGAAGTTCGAAGGGACCTGCCGGAAGCCTACATCGAAAAACTTATTGATGATAAATTGAAATCATCTAAGGGCTTTTTAACAGAGGAAGGGGCAGCTTTCCTCCTTGCCCAAGAATTGGGAGTGAAGGTAGTCGAGGAGATCCCCACCCGCTTTCAGATGAACCTAGGAAGCCTGATGGAGAACTTGAAGGATGTCTCAGTCTCGGCGCGTATCATAAACCTTTACGGATTTAGGGAATTCATCAGAAGGGATGGAACCAAGGGAAAGGTTCTTAGGGCTACGATAGGCGACTCTACGGGAATCGCGGATCTCGTGGTTTGGGATGAGAAGGCAGATGCCTTTAAGGCTCAACCAAATCAACTTGTAAGGATAAATCACGGATACACGAAAAGGGGCCTTTCAGGTCGCCTCGAAATTCATGTGGGACGTGGTGGCGAGATCCAGCTCCTCGAAGAAGGATTGGCGAAGGAAGGTTCTATCGCACCTCCTATATTCCGAAGTATAGCTTCCCTAAAGGCTCAAGAAAATTCCATCAACCTAAAGGGAGAGATCCTTGAGCTTTCATCCGTATCGATCTTTCAAAGGCCAGAGGGACAAGGGAAGTTATTAAGGGCAAAACTAAAGGACGAAACGGGAATTGTAAACCTTATAATCTGGAATGATAAGGTGGATCTATATGCCAGTAGCCTCAAGAAAGGCTCCATTGTGAGAATCTATGATGCCAGAACGAAGGCTGGTTTAGACCAAAAACCCGAAGTCCATTTAGACGGAAGATCGAAGATTGAGATCGAAGGGTTCATGGAACCCCAGAAGATTTCCTACGCTTCCTTAGCCCAACTGCCCGATAAGGGAACGATCGAAGGGCTTTCAGCCCAGATAGTAGGCTCGACGCCAATAAGGGAATTTTCAAGGAGGGATGGAAGGAAGGGTAAAATGGCATCCCTTCTCATAAGGGATGAGAAAGGCTTTGCAAGACTTGTTCTATGGGACGATAAGGCTGAGCTTGCCAGATCCTTAGAGATTGGCAATTGGATTCTTATAAGAAGAGGAAATATAAGGTTGGGAGCTAGAGGTCTCGAGATCCACATTGATGCCAAGGGAGACGTGGCCTTAGAGCCAAGATCCCAAGGCTTGAAGGAGCGCCATCCTTTAGAGTCTAACCCAAGAATTTCTTCGATAAAAGACCTTAGAGTTGATAGCGGTTACGTTACGGTTGAGGGAACGGTTTATGAACCCCCCTCGCTTCGAGAAGTCGTTACCCATGGAGGAAGGAAAGCCAAAGTAGCTACCTTTTCCTTAAAAGACTCTACGGGAATTTTACGTGTTTCCCTTTGGGACAGACTTGCTGAGGAAGCCCTGGGGCTGAAGAAGGGCGATGTGGTTAGGGTGGAAAATTTCTTCCTCAAAGGAGGCTTAGGAAATGAATTAGAGGCATCTAGTTCGGAATTCTCGTCGCTAAGGATTCTGGGAAAATCCTCCGAAACAAAGGCTCCTTCTAAATAGCCAAAGAAAGCCCTTAGTTGGCTTCCTCCTTTTGGACATCTATTAGGACTTCCTCGAGAATGGCCAAACCCTTTTCCAAGACATCCTCTGGAATGTTCAAGGCAGGCGTTAGACGGATCGTCGATGTTCCGAAGGATCCTAGGATCAAACCCCTTTTCCAAGCCCCTTTAAGAATAAGGTCCTTTTCCTCAGATCCAGGTATCTTTCTCTCCCTATCCTTAACGATTTCAATACCTAACATGAGACCTTTCCCCCTTACATCTCCAATGATCGGACATTCCTCGGCCATTTCCTGAATTCTTTTAAACAAAATTCTGCCCAAATTATGTGCCCTCATGAGGAGTTGCTCACGCTTAAGGACATCCATGAGGACAATGGCTACCTTGCAGGCTAATGGGTTTACTCCCGAGCTACATACGTGGGAGCCCGGCTCCCAATCCATGATCGATTTTTCGGTCATAAGTATGCCGAAGGGAATGCCCGAAGTCATTGTGCTCCCCATGCACGTAATCTCAGCCTTTGTCTCCCAATGATCCAAGGCAAGCCATTTTCCAGTCCTACCTCCTGCTGTCCATGTTTCATCATCGATTAAAAGGAAGCCACCGTCCTCTGCTATCCGGCGAAGGCGTTGGAAATATCCATCCGGTGGGACTATACACCCATCCGATAAGATAGGTTCAAGGATAAGGGCTGCCATGTCTTCCAAGGGGACGAGCTTTTCAAAAATCTGCTCCCTCAAGAAACTGAGGCATAGGTAATCGCATTCTGGATATGTCGCACTAAGATGGCAACGGTAGCAGTAAGGGTAGGGGACATGGAAAACACTAGGAATCGTAGGACCAAATCTTGCTCTTCTGGCCCTAGGACCTGAGGAAAGGCTTAGGGCTCCATAAGTTTCACCATGAAAGGCTCCAAGGTAAGCTAGGAGGACCGTATTCCTTGTGAACCATCTCGAAACCTTAAGGGCAGCATCTATCGCCTCAGATCTACTAGAGCATAGGAATACCCTTTTTGGCACTCCTTTTCCGAAGGTCCTGATGAGTCTCTCCCCCAAGTCGACAGCGATAGCAGAAGTAAGGTCAGGACAGGGCTCGGAAATGAGGGAATCTATCTGATCCTTTAGGGCTTCAAGGACATCGGGATTTTGGTGACCAAGGATCAACGTGCCATTTCCAGCATCAAAATCCAAGTAAACATTTCCATCGACATCCTCGAGGAAAGAGCCCGATGCCGATCTAAGGACCAGGGGATAGCGTCGGGTAAGGGAAAGGCTTAGGTATTCAATTTCCCTTTCCACGATATGACGAGCCTTGGGTCCTGGAGGAAGAGTTTCTATAATGGGCTTATTTCTATCTAACCGTTCTTTCGAAGGCAATGGAATCAACACCTTCTTCTCTAGAGCAGTAGGCTTGAGCCTTGGCTATAAGTGATTTCGTCTCCCAGCTCAATTCATAATAAAGCAACTCGATAATTCTTTCCTATGGAAGAGTCCTTTAGGCATAGGGATTCAAAAGGTAAAGGGCTCCTTAAGGCTTAAGTTCACAGCATTTCTTCCGGACACGAAGTTCTAGAAAGGAAGCAGACTAAGCCTTAAGGACTTATATCGATCTAAACCCTTTGACATTATGGTGCGGCGAATTGTCCATTCATCCCATCGAATATCGCTACGGAAGCCCTGAGATGAGGCGCATCTTCAGCCGAGAAAGTTGGCTTGAAAAGATGCTCCTTGTCGAGGCTACGCTCGTCCAGGCTTATGCGGACGTGGGAGAGATAGACAGATACGTGGCTGACTACATTTCGGAAAGGGCTTCCTTGAAATATGTTCGCCTTGAGGATGTTAATCGCTACGAGAAGATAACAGATCATGAAGTCATGGCCGTCGTTAAAGCGTTAAGCGATGCTTGCGGACAATATGGAGCCTATATTCATCTAGGTGCCACTTCCGCCGATATCACGGATACGGTCCTAGCCCTACAACTTAAGGAGGCTTTGGAAATCGTGGATGAGAATCTGAGGAGGCTTGCAGAAGCCCTTATTAAGAAAGCCATAGAACATCGAGATACGATCTGTCTGGGAAGAACCCATGGAATAGCAGCCCTCCCCATGCCCTTCGGGTTTAAGTTTGCCGTATGGGCAGCGGAAGTAAGGCGCCATAGGGAACGCCTTATTCAATGCCTTCCCAGAGTATGCGTAGGAAAAATGAGTGGAGCCATCGGCACGATGGCAGGCTTAGGATCCCATGCCCTTGAGGTTCAAAGCCTTGTTATGAAGCGTTTGGGCTTGAGGGCTGCCGAGATATCGACCCAGATCGTACCAAGGGATGGGCTTGCCGAACTGATGGTTTTGTTGGCCCTAATCTCGTCCTCCTTAGAGAAGATAGCTAATGAGATAAGGAACCTCCAAAGGACAGAGATCCGGGAGGTTGAAGAGCCCTTCGTCGAAGCAACTCAAGTAGGCTCCAGTACAATGCCCCATAAGAGGAATCCTATCAAGAGTGAAAAGGTCTGTGGCCTCGCAAGGATTATTAGAGGCTTAGCCACAACGGCCCTTGAGAACATCGTTCTCGAACACGAAAGGGACTTGACGAATAGCTCTTGCGAACGATCGATGGTTCCAGAGGTTTTTATCCTCCTAGATGAGCAACTGAAGACCTTGATCAGAGTCATCGAAGGGCTAGTGGTCTATCCGGAGAATATGAGGAAGAATCTCGAAGCTACGAAGGGACTAGTGATGTCGGAGGCTGTT
>JAWCLV010000017.1:0-34920 GCA_038850515.1 Bathyarchaeia archaeon
ACGACGGCCGAAGGAGCCCCTGAGGAGCTCGAGAACCGCTTCAACATAGGCTGGGTAAGGGGCGACGCGGAGCAGAGCGAGAGGGTCGTAGCCTGGTACCTTGGCGAAATGGAGAAGCCCACCTGGGATCGCCAGGACTCGCCTACGGCTCCCTTAGTCTTTCGGAAAGCCATCAGCCTCATGGAAGCCGAGGCTCCCGAGGGCGTAGTCGTACCCTACGCTTCGGCCTTAAAGGATGCCTTGGACTACGAGAACCCCTCGGTACGTCGGAACGTGAAGAAGCTCATAGGGCAGGTCCAGGCCTGCGCGAGGCTCCATTATAAACAGCGCCCGATCCTTATCGGACCTGAAGGCCTAAGGAACATCGTAGCCCTACCCGAGGACCTCTACATGGTCCTGGCGGTTGGGAAACGAAACCTTGAGCAGACCTTCAGGCTCCTGAGCGCGCCCTTGGCGGAAACCCTGGCAGCCGTCCAGGATCTGAAGCATGGGAATCGCCCGATAACGGTTAACGAAGCTACGGAAGCCCTTAAGAAAAGGCTCGGAATAACGAGGCTTTCTGCAAAGACCGTTTACAGGCGCCTCAGAATCCTCGAGGAGAAGGGCTTCGTAAGCCGTCTAGAGGAGAAGGGCGAGCGAAACGAGAACCTCTACGAAGTATCTGAAATTACCTCCTCTCCGCTGATATCTCGCCTTGATATCAACGCTAAGGGCTCCGTTTTTGAAAAGAAGCTCAAAGAATGGATAGATGGCATTGATAGAACAGGGCTAAAAATCGAATATCCATGCCTAAACTCAAACCCGATAAAAAGCCAGTTGAGGCAAAGGACCTTTGTCCATCCCCTAACCGGAGAAGTTATAACCATCGATTCGATCCCATCGGAAGGGACGCTGTCTTCGCATTCGTCCTCCTCCGCCCCTTCATCTCTTCCGAGCCCGAGCACCCCTTGTTCAAAAATTCACTCGGTTCTATCAACCCCATCCGAGCCTTCTCTGAGCCCCGATTTGAAAAAGGAGGAAAAATCATTGATATCCCACCAAAATATCAACGAAGAGAAGGTCCGTTCTTTACCATCGATGCTGGAAGAAGAGCCTTCCGATGAATCCCCTTCAGAAAGAAGCCCCGGATTTCTTCCCGAGCAACGCCCCGTTTTCTTCTACAGACCCGTTCCGCCTTCAGAACCCTGCGAGCTCTGCGGTAGCCGTCCTGTAGAATACGAGTTCGAAATGCCTGGAGAAGGCATCTTGAGGCGCTGCGCCCCCTGCTTCAGGAAGCTTCGTAGGGCCGCCTATAAAGCCGAATGGGTACGCCTTGGAAGCCGTACCGAAGGCGATAACGAAGGCGAAGGAGAAAGGAAGGAATCGAAGGAGGTTCTTAGCCAAAGCCTTGGATTCCGTAGCCGAAGCCCTATCTAAGACGATCAGCGATTCCCTTAAGCGCAACGAAGATCGCCTAACCATAGGCGTCTATCGCCCAAGTCTCCTTCCTGCATGCCTGAGGCGCCAGTTCCTAGCCTACCGAAGGGGCCTTCCGCCCCCGGGCGAGGAGAAGGCTGGAGTCTTCAAGATAGGGGAGCTCTTCCACGGCTTCCTTTATGAGACCTTGAGGCGTTCTGAGCCTAGAATGAAAGTCAAAGGCTCCGAATCGGGCTTCTCGATCCTCCTTCCCGTTCCGGATGGCGAATGTAAAGACTTTATTCAGATCGTAGGGAGGGCCGATCTGATCGTAAAGGTCAGCAGAAGCGACGGCAACGGCGAAAGCGATGGCGATGGCGAGTATATTATCGAAGCGAAGAGCATAAAGCGCCTTCCAGAGGCTCCCTTGAGACATCACGTATCCCAGCTTCAATGCTACCTGGCTGGCCATGGGCTTAGAAGGGGCTTCTTGGTTTACCTGGAGAAGCAGGCCTTGAGGCATAGAATCTTCGCCGTCGATTTCGATAAGGAAGCCTTCAGGAGGCTTTTGGAACGGGCCATAAGCCTCCATAAGGCCCTTCTCGAAGATAAGCCCCCGAAGCCCGATCCGGAAGCCTGGGAATGCCGATTCTGCGAGTTCTTGGGCGAATGCCATTACGGGAAGGATAAGGAAGACGAAGGAATGTGGCATGAAGGAGGAGGAAAGGTTAGCGAAGCGAAGCTAAGCTAAGCTAGGCTAGGAGTAGGGAGTAGGGGGGAGGGTCGAAAATGCATGAAGAAAGCAAGGAAATTGGAAAGATAAGGTTAAGGGTATACAGGCCCCGGCCGGAAAAGGTTAAGAAGGCGCTTTTTCAGCGCTTCTGCTCTAGATGCCTACGCTTCCTCGGCTTTTCCCGCGCCTTAACAAAGCTGGGGCTGGACCGATGCAGGGGATGCCCGGTATTCGTGGCGATGAAAGCCATGGAAGGGGAAGGGAAGGAGCCCATGGCTGGATCCAGACCGAGCTTTGGCTACGGCTCCAGCCGTAGCCGTACCCGAATCCTTTCCGATTTAGAAAAATTGATGGAGGATATGGATAGGAAAGAATAGGGGATTTAAGGAAGGGGAAGGGATGGATCAAGGGGTGGATGGGGCTTCCGTAGAGCAACCGGGTATCGGAAGGGGCTTTTCCAGCTCCGCGAATAAAGATCCTTTACTTGCCCCCATCAACCATAAGCCCCAGGCTTTCCTTCCTCTTCCTCTCCCCCTTCCCCTTCCAACATCCATCCTATGCCCAGAATGCGGCTCTTCTAAGCTTTGGAGGGATGGAAGGCGCCTTACCGACCGGGGCTTCGTCCAGCGATGGCTCTGCCGTAAATGCGGCTATAGGTTCAGCCCCAGGGATAGAGAGGCCCCTTCCTCTTCGAAGAAGGGGGAAGAAGAGAAGCCGTTAGCCAAGACTCCCGAGCTTTTCCTTGGAAGCCTCGATCCCTTAGAATCGATTGGAAAGGAGGCTTCGATCCAAAGCCTAGGCAAAGAATTAAATTCCTCAGGCATCGATAGTAAAGATCGCCAAGTATGCGTTCCGGAAGGCGGATCGAAAAACTTGGCCGCGCCCATAGCTTCGGAAAAGCAGGGTGCGGGGGCCACTATAAAGCACGACAAGACTGAAATCGAGGGAAAAATCCTTCAGTTCCTTTGGTGGATGAAGAAGAACGGCTACAAGGAATCGACCATAGCAGTAAGGGGTCCGAGGCTTAGAAGGCTCGTGAAACTTGGTGCGAACTTGCTGGATCCGGAAACCGTGAAGGAAGTCATAGCAAGGCAGGAGAACTGGAGCGAATCAAGAAAGGAAGCCATGGTTTATGCATACGACCTCTTTGCCAAGTGGATGGGTATAAAATGGGAAAGGCCGATCTACAAGCCTGCCAGAAAGCTACCCTTCATACCACTCGAGAGGGAGATCGACGATCTAATAGCCGGCTGCAATAAGTACATAGGAACCTTCCTTCAAATCGCAAAGGAGACTGGCGCAAGGGCTGGAGAGATCTTCAACCTTAAATGGACTGATTTGGACCTTGAAAGTCGGACCTTAAGAATAACGGCTGAGAAGGGAAGCGATCCGAGAATATTCAAAATATCGAATAGACTCGCCGGAATGCTTCATGCGATCCCCTCAGACTCCGGGAGAGTCTTCAACCATTATAAGACAATTGGAAACCTGCGCCGAACCTTCGATAGATATCGAAAAAGGGCGGCTCACAAGCTTGGAAACCCAAGGCTTTTACGGATAACTTTTCACACGCTTCGTCATTGGAAGGCGACGATGGAATATGCCAAGACGAAGGACATATTATACGTCATGCAGCTCTTAGGGCATAGAAGCATCAAGAACACTTTGGTCTACACACAGCTCATTAAGAATGCGAAGGAAGATGAGTATGTATGCAAAGTGGCTAGGACGCCCGCCGAGATCCAGGAGTTCATAGAGCTGGGCTTCGAGTATGTATGCCAAAAGGAAGACCTGGCGTTCTTCCGTAAACGAAAATAAAATAGTCAAACTGTCTCTGGTTTATTCCAAAAATCCATGAAAGTGCCGCGGGCCGGACTTGAACCAGCGACAATCCGGTCTTCAGCCGGACGCTCTCCCAGGCTGAGCTACCGCGGCATCAACATCTTTCCCGAAAAGATTCCTAATAAGCTTTTTTAGTGCAGGACCCCAATCCATATTTGGGCCTGTATATCGTCCCTCCTAAAAAGCTACGGTAGGGCCCTAGGTAAAATAAAGAAATGGGCGCTCCCGAAGAGCTATCCCGAAGGCTTTCCGCCATAATGGAGGAAATAAGGCATCGTAGATCCCAAAGACTTAAGCTATTAAGGGAGATCCTCCAGCTCCATGGTCGGAGGAAGGAGCTAAACAAGGAAAGGAGGGGCATAAGGGAGCACCTTTCCTCGATAAGGAGCCAGTATAGGGACCTTGGGGAGCGTCTAGGGGAGCTCCGTTCCCAGATGGAGGCTCAAAAAAAGGAGCTCCAGGAGAAACGCCAGGCGATTGCAAAACTAAGCCAGAGGTTGAGGGCTAAGGAAGCCCAGCTCAGCCTTCCGCCGGAGGAGGTTGAGAAGCGCCTCCAGGAAATCGAGTGGAAAGTCCAAACGAGCCCTACGAATGTAGAGGTTGAGAAGCGCCTCATGGAAGACTGGAAGAGGCTCGAGGAGGAAAGGCTTAGGCATGAGGAAGTCAAAAACCTTAGGAAGGCTCTCCTCGATGCCATCGCTCAAAGGAAAGCCCTACAGCTTTCGCTAACATCGAATCGCGAATCCCTAGGGAAGCTTCTAGAAGCCCGAAGGGGGCTCAAGGAAGCCATCGAAGAATGCCTTCAGAAGGACGAAAAGCTTCGCTTAGAGGTTGAAGGGCTAAGAACGGAGTTTCTCGATAGGCGGGAAGCCATAAATCGCCTCGATCAGGAGATCCAAGCCCTTTCCTCAGAGGCGGAGGGAATCAGAGAACAAATAGCCGAAATCGAAAGAAGAGCCAAGGAGCAAAGGATGAAGGAGGTCGCAGAAGCTATACGAGAGAGGGTGGGGAAGGGTGAAAAAATCACCCTCCAGGAACTCCAGATCCTCTTGGAGGTTCAGGAAGGGGAGGGGAAGGAGCCGAGGGGGGAGGAGATACCTTGAGCTTCCATGGATCTGAAATGGAGGTTGGAAAAGGGGAAAGGGAAAAAGAAAGGGAAAGGGAAAGGGAAGCAAAAGAAGAAGCGACGGCTAAGGAGAAGATGGAAGCCAAGGAGCCCAAGAACATCCTCATCCTATGCGTCGATAGGGACGACGATGTCGGGGAGAAGACGGGCTTGAGGACCCCTATGTTAGGAAAGGAACAGGTCCTTAACGCCGCCATTCAGCTCATAACTAAGGACCCTGAGGAAGCCGATGCCAATACCCTCTTTGAAGCCATCAGGATCTTCGAGAGCCTAAGGAGCAGAGCCGTCGATGAGAAGTACGAGGTCGCCGCCGTTTCTGGTAGCAGCCTTGGGGGCTTGGAAGCCGATAGGAAAATCGCAAGGGAGGTCCAAGAAGTCGTCAAACGTTCCTCGGCGGAAGCCATCATCCTTGTGTCCGATGGCTTTACGGATCAGGCCGTATCCCCCATCATCCAATCTTATGCGCCAATCGTGAGCGTCAGGCGCTTCGCCGTGAAGCACAGCGAATCCTTGGAAGTGAACTGGCTCATCCTCTCAAGGTACTTGGCTATGCTCTTCAACGATCCAAGGTATACGAGATGGACCTTGGGAATCCCCGGACTGGCCCTAGTCATTTTCAGCGTCTTCTATGTCCTCAACCTTCTCTTTCCGGAGAGTAGCTTCCTCGCCTATGCAAGCATAACCATTCTAGCCCTTCTGGGATCAGTCCTCATAGTGAAGGGCTTTGGCATCGATAAAGCCATGGGTCTCGTGATATCGGAAGTGGCTGCTAGGCCAGCGATTCTGATAAAGGTCTTCAGTCTCATAGCTGGCCTGGTCGTATGCGTCTTGGGCATCAACCAGGCAGTAAGCCTCGTCCCCAAGCTCGTCCCTCCAGAGTATCTTACGGATCCCATGACAGCCCTTAACCATATTAATCTCCTTGCGGCGGCCTTCATCGACGTAAGCGTCCTTTATATAACCATAGGAATCGTCATCGTTTTCTCAGGCAGGGTTTTCTACGCATCCTTCGTCCGAAGTCCCCAACTATGGTCTAACCTCGCAGCCCTCGTAGCCAGCATCCTCTCGGGCGAAACCCTTCGTCGGGCGACAGAAATTCTGAGGGAGATCCCTAGCAGCCCCCTTGATCCCTCAGTCCTTATCTTCTTCCTTTGGATAGCCTTCAGCATCCTCACGATGATCGCAAGCACTATAGTTATTCACAGGCTAAGGAGGGTCTACAGAGATCGCCTGACGAGGTCCGAAGGAGATGGCTAATTCCCAGCCTTTTCCTAAAAAGCCAAAAGGCAAACCCGAATTAGAATCAGAGTCTAAGGCTAAGAACGAAAATATACCTATACCTATCCATGAGCTTAAACCTAAGCTTAACGCTGAGCCTAGCTTGAAGACTGGCCTTGGCGCTTCGATAGCCATTATAGGAGGAACGGGCTTCGAAAAAGCCCTATCCAGTCCACGATTGATGGAGGTCGAAACACCATTTCAATACAAACCAACGGTCTATTTGGGTGAAGTCTCAGGCCATCCGGTTATCTTCCTGCCTAGGCACGGCATTCGCCATGAGTTTCCACCCCATAGGGTTCCATATAAGGCGAACATATGGTGCCTAAGGCACCTAGGTATCGAAAGGATTGTGGCTACAAACCTTGTTGGCTCCATAAACCCCCTCTTTAAGCCAGGGGATTTGGTCGTCCCGGACGATCTTATCGATTTTACGAAGGGTAGGGATGGGACCTTCTACCATGAGATGCCGGTTGTTCATATAGACTTTACGAAGCCCTACTGTCCACAGATTAGAAGGGCCCTTATCAAGGCTATCAAGGGTCTGGGAGAAAAGGTTTGGGATAGGGCTGTCTACGTATGTACGGAAGGACCCAGATACGAGACTCCAGCAGAGATACACATGTTCCGTAGGCTGGGCGCGGACATAGTAGGCATGACCTCGTGCCCAGAGGCATCCCTCGCCAGGGAATTGGGTATCTGCTATGCTTCCATATGCCTCGTTTCGAACATGGCAGCGGGAATGCAGAGGAGGCTGACCACGAAGGAAGTCATGAAGGTTGCGGAAGAAAGGGGAGGAATTCTCCTTAAGGCTATAGAAGAAACCATAAGGCTTATTCCTGAAGCCCGGAGATGCGGATGCCGAAGGTCCCTAGATGAGGCTTCCCTCTGATCAAAAGAAGCCTTGGAGGTAAGCCCTTCTAAGCCTTCATTAGAATCGGGTTGTACATAGAATGAATAATTATTTATAGAAGAATCTGATCGATCAAAGATCGAAAGTAAGCCTCCTAGCTCCATCTCGGCATATGAGGACCGTATCTTCGACCCTAAATCCGCCAAAACCCTTTATGTAGATCCCTGGCTCCACAGTGACCACATAGCCTTCTTTAAGGATTTCCGTTTCCTGCTGGCTTAGGGAGGGGGGCTCATGAACCTCAAGCCCCACACCATGTCCAAGGGAGTGGATGAACTTTTCCCCATAGCCAGCCTTAGTAATGATGTCCCTAGCGATAGAGTCAGCCTCCTTTCCGCTTATTCCGGATTTCAATCCCTCAAAGGCCTTGTTCTGGGCCCTTTCGACGATATCCAGAAGCTCTATAGCCTTCTCCGAAGCCCTGGGAAGCAAGAAGGTCCTCGTCATGTCAGAGGCATAGCCTTCCACGGTGGCTCCAAGGTCCACGACCAAGACATCCCCCTCTTGGATAGCTCTGCTAGAAGCCACGGCATGGGGCATAGCCCCCCTTGGACCTGAGGCTACGATAGTTGAAAAAGCTGTTCCATCGGAGCCTTTCCTCCTCATTTCAAACTCGGCTATGGCGGCTAGGAAGCGCTCCTCGACTCCTATCCTCAGGGATTCCCTAAGGGCCTTCATGCCAAGGCTGGCAAGCTTACAGGCGTAGGCTATTTTCTCTATTTCGCCTCCATCCTTCACTTTTCTAAGGTTCCAGAGATAACCCATCCCATCCTTCAGCTCCAACTCAAGCCTTTCCTTGAGGAGCTGGGCGAACTGGAATTCTAGGCCATCGAAGAAGACCTTCCTAGCCTTCGTATCCGCCAGCCAAGCGGCAACCCTTTCAAAAATCCTTTCTCCAGGTCTCAGTTCGACGATCTGGCAACCCTTCGCCCTTTCCTTTGCTTCCTCAATGCCAAGGGGACTTACGAAAAGCTGGGGATCCCCCGTTTCAGGAAGGATGAGGAAACCCTCAGAGAATCCCGTGAGATAAAGGACGTTCTTCGACTTCGAAATGAGGAAGCATTGAAAGCCCTCTTCGACCATTTTCCTGCGAAGCCTTTCGAGGCGCTCTTTCGATTCCAAGACCATGAAGAATTATAAAGGCTATTTCCAGCTTAAAAACTGGAAAAGAGAACTTTACACAATGAGGAATCACTTATAATCCTTCGCTGGAATTCTTAAATTGGCTTTTCCTCGGAGGAAAGGAGAACGGTCTATATAAAGCGCCTTGAGCTTAGGGGCTTCAAGTCCTTCGGTCCTGGGAGGACCGTTATCAATTTCGAAAGGGGATTTACAGTCATAACGGGACCGAATGGCTCAGGAAAGAGCAACATCATCGATGCCATCCGTTTCGCCTTAGGGGAGATGAGTCCCAGGGCCCTTAGGCTCGAAAAGTTCTCAGATGTCATAAACGATAGGGTTTTGAAGGATCGGGATCCAGAAGCCATCGTCAGGCTATCCTTAGACAACACGGATCGCCGAATACCCATAGATGAGGACCTCGTCGTTATTTCCAGGCGAGTGGGAATCGATGGACAGAGCGTCTATAGGCTCAACAAGAAAAGGGTTTCAAGGAGCCAATTGATGGAAATCCTTGGCGTAGGGGGCATAGAGCCTTCCGGCGTCAATTTCATCATGCAAGGAACCGTCACTAGGCTTGCTGATATGGCCCCTGAGGAGAGGCGAAGGGTCCTCGAAGACCTAGTGGGCATATCAAACTATGAAGCCAAAAAGACGCAAGCCCAGGCAGAGCTACAGAAGGCGGATATAAACCTGCGAGTCGCCGAAGCCCGTATCAGCGAAGTCCGGAGCAGGCTTGAGAACTTGGAAAGGGAGCGTAACGATGCCCTTAGGTTCGCCTTTCTGAAGAAGGAAGCCGATAGAATCAAAGCCATCATAACCTCCCATAGGGTCCTCGAAAACCTGAAGGAAACGAGGGCTCTAGAGAGCCGCATCGAAGGTCTTCGAAGGGAATCCGAAGGCCTTTCGAAAGCCAAGGAAGACCTTAGGACCAAGAGGCGTGATGCGGAGGAGCGATGGAGGAGGCTGAACGAGGAGATTGTCGATAAAGGCGGGGGAAGGCTCCTAGAAATCCAAGGAAGCATAGGGGAGGCGAGCGCAAGGATCGCCGCTTTGGAAACCCAGCTAGCCTCGAACAAGATGAGCCTCCAGAACCTCATGAAACTCAGGGAAGGGCGCCTTGCCCATCTTGAGAGCCTCAGGAATTCCATAAAGGAGGCTTCTGAAAGGCTTAGAGCGATGCGGAGGGAAAGGGATAGGGCTTTAGCCCTTCTGAGCGAAAAAAAGTCCAAGCATTCTCTCGTAAGCTCTAGGCTTGATGAGCTGAGGAAAAGGCTCCAATCGGGCTCGAGCCAAATCGAAGCCATGGAGGCAAGGGCAGCAGAGCTGAGCCAAGCCTTCGTAAAGCTTGAGGCCGAATTCCGAGGAAAGGAGGCCATGCTCTCCGTCGTGGATGAGAGCCTTAAGGTTGCGAGAAGCAGGCAGGCAGATCTTGGGCAACTCATGGACGACCTCAAGAACCGTCTGAACGAGCTTTTGAAGATGCGGGAGGAAGAAGAGAAGAACCTCCGCCAAACCATAGATCTTGTGAACAAGAGCCTCAAAAGGAAGGAGCTTTTGGAAGCCGAGATGGCTGGTGCCCTCTCCATAGCCCAGAAGGCCAAGAAGGCGATTTCATCCTTCGAGGTCCAATTAGATCTTGCCGAGAAGATCGCCATCGAGGACCTTGCCCTTTCCAAGATAGAGGAAATGGGGAAGGCCAAGGCGATTGAGGGCATCTATGGGAAGCTTCAGGACCTTATTAGAATCCCTGGAGAATACAGGGCTGCCCTTGAGGCGGCCGCCGGGGGATGGCTGAAGGCCCTCGTCGTCAGGGACATGGGTGTTGCCAGGCAGTGCGCCGAGAGCCTCAAAAGGACTAGGCTTGGAAGGGTGAAAATCATACCTCTCAGGAATATGCAGGGAATAACCCCAATCGAGCCACCCTCCATGGAGGGTCTCATAGGCGTGGCATCCTCCTTAGTGAAGGTCAGGGAGGAATTCCTACCGGCGGTCATGTTCGTTTTCGGCGATACCCTCGTAACGAAAAACGCCGATGTTGCCCTATCCTACTCGAGGAGGGGCTATAGGTCCGTAACCATCGATGGGGATCTTTATGAGGCTGAGGGTAGCCTAGAAGGGGGCTATTACAGGGTCCCCTTGGATCTCTCGAAGCTCCTTCCCAAGAAGGAACAGCTTTCAAGCCTTAACGAAGCCGTGGCGAAGCTCGAGGATATCCTGAAGCAAAGGGATAGGGATATAAAAAGCGTCGAAGAAGAAATCGGGCGCCTGAGGGCTGAATACCAGAAGAGGGAAAGTACCCTAAGGAGGTTCCAAGAGGAAGCCTCAGAAGTTTCGAAGAGTATGGAGAGGATCGATAGAAACCTCAAGGAACTGGATGCGAGGATAAGGGAACTCGAAAGGCAGCGGCAGATAAACGAATCCTCGAGGATGAAGGACCAAGAGCTTCGGGAGAAGTATATGAAGGAGATGGCTGAACTCGAGGAGCGCATTAAGGCTGTCAGGGCTTCCATAGGACCTTCCATCATAGCCAAAACGGAGGCTGAGGCATCGGAGCTCCTGAAGGCAATAGGCCAGATCCAAGAGGAGCTCGCGAGGATTGACGCTTCCATGGCCTCCATCGAGGCGAACATCACCTCAACCCTAAAGCCCGAGCTCGAAAGGTCCAAGACTGAGCTGAGGGGGTTGGATTTACAGATCAAATACGTGAACGAGCGCATAGAGGAATCATCGAAGGCCTTGGAGGAGGCTAGGGCCCAGCTCCAGGAAATGGAAAGAATGCGAGGAGACCTTTCCAAGTCCTTATCAAACGTAAAGGACGAGACGAGGAAGTTCCAAGAAAGCCTTTCTTCGATAGACGAAGAGCTTAGAGCCCTAGAGGAAAGGCAGGGAGCCCTTCTCAAGGAAATCCATGATCTGGAACTCCAGGTTCAGGCGAAGGTTTTGGAAAGATCCTTCTTGGAAGAGGAGCTCCGGAGGCTTGGCTATGAGAAGCCCTTGGAGGTTTCAGAACTTCAGTTAAGGGAGGCCCAGCAGCTCCAATCCAAGGTCAAATCGGAACTGGATAGCCTTGGCTCCATAAATCAGCTCGCCATAGCCCAATACGCGGAGCAGAAAGAAAACTATAAGCAGCTTTCCAGCAGGCTTAATGAGCTAGAGCAGGAGAAGCTTTCGATACTAAGATTCATAGAGGAGATAGAAGGCCAGAAACTTCAAGCCTTCTTAGAGGTATATAAAAAGGTCAACGAAAGCCTCGCCTTCTTCTTCAGCAAGCTGACAGGAGGTGGTCGGTGCGAGCTTAGGCTCCAAAATCCTGAGGATCCCTTCTCAGGGGGCGTCGACCTCATAGCGGAGTTCCCTGGCAAGGGAGCCAGGTCCATAAGTTCGGCTAGCGGAGGGGAAAAGTCCGTAACTGCCTTGGCCTTCCTTTTCGCTATAAGCCAGATCCATCCAGCCCCCTTCTACCTTATGGATGAGGTGGATGCCCATCTGGATCCCTTCAATGTCGAAAGGCTTGCAGAGCTCATTAAAGAATCTAGCAAGGGTCAACAGTTCATTTTTGTAAGCATAAAGGATGCCCTTCTTGATAGGGCCGAGAAGGTTTATGGAGTCTTCGTCCAAGATGGCATTTCTAGGGTTGTAGCTCCCCTTCTTCCTCCCAAGGAAGAGGAAGGCCTAAGGTCGGTGAGCCTTGCATGAAGGAAAATTCAGGCTTCTTGGATAAGCCCTTCTGGCTCAGGGAGCCCTGGTCCATTCTCTTCGACCTTGAAGGCCTAGAGAAAAAGGAAAAGGAAAGGGAAAGGGGAGGAGGAAGAGAATGGGAATTATGGTCCATCGATATTCCGAGCCTTCTAGAGTCCTTCCTAGAAGAGCTCCGGAGGCTCTCTTCCATAAACTTCTCCATCCCTGGCATGGCCCTTCTATCCTCAGCCATAGTTCATAGGATAAAATCGGAGCTTGTCCTTAGGCTTGAGGAGCCGCCAAAGCCCCCGCCCCCTGAGAGAAGCCTTCCCGAAGGACCGATACCAATCCTTCCCCTTCCGATACGCTATCAGTATGGGACCCTAACCATAGATGAGCTTCTGAAAGCCATAAGGGATATTCTGGCTTCGAAGCCCGAAGCCTCCCTTTCGAAGGATTTATCCTCATCCTCCAGCCCCCTCAAGGCTATGGCTATTCCCTCGGGGCTCCCATCCTTGGATCCATACCTAGTGAAGATCGAGGAGGTAACCGATAGGCTCTACGAAAGGCTTCTTGAGCTTCTCCACAAGGATGCCTTCGTATCCTTCTCGAAGGTTGTCGACAAGCTTCCAAGAAGGGAGGCCCTCATTACCTTCCTTGCCCTCCTGTTCCTCGCATGCCGTGGGAAGCTCAACCTTTGGCAAGAGGAGGAGCCTGGAGAAATATACATAAGCCTTCCGAAGGGGACCAAGGGGATAGACCTTGAACAGTAAGGGGCTTCTAGGAGGCGAAGGAAAAGACGAAGGGGACGATGCTGAGAAGCTTCACCTCATCGAGGCTGCCCTCTATGTAGCTGGGCGTCCCTTGGATCTTAAGACCTTATGCTCCGTTACTGGCGAGAAAAGCAGGAAAAGGGTTCTGAAGCTGGCAGAAAGGCTTCTACAGGACTATAGGAGGCGTGGGGGGGCTCTAGAGATCCTCAAGCTTTCAGGAGATCGCTTCGTAATGCAGCTTAAGGCTATTTACGCTCCCCGCGTCCGGAGGCTATCCATAAAGCCCCTCCTTTCATCAGGTCCCCTAAAGACCCTATCCTACATCGCCCTCAACCAGCCCCTAACCCAGGCAGAAGTGGTGGCGGCCAGGGGCTTAAAATCCTATGAGCATGTAAGGCAGCTTGAGAAGATGGGTCTTTTGGTCTCCGAGCCCTCTGGAAGGACGAAGGTTCTCAGGACTACCGAGATCTTTGCCGACTATTTTAATCTAAGTAGGGATCCCAGCGTCATGAAGAGGCAATTCAGAGCCCTATTGGAATCCCACATGGCTGAAGGGCTAAGGGATTTAGGGGAGGCTAAGGAGGATGGAGGCCTAGGTGATGGCAGGGAGGGGACGAATAAAGCTTTTAAGGAGCGCAATCCCTCCCAGAAGGGAGTCTAGAAATCATAAAGGTGAAGGGAATCCCCTATGCCCTATTGGCATGATGACCTGAAGAAGAGGAAAAGGAGCGGAGGAAGGCGCTGGCCCTTCAGGAATAGGAAAAAAGCGGAGCAGGGAGGCTATCCCGCCGAGACCACTCTAGACAATCCGAAGGTAAGGCTACAAAGGGCCAGAGGGGGAAATCTGAAACAGAAGCTCCTTAGCTCCAATGTCGCTAATGTCGTAGATCCGGCTTCCAAGAAGGTTCAGAGGCTTGAAATCCTAAGGGTCGTCCAAAACCCCGCCAATAGGGATTATAGCCGAAGGGGAATAATCACAAGAGGTGCGATCATCGAAACCCCTGCTGGAAGGGCAAGGGTTACTTCTCGCCCCGGTCAAGATGGTGTTGTAAACGCAGTCTTGATAGGATAGGATCGAAGAAAGAAAATAGAAGAGAAGAAATAGGTAATAGCCATCGAGGATAAAATCGGAAGAAAAAAGAAAGAAATAAAAAATAGAAAAGAAGGCTTTAAGAAAAAATTACTTGAAAGCCTGAAGGCTGGAGAACTCCTTTGAAGCTCAAAGATATGTTAATCGTCTGGCCGAATTATTTCGATGCCTCCCTAAGCCGTTCCATGGGAAGAAAGGTTCCTAGAGCCCTAGCCGTTGAAAGGCCCAAGCTGGGCGACCTATGCGAAGCCGCAGAACGCCTTAGTCTTAGATTTAAGGAGGTTAAGGATGCGAGGCATCCTGCAAGGTGGTGGGAAGCCACGGGCTACCTCATCCTCGAGAAGAAGTTTTCCAAGGCATCGACCTTAAGGCTTCTAGCCAAGGAACTAAAGGCTAAAGCCGGAGAATCGAAGAAAAATAAAATAAAATAAAAAATAAAAGAAAGGTTCCGTCTTCCTATTGGGTTTTCATCCAATTTTCGCTAATCCTTTGCTCTTACTGTTAAATCCTTACATTTCCGCAATTTAGCACCTTTACTACCTTTTGATCAACGGCCTTATCGGTGCTAAGGCCACCTTAATAGCATCGAAACAATTCGGATGGGCATTACCGTAGTTGTAGAAGTTTATCGTGTCAACCCCCTCGCTTTTTATGGCATCTACCATGCCTGGACTAAGGTTGTAGGCACCTGGAAGGAGGTTAAAGCCCACTTGGATGCCAGCCCCTGGGACTATGAACCTTAGGATAGCGGCCTGATGCTTAAGCTGTTGAGGTCCTTGGGGACTTATCATAAAGTTATCAACGATTCCCTGAAGCCTTTTCAGGGGAAGGGAAAGATCCATAGGAAAGGCGATCTTCACTTTCCTTCGGCTCCCTCTAGTCCTATCCCTCAAATCCTTAAGGCACTGAAGGACCGTTTCAGACTGAAATTCCTCGAAGCGGCTTAGGCCATCAACCTGGCGTTGGATCTCCGTAAATGAAGCTGTGCTGAAGGCTCCCCTAGTAATGGCATCCCAGACCTCGGGCCCCAGATCCAAGTATACCTTCATCATAGCCTTGGCAGCCCCTGTCATGGCTTCCCAGTCGTATCCGGCATCCTTGGCAGCCCTTCTGCACGCTTCACAAAAACACAGTGTCAGGAGCCTTCCCACGATTCTATCGACTACGAGGCCCCTAGGTGGGGGCATGATGGTCCCAAAGCCCAAGGATTCGAGCTCAAGGCCATCAACCCTATAGTTCGAGGTTATGTCCTCTATCAAGGCGAGGAGATACTCCCTCGCATCGGGATTGTTGGGGCAGAGCCATGTAGGATCCCTTAGCCCAAAGATGTTCTCCATCGCAAATTCAGGGTTCTCGGCCGCCAGCCTCTCATTCCTCGAGCAGATCGTCCAAGAGGAAACGCCAACCCCTCTTCTCTCGGCCTCCTCCGTCGCCACCTCTAGGGCATCGTATCCCGAAAGCTGTCGACTAGGAATTGGCTTAAGCCTCGTATTCCTATAAAGTTCGAGGTGCGGCTTGAAATACACGACGCCAGCCTCGGGGATGTATAGGCGCCTTTTCAGGTTATGGGGAAGGAAGAAACCTCCCCGAAAGGGTGGGCCTCCATGGTAGGTTGTTGCAAGGTTCACGGAGTTGAGCCCAGCCCTATCCACGATATGGTCGAAAACGACCTTGGGTCCATCGTCAAATAGGTCCCATGGGTGAAGGTACATTCCAGCGATCAAAGGGCATCGCCCTAAAAGAAGCTAGAAAAGAAATAAAAACTAAGCTAAGCTAGGATAGGAAATCCTATCGTACCGTATCTATATTATCATTCTTTCATCTCTTTTTCGCGGCGGTGATCTTATCCTTGCATGGATACTTAAAGTCGGGAAAGGCGCCTCGTACTGTCCGCGGCTCATAAGACTTCTTAGGGCAATGGATTACCTCGGCATTCGATGATTCCCCTTGCACGTCTTATGAAGTTTTCGCATAGAAAACACTCGATAAAGGCTATTGTCTTTCCTTTGACTGGGCAGTCAACAGCCTCTTTTCGCATCCGGTTTACCATCCCCGCTCCAAGTCCCTTGAGTTCCTCCTGAAGTTCCTTAGGAACTGGAAGGCTCCTCTCGAGAGTCTTTGCCTCAATTCGATACCTTGGCTGAATGCTCAGCTTCCTCGCCTCCCTTCCATTGATAGGGCTGCCAGTTTTTAAAATTGAGGGCGCAGAGATCGATCCTCTAAAATAATATCGAATGGCATAGCAACTCGCATCGTATCATATCGCATCATAGCCTTTTGTGGCATCGCATAGCCATAAAACCCATAAATCGTTAGAAGTCCATCTTGAGCTAGATCCCTATGGTTTCAAAAGCACTAAAGCGTAGTCCTTTCCTAAGGACTGAGGTTCGAGATATGAAGCTCTGGGAGGGCATGGGAATTCAGGAGCTTGTACGCCAAATGGGATTTTCTGGTGGTTTCAGCGCCAAAAGCGTAGCTAAGGGAGTAGAAATCCTCACAGAAATGTTCAGGGATGAAGATTGCAAGATCTTCCTATCCTTCCCAGCCTGCATCGTAGCTACGGGCCTTCGGGGAGCCCTGGCAGACCTCGTCAGGCGGGGTTTCGTAGATGCCATCATTACAGCCGGGGGAACCTTCGACCACGATCTGGCAAGGGCTTGGGGAGGATCATACTATCATGGGAGTTTCTATGCTGACGATGTGGAACTCCATAAGGTCGACATCCATAGGCTTGGAAACATCTTCATCCCCATGGAGAACTATGGCATCCTACTGGAGGCTAAGATGAAGCCCGTCTTGGAAGAGATAGCCAAGGGAGGCGCCCGCCTATCTGTAAGGGAACTTGCCATGGAGTTCGGAAGTCGTCTTGAAGATCCTAACAGCATCCTTTTCCAAGCAGCTAGGGCAAAGGTTCCAATCTACTCCCTTGGCATTCTTGACTCAGCCTTCGGAAGTCAGCTCTTCTTTTTCGCCCAGACTAGGGATTTCCAAGTGGACTTTTGGAAGGATATGAAGGAACTCATCGAACTCGTGATGGAAGCCAAGAAGACCGGAGCCATCATTATAGGAGGAGGCATAAGCAAGCATACCCTCATATGGTTCAACCAGTTCAGAGGTGGCCTCGATATGGCAGTTTCGATAACAACAGCCGTTGAGTATGATGGAAGTCTATCAGGGGCAAGGCTTAGGGAAGCCATATCCTGGGGAAAGGTGAAGGAAGGAGCCAAGGAGGTAACGATCGATGGCGAGGCGACGGTCCTTCTTCCCCTCATGCTTACGGCCGCTTATGAAGGTCTCAAAGAGACGCGATCGAAAGAAAAAATGAATGAGAATGAAAGAATGGATGTATGAATTAGAAGAGAATACTGTGCGATCGATGTGCCGCTCCTCATCAATACGACTCAGCTGGCGCCTCCGGGAGGACTCTTCCTCACCCGCGAGAGGCCAGGAAGCCTTGGTGTTACCACGATCAACCTTCCGAGGATCGGCTTCCTAGCCAAGGACGATGCCACTATATCCATGCATGAAAAGCGTAAATACGGCACCTGCCAAAGTTCCATATAATTTTAATTTATATCCGAGGAAATTTTTTGTATTGTTAATAGGTGTGTTGGTAATGGCCTATGGCTAAGAAGGTTGTAGTCCAGGTCCGGTTGCCTGCGGGCTTGGTGGAGAAGCTGGATATGCTCACGGAACAAGGGCTCTACCGAGACAGAACCGAAGCCATAACTGACGGCATAAGGCATCTCATCGAAAAATACTCGAAGGAAGATCCCGTGTCAAGGATGGTTTCCCTATACCTGATGGGCAAGCTGTCTCGAAACGCGAGCATCGATGAAGTTGACGTAGTTAATGAACCTGAGGACGTGAGACGAGCGATGAAGAACCTTTTTGGAACCGATAATATCGAAGAGATCCTATCAAGGATGCGAGGAAGGTTTTCATAGCCCTAGATACGGATATACTAGCGATACACCACATCTTCACTTGGGACCCGCGCCACAGCGTTAACGAGCGATTCTACGAAAGAATCAGAGGTAATGCAGCCACATCGATCCATAACCTGCTCGAGCTTTTGGGGCTTTTCTCCTTGGCTGGGCTCTCCTCGAGGGTGGATTATGTGTTGGAGAAGTACCTGAAGGGTAGGGAAATCGTAGTTCTCTTTCCATCCTACCATGAGGATTGGAGCGACTATGTTTCAGGCATATCGGCCTATATTAAACGTGGCCTTTCCTATGGTGATGCCCTCATAGCTGAGGCGATCGAGCAAAGCGAGGCAGAAGCCTTGATAACTTGGAATAAGAGGCACTTCGAGGGCAAGCTCAAGGTCAGCGTCCTCACGCCTGAAGAGTACTGATTCCATGAATGTCCCGAAGGGCCCACCTTAGGACCTTCTAATCGATGGTGACCTGGGCGGTTAACTTGGAGGAGGAAGCTAGCTCCCATGAACGAGGCGGCCAGCATCGCCTTCATTAGGACGCAACCATCTACGCTACGATTACCTCCACATGGCGCAGGCTGGGGACTTGAAGCCTCTAAGGTGATGAAGCCCAGGCGAAAGCCGAGGACATAGCCACGATACCCTTAGAATAGGAATGCGAAGAAGCCTCGCTTCATGGACTAGGCTTGTGCCCGGTAGCGATGGTGAGCAACCCCGAAGTCCTGCTCATAAATAAACGCCTCATGCGGTTTAGAAGCTTTATTTGCGACCAACGGAGATACAGCGCCTTGTCCCTCCCAAGTAATGGTTAGTGGGAATTCCCCCTCATCGCTCCTACGGGGACTGGGAAGACTGAAGGTGCCTGCATCCCGATCTTCGAGCTCTTCCTCAGGACTATTCCAGATCGAAAAGAATGAATGAAAGAATGGATGTATGAATTAGAGAATGAATGCCTGGCATCGAGGAAAAGTCCCTATGGGCGAAGCCGCAGAGAAGAAGGTTTGCCTTCCGGATCGATTCCAGCTGCCCTTCTTTCTTAGAGAGCTTTATGAGCTGCCTCGCCCCCATTTCTATCTCAATCGAAGGCCTTTATTCCGTATGGGTACGAAGGGAAACCTATGGTTGAGTCCGTAGAGTTCATCGTTGAACCCCTCGGTATGCGGATCTCCGTTCCCAAGGAAACGACTATCCTAAATGCCCTTCGCCGATTTGGGATTGGGCTTCCTAGCATATGTGGGGGGCTTGGGACCTGTGGGAAATGCGTCGTTACGATTCTTGAGGGTCTTGAAAACCTTAGCCCTCCAACAGAACCTGAAAGGCGCCACCTTTCGCAGAAGGCCATAAGGGAAGGTCGAAGGCTTGCCTGCCAGGCAAGGCTTCTTGGTGGCGTAAGGGTCATGATCCCTCCGGAGGAGCTTGGTGGCAAGCCTAGGCTTCAGGTTGAAGGTCTCGAGGCGAAGGTGGAGTTGGATCCGGCCGTTTCGGAGGTCCTTGTAAAGGCGCCGCCACCAACCATAGCGGATGTCCGATCGGACTACAGGCGTCTATTGGATGCTATCCCGAAGGGCGATGCTTCAGAGAATCCGAAGCCCATCCTCGAGGGGCTCAGGCCATTGCCATCAAGGGTCAGAAGCTACGGATGGATGGTCCGCCTAGTCCTTTGGAGAAGGGAGCGGGTTTTGGACATCCTTCCTCCAAGGAGCCGTAGGAGGCTTCTGGGAATCGCCATCGATGTAGGAACCACGAAGCTCGCAGCCTATCTCTTGGACCTCAGAAGCGGAAGGACTTTGGCAGTGGCTTCAGCCATCAATCCCCAGGTCGCCTTCGGAGAGGACGTCATAACGAGGATCTCCTACGCCAAGGATTCCAAGGGGCTCCTAAGGCTTCAGAAGGCTGTCCTTAGGGGAATCAACGATTTGATCCATGAATGCTGCCTCAAAGCCAATGCCACCTCCCGAGACATCTACGAGATCGTCCTCGTGGGAAACACGGCCATGCATCATATATGCCTTGGCTTGACACCAAGAACTTTGGGCTTTGCCCCCTATGTTCCCGTCGTTCAAGAAGCCTTAGATCTGCCATCGAAGACCCTTCGCCTCAAGGCCAATCCTTCGGCTAACGTACATGTACTCCCCGTCATAGCGGGCTTTGTAGGACCCGATGCCGTAGCGGACATCCTAGCAACGGGCCTCCATGAAGCCGAAGATCCCTGCATGATCTTCGACATCGGAACGAACACGGAGGTTGTCCTAGGGAGCAAGGATGGAATGATCTGCTGTTCTTGCGCCTCGGGACCAGCCTTCGAGGGAGCTGGCATAAAATTCGGAATGAGGGCTGCGGATGGTGCCATAGAAGCCGTGGAGATAGAGCCTAGGAACCTGAAGGTCGAATATAAAGTCGTAGGGAATGGAAAGCCTAGGGGTCTTTGTGGCTCAGGGGTCATCGATACCATCGCCGGGCTTCTGAAGGCAAAGGCTATAGATCCTACTGGGCGCATGAGACCAGAGGCAGAAGAAGGCTTTCCCAACTTCAGGAGGAATGATTTAGGACAAAGGGAATTCCTCATAGCCCCTGCCGAGGAAACAGCCATAGGGGCCGATATAGTCCTAACCCAGGGCGACGTAAGGGAGATACAGTTGGCTAAGGCTGCCGTCCTGACGGGGGCGGAAATACTCCTTAGGGAAGCTAGCCTCGATGCGTCCGAGATTAAAAGGGTTTTCTTGGCAGGGGCCTTCGGAGCCCATGTACGCCCTGAAAGTGCCCTGGCGATAGGGATGCTGCCTCCCTTCAAAATGGCGATAATCCAAAGCGTAGGCAACGCGGCCGGCACGGGAGCCAAGCTAGCCCTTCTTTCCCTGAGGCTAAGGGAAAAAGCCAAGGAGGTCGCTGAGAAATGCCAGTATATCGAACTTCATGCCCATCCGAGCTTCAAGGAAGTCTACTTCAGGGCATTAGCCTTTCCAGCCTAGGGATTCCGAAAGCCCCCTTATAAAAGGGGAAGCTTTCCAGTCACCTTGTCAACAAGCTCCGTTGGGGCAGGTCCCAAGCCTAGGCATGTTATGGTTCCTGGAGGGAGTTCCGTGAAGCCCATGTCTTGGACTAGGCCCATGGGGATTCCAAGCCTTTCAGCCTCAGCCTTCAAAGCCATAAGCTCCTCGAGGCTCCCTACCTTCAAAACGACCTTCCTTTGCCCTTCCTCCATCCATCGTTTCCACCATTGCCTATGATGGTGGCGTGCAGCCTCCGATGCCAAAATGGATGCATGGCATGCTTGGGCACACATCTTTCCTTTGGACATTTTGAGATCGATTCGAATTATGATATTCTGCGTATAACGAAACTCCAACGCCTTTTTCTTCTCGGACTCCAAAGCCTTCTCAACCTTTCATTGCCTTCCCTTTTTCCTTTTTACTTCCAATACCTTGCCTTTTCCCTTCCCTTCCCTTCTTTTTTTCTTCAGTTATTTATTTCCATCCTCTCGTAGGATCCCTTCCTTTCAACCAAATTAACATTTATGAGTCCTTCCTTATTTTACTTCCTGTTCCTCCTTCGAGGAAGATCGTCGAGTTCCCATGAGTACATGCCATTACTGCGGCCGAACGATGGCGATTCCCTTCCGATGCCATCGTTGCGGGAAGGATTTTTGCATCGAGCATAGGCTTCCGAGGGCCCATCATTGCCGAGGGGGCTTCAGGATGCCTTTAAAAGAAAGGATCTCTTCCTTAAGAGCTTGGGAGCTTCCATCCTCAAGCCCTGGGGAAATCAAACAACTCGCCATCAGCCTCATGATATTCCTCCTAGTCGCCTTCGTCTCCTACAGCCAACTCTTGGCTAAACCTCCCCTTTTCGCAACCATCGCCTTGGGTTTTGCCCTAGCCTTCATCCTCCATGAGCTTTCCCACAAATCCATAGCCCAAAGATATGGCTTCCTAGCCGAGTTTCGATTGAACCTCTTGGGAACCATCATCTCCATAGCCTCCATATTTCTTCCCGTGAAGATCCTGGCGCCAGGTGCCGTCTTTGTAGAGGGGCGCTTCATAACCTCCGAAGATCTTGGGAAGATCGCCTTGGCTGGACCCCTCACCAACATAATCCAAGCCATAGCCTTCCTTATCGCCTTCGGACTTAGCATAGAATTAGAATGGAGCTTCACCTTCCTCCTCCTCGCCCTTCTGAATTCGGACCTTTCCCTATTCAATCTACTTCCCATATCCATATTCGATGGAGCCAAGGTAGTGGCTTGGAGTAGAAGGGCTTGGTTGTCCGCTTTCATAACGGCGATCGTCCTTTGGACATTTCTAAGGTTCTTCCTCCTTTAGGACGAAGGACAAATGAGGCGTAAGGTAAGTAAACACATATATAAGGCTGGTAATCCTCAAAGGAGAGCGTCCTAAGGGGTAATGGGATTGATCTACGAAATCCGATGGCATGGAAGAGCTGGGCAAGGAATCATCACTGCCAGTCGCCTCTTGGCAGAGGCTGCCCTTCTTGAGGGGAAGCGGGCCCAGGCCTTCCCCGAGTTTGGGGCTGAAAGGCTTGGAGCCCCAGTGAACGGCTTTACGCGAATTGCTGACGAACCCATAGATATCCATAGCCAAATCTATGAGCCCGATGCCGTCGTCGTGATCGACCCGAGCGTTTACAGGGTCGTCGATGTAAAAAGCGGACTTAAGGATGGGGGTTTCCTCATCGCCAACACAAAGGAAAATCCAGAAGGCCTCAAGCGCCTTCTAGCCCTAGATAAGGCAAAGGTCGGAACGATAGATGCCGCCAAGATAGCCCAAGAGATCTTTAAACGCCCCATATACAACACGACGATGATCGGTGCCCTCCTAAAGGCCGTTCCGATCGTTTCCCTAGAATCCGTTGTGAAGGCTACTTTGAAGCGGTTCCCTGGAGCCATCGGTGAGCGAAACGTTGAAGCCATAAAGCGTTCTTATGAGGAGGTTATGATGGTTCCATGAGTACTTCAAGCCTTTTCGAGAAGCGAGGTTGGAAGGACTTGCCCGTTGCGGGCATCATCCCTGAGCCGGGGACGTCCGCCAAGTACAGGACGGGGGATTGGAGAACCCAGAAGCCCATCATAGACGAACAGAAATGCACGAACTGCCTCCTCTGCTGGGTCTACTGTCCCGATGCGGCCATTGAAAGGACTCCTAAGAAGGTCAGGGTGAACTACGAATACTGCAAGGGATGCGGAATCTGCGCCAACGAATGCCCGGTAAAGGCGATAACGATGGTTATGGAGGCGATATAAATGGCAGAGATTAGGGGCTTAACAGGAGACGAAGCCGTAGCGTATGCCGTTAAGCAGTGCGATGTGGATGTGGTGTCCGCTTATCCTATAACCCCCCAGACCATCATCGTAGAAAGGTTCAGCGAGTATGTGGCGAATGGGGAGGTTAAGACGGAATTCATATGCGTAGAATCGGAGCACTCGGCCATGTCGGCATGTATAGGATCAAGCCTTACGGGAGCAAGGACCTTTACGGCAACCTGTAGCCAAGGCTTGGCTCTGATGCATGAAATGCTGTACATAGCCTCAAGCCTTCGCCTTCCCATCGTCATGGCCGTCGCCAACAGGGCCCTATCGGCTCCCCTGAACATTCATGGAGACCATTCGGATATGATGGGCTCTAGGGACTGCGGTTGGGTTCAGATATACACCGAGAATGTCCAGGAAGTCTACGATTGGATAATACAGGCCTTTAGGCTTGCGGAGGATCCAGAGCTTTCCATGCCCGTGGCCGTCAATCTGGATGGGTTCACGATAACCCATTGCATGGAAGGCGTAGAGGTCCTCGATGATGAAACCGTAGCCAAGTTCTTGCCCCCGAGGAAGCCCCTCTATATCCTAGATCCCTCGAAGCCCATCACCGTCGGTGCCTGGGCAACGCCGGAGTACTATATGGATTTTAAGCGCCAGCAGGTCGAAGCCCTAGCATCCGCCAAGGCGAAGCTCTTGGAGGTTACCAAGGAGTACGCCCGATTCTCGGGAAGGAAGTACGGAATCCTAGAATCCTATGGCATGGAGGATGCGGAGGCTGCAATCCTTTGCCTAGGAAGTACCGCTGGAACCGTAAGGGCGATGGTCAAGGAACTCAGGGCGAGGGGTGAAAAGGTGGGCATCGTAAAGCTATGGCTTTATAGGCCCTTCCCCATGGAGGAGCTTGTAGAAAGCCTCAGGGGCGTTAAGGCTTTGGCAGTCTTGGATAGGGCTTGTAGCTTCGGGGCTCCCTATGGGCCCCTCTGCAGCGATGTCCTTGCAACTTTCCAAAGATATGGGCTTCGAATCCCTACGATGAATGCGATCTACGGCCTCGGCGGAAGGGACGTAAGGCCTAGGGATCTTAGCTTTCTCTTCGATGAGGTTCTAAAGATTGCTAAGACGGGAGTGGTTGGAAACCCAGTCGTATTCTTGGGGGTGAGGGAGTAAAATGGTAACCTTAAGGGAGTTGACGACCGAGGAGCGATACGCACAAGGTCATAGGATGTGCACGGGTTGCGGCGCAGCCATAGGAATGAGGATGGCGATGAAGGCCCTTAGGGGCCCAACCATCGTAGTGAACGCTACAGGTTGCGTGGAAGTCACATCGACTCCGTTTCCCTATACTGCCTGGCGCATACCCTACGCCCACATAGCCTTCGAGAATGCCGCTGCCGTGGCGAGTGGGATAGAGGGCGCCTACAAAGCCATGGAAAGGAAGGGGGTTGGGAAGGGTAAGGTGGACGTTATCGCCATAGCCGGGGATGGAGGAACCTTCGACATAGGAATCCAAGCCCTTTCTGGTGCCTTGGAGCGGGGTCACGACTTCGTCTACCTATGCTACGATAACGAAGCCTACATGAACACGGGTATCCAAAGGTCGGGAGCCACGCCTAAGGGAGCCTCTACGACGACAAGCCCTGCAGGAAAGGTGATTCCTGGAAAGCCAGAATGGAAGAAGGACCTTATAGGCATATGCGTGGCCCATGGAATTCCCTACGCTGCCACAGCCACCATCGCCTACTGGAACGATTACATAACGAAGCTGAGAAAGGCCATAGAGGTTGATGGTCCCGCAGTCGTTCATGTTCTAACACCATGTCCCCTAGGCTGGCGCCACGATCCATCCCAAACGATCCGCCTTTCCAGGCTAGCCGTTCAGACGTGCTACTTCCCGCTTTATGAGGTTGTCGATGGCAATTACAGCCTAAGCATGAAGGTTTCTAAGCCTCTGCCCGTAGTGGAATTCCTTAAAGGGCAAGGAAGGTTTAGTCATCTACTAAGGCCAGAGTTCGAGAAGGAAGTGGCTGTTATCCAAGAAGGAGTTAATCAGAACTGGCAGAGGATTCTGAGGCTCTGCGGCGTATCGGAATAGAAAGTCAATTACTTCTTTTCCCTTTTCCTTTTTTCTTTTTTCTTTTCCTTCTTTCAGGATTCTCTTGAATAGCCAAAAATTTTTGATTTTGATTTGAGTAGATTGCCCGTAAAGAAAAAGCTAGTGCCTTGGTCGCCTCCTCTGGGAGGATCGCCATCCGGAATCGTAGCCTCGGCCCTTGGGATGCTCAAAGTCGATCCTAAGGTTGAGGTTCCTAAGCTCCTTTGCAAGCTTCTTCAAGGATTCTAAATCCATGGGAAGGGACCTTTCGGGGCCGCTCAGAATCACGCGAATCTCTTGACTGCCATCTGGAACCCAGATCGTATTAACGCTTAGAACATTCAGGGGGGAGAAGAGGCTCTCTATGAAGGTTCTAAGATCTCCCTTATTCTCGAAAACCCTAACCTTCTTTTTCAGGCTATCCCCTAGGGCCTTAAGGATCTTCCCCCCAGAACTTAGCATCTTCGGTATATCCTCATGATCCACAAGGATGGCTATAGTCCTACCAACCCTTACAGCCCTATGGAAGTTTACATCTTGGAGGATCGGGAATTTCTCTTCCAGATCCACAAGAGCCTTTATGGCCGCCACATCCACATCCGTTACCTCGCCAGAACGTATCTTCGCCTCACACTTTGCGCAAAAGATCCCAGTTTTCACATCAAAAGCACATAGAGGAGCCCTGACCACAAGCGATCCCTTTCTTTCTTACCTTCTTTCTTTTCCCCTCTCTCCCTCATTCCCTTTTCTAGTTAACGACCATCAAATTCGCTTACATTGCATTAACAAATAAATACATTGCGGTTTCGTAAAAGGGCTTCATCGCTATCCCCTAAGACGATCTTATCCCAACGATAGTTCGGATGGCAAGTTCTATGAAGGCTTAACCTTCTAATGGAGGAAACCTTAATATTCCCTACCAAGTGTGTATCAGGGGGGAATTCATGGGCGAAGTATACTTACCTGGAGCTACTACCATCGGCATGGTCTGCGCCGATGGAGTTATTCTGGCCTCTGAGAAAAGATTAGCCTACGGTTCCTTTGTTTTGAGCAAAGCCGTTAAGAAGATCTTCCGAATAGTCGATAATGTTGGAGCCGCCTGTGCAGGCCTTGTCTCTGATATGCAATCCCTGGCTAACGAGGCCATGGCTTACGCCAAGCTTCATGAGCTTGAGGTGAAAAGAAGGATCAGTGTCCGATCGGCATCCAAGCTCCTTTCTACCCTCCTTTTCGAACATCGCCTCTTTCCCCTCCTAACCCAAACGATCGTAGGAGGAGTCGACGAGAACGGCCCTAGCCTCTATGTCCTCGATCCCCTTGGTTCCGTCATCCAGGACGATTATGCCACTGTGGGCTCGGGATCAGAGATTGCCATAGGAGTCATCGAGGCCGGCTACAAAAAGGGTTTGAGCCTCCAAGAGGCTGAGGGGCTCGTCATAAAGGCTATGAAGGCTGCCATGGCTAGGGATGCTGCCAGTGGCGATGGCATAGACCTTATGATCATTACCGAAAAGGGAATCGAGGAGAAATCCATAGCCATAAAGTAGCCGTAAAGGAAAAGCATAGAAATGAAGCCTCCCAGTCCGAGGCATCGATCTTGAAGGTCGTTGGAATAGACTTGGCTGGGGTTGAGGGGCGAGAAACGGGCTTCTGCATCCTTCGTGGGTTTGAGGCGACGATAGCGATCCTTCGGTCGGATGAGGAGATTCTGGGAGAAGCCCTCAGGGCGGATCCCTCCATCGTAGCCATTGATGCCCCCTTATGCTTACCGAAGGGGCGTCCATCGCTACAGATTCCCGGGGGCCCCCATCTAAGAAAATGCGATAGGGATCTCCAAGCTATGGGGATAAGGTTCTTTCCCATAAGCCTTGGACCTATGAGGAGGCTAACCGAGCGGGGAATGAGGCTAAAGGAATTCATGGAATCAAGGGGCCTTAGGGTTATCGAGGTCTATCCTGGGGGTGCCCAGGACATCTTGGGCATTCCTAGAGCCAAGGTAAATCTGAAAGGACTTAGGGATGGGTTGGAAAAGCTAGGAATCAAGAATCTTCCTGAGGGCCTTAATCCCCATGAGCTGGATGCTGTAACCTCAGCCTTTGTAGGAAAGCTATACTTGGAAGGGGCCTACTTAGCCCTCGGCGATCCGGAGGAGGGTTTGATGATCATGCCCAAGCCCAAATTAAAATCGAAACCTTCCTTTCCATAGATAACTCGAGAGTTAAAATGGAAGGTTTCGATCGTGAAGGGGGAAGCCTTGGCTAAGGCTTTGAGCATACTTAGGAGTTACGCAGGATAAGAATAGGAATAAGCTGGTATGAGGCAAAGGCAAGGATAATAAGGGATGCGATAAGGGCTTATGTAGCAAGCCCGATCTACATGATCGGTTCAACTGCGTAAGTAGAAATATAATCAAAGCTCAACTAAATACGAATAGAGACTCAAACGTGACAGATGTGGGGAAGCACATAGCATTTCAGTTTCTTGCTTAATCCACCTTCACAGTTTCCATTAAACGTAATTGAATGGCTTCCCATGTGCCACTTTTCTTCGACAGCAAAACAAGCTAACCCAAAAGGATCAAGATATTGACGCTTATCTCACATAAAAGCTGAAAATAATTAAGTCTTTAAAAATATGAAAGAGGAGTGATTAATAGGAAGGAATCTAAAAAGTCGAAAACTATGGGCGATGAAGTCATAGTTCAAGATTTGACATTTGTAGCTACAATAAATGTCGCAATATTACAGAAGAGGCGCGTCGCCCGCTCTTGCTCAGCGAAGCCCTATCTGAAGCCATGAATGTAGACCCAAAGCTTAGCCCAGTAAAGCGCAGGTAAACGGATGAACTAAGTTTCATGGGAAACCATCTTCACGGTTTCTAAAGCGGCAAAGTCAAAATATTTTACTCCCAATAGGGATGCAAACGCTTATATTTGGCATTTTTTATGGAATAAATGGTTGAAAATATGGAAACAACCATTAAGATAGATAGACAGGGCCGTACGATTCTTCCGAAGGATGTTAGAATAGCCCTTGGGATAGAGGGCGAGACGGAAATGGTTTGTAGGGTTGTAGGAAGCAGAGTTATACTCGAAAAGTTCTCCATGGACTCAGCCAAAAAGGCCTTCGAAGAGCTGGAGGAAATAGCTCCAAGCCTAGAGTTGGACACTGTAAAAGTTGAAGGCGGGGACAAATATATTGATAGGGAATACGCACTCCGCAAAATTGGGGTTCGAAGCGGCAGTTGACGTTGGCATAATAGTTCTCGCTCACTTTAGAAATCCCGCCCGCAGGCATGCAGCCCAAATATTGCTCGACGCCCTCACCCTCAAGAAGCGCATCCTAATCCCCATAAGCACCTATCTAGGCGCCTACATAATCATGACAAGATACCTGAAACTTAGAAGTAGCAATGTAGCAAGGGCTCTGTTAAAAACCCTATCCCTAGAATCCCCAGCCTTCTACGGAAACCTTCCTAAAGCTGTTGCTGAAAAAGCCCTAGCCTCAGCATCAACGCTAAGCATATCCTCGTGGGACAGCTACCTAATAGAGCTGGCGAAAGAACTCGGAATCAGCAAGATATACACAGTAGACGAGGAACTAAAAAAGAAAATAAAGGATATGGAAATCGAAAACCCCATCCCCCAAAACATCATGGAAGAATACTATAATTATATACAAGAAAATATTTTAGCAAAGGAAAGCAATACAATTAAACTTTAAATTTTCTATTGGAAATTTTTGGCGCCATGCGAAATAGGATGTCCATGTTGGATGGCGTGAACTTTAGCCAATGGCATCCCCCCTTATGAACTCCCATATTCCTAAGGGCTCCGGTCCTCTATAGCCACATGGGGAAGCCTTCAGGCTTCTATTCTATTACTATTAGGAGTTACGCAGTTGATCCTTTCCTTTTTTAATTGATTTTGCTAGGATACCCATCTTTTTAGATCGTATAGCTTAGGTCTAGGCTCTTCGAAGGAAAATCCATGAACCCTCCCAGGCGCGACAAGTTCGACCACATCCACTTTATTTTATCCTAGCAGTCCAGAACAGAAGGCCTTTGCATGCACCGAGGCTATTGCCTGAAAGGTATAATATGGCATAGGCTACTTCACTTAACGATCTGCATCCCATCAATGCTTAAGGCTTGGCTCTATCTTAGGAGGCCTACCGCTTCTCGGTCTTCCTTAAGACCTTCAACTCCACGTTCGTCAAATCTTTTTAACCACTTTGAAGCCTATCCTTTTGTCCTGTGAACTTCCCTAGAAAACATGTCTATCATAAAATAATACGGATCTAAAAAATAAATAGTTCATAAAATTATGTAAAATGGGATAAATGTGCCTCGATTATCTTCCTAGGCAAGACTATTTTGCAAGTTTTTTCGATACCTTCAATAAGTGTTGGAATTCAATTTCTAGTAGGGATGTTATAGCCATCTTGCAGCCCTATATCTATCATACTTCTTCTGGCTTATAAATGCTATGCGAGCTCTGAGCCTAAAGATATAACACATAACCAGAGATCACTACTTATTCTTAGAAGAAAATACCTTACATTAGTTATAAAAGTTCTTATATTTCCAACACTCTGTAAACCTAGCATATTAACCCAATCTCCATGTCTTCTAAACACATATATCACAACATTATCGGAAACTACGAATCCCTCATCCTTTCTCTTAAAATTGTCGCCGCTAAACATAGCTCCAATAATCTTAACAATTTATCTAATAAAGAATTTTCATAACTATGCTACATTGAAAACCATCATGTTGCAAGACAACATAGCCTTCTCAGCTTAATTTAAGCTTGATTTGATTATGTGCATGGTGTTGGATGAAGCAAAGCCCACTCGAAAAGAGAAAGTAGAAGCGGAGTTCGAACCAGGCGACTGCTGGAGTTATCTTCCACAAACCCTCATTTTTCTTTTCTACAGTTGGAGAGTATACAATGGGAATCGTATCCATGCTACCGAACAACTTTTTCTTTCGGGTTTTTCGTCTCGTATTTCCTTGTCCCTTCCTTACATAACGTTCCCTTCCCTTTAAGATCGTAAGGGAACCTTAGCATAGATATCCTCGATCTCCTCTATCTTCTTCACCCTTCTCTCATGACGCCCCCCTTGAAAATCCGTGGTAAGCCAGACCCTGACTATTTCCTTGGCTTCCTCAGTCTCTATGAGCCTAGCCCCCAAAGCCAAAATATTGGCATCGTTGTGCTCCCGGCTATACCTAGCCATACGAACATCATGGCATAGGGCGCACCTTATACCTGGAACCTTATTGGCTGCGATACACATTCCTATACCCGTCCCGCAGATGAGGATTCCCCTATGGCTTCCTCCCCTAGCAACCGCCTCGGCTACCTTCAGGGCATAGTCCGGGTAGTCTACGGGCTCTTGGCTCATCGTTCCGTAGTCTTCGAGTTCGTAGCCTCCTAGGCTTAGGAGGTATTCCTTAATCTTCTCCTTCAATAAGTAGCCTGCATGGTCTGAGGCTATGGCTATCCTCAAGATCGGATGCCCCCACTTCCACTTCTTCATTTCTTCATTTCAAGGGATATCATCAGAGCCCTTATAAGCTCACATAATTTTCTATTTGTTGGATATTATTGCGCCAAGAAGCCATAAAGGAACCTTATAGATCGCTCGTCAACAGGCTAATAGAGCTCTTGCTAGCCAACTTGGGCGAAAGGCTCGTATCAGTAGTCCTTTATGGAAGCATTGCCAGAGGATCGGCCCAAAAAAACAGCGATATAGACCTTCTAGTGATAGCGGATTCCCTTCCAAAGAGCCGAATGGATCGCCAAAAGCTATTCCTTAGGATCGAAGAACCCCTTCAGCCAGCCATGGATTCACTATGGAATGAGGGCTTCCATGTGGACTTCTCACCGATAATTCTTAGCCTAGAGGAAGCCTCAAGGATGAGGCCCCTATACTTGGATATGGTCGAGGATGCGATAATTCTATACGATAAGAATGGGTTCTTCAAGGGTATCCTAGAAAGACTGAGGAAGCGCCTCGAGGAGCTCGGCGGCAAGAGGATTTGGATCGGCAACAAATGGTATTGGGTTATCAAGCCCAGCATAAAGTTCGGCGAGGTTGTGGAAATTGAATAACCTAGAAATGGCAAGATCCTACCTAAGGCAGGCTGAGGAGAGGGTTAAGCATGCTGAGGAAGCCCTAAGGACAGGCAACTATGCGTATATCATCCGTCAGAGTCAGGAGGCCGTGGAGCTGGCCCTAAAAGGGATATTGAGGCTTGTTGCCATAGAGCCTCCAAAATGGCATGATGTAGGACCAATACTGAAGAGACATAGGGAAGTCTTCCCTCCATGGTTTAGAAGCGAGATCGATGAATTAGCATCGATTTCTAGAAGGCTTAGGCGGGAACGAGAGCCCAGCATGTATGGTGACGAAGAGACCGGTACGCCGCCAGATCAGCTTTACAGCCTAATAGATGCTAAGGAGGCTCTAGCATATGCTCAGAAAGTTTTGGGCTTATGCATAAAACTCCTTAAAGAATGCGAATGGCGAAATCAAAAATGATGGTTGAATTCTCAATAAGAATGGATTTCCCAAACTTGAAATTAAAGTTCCCATGGATGAAGCCTAGAGCTTTCTTCCTCGATAATCAAAATAAAAAAAATCGAAAAATGGGTAGATTTTTTCTAGGCTATGTAAACATTAACGAGGATAAAAGAAGAGTTTACATAATAAATTGTTATTTTGGAAAAATCACAATTTTTAGAATCAGATCAAAGCTTCGTCATTCACTTTCTTCTATTTTCCCATGGTGCTCTTATATAGAAGAAAAAAAAGAAAAAAAGAATGAAAAAATGATGGGGCAATGTACTTCTATTGAGATAGAATCCTTATCTTATTCTTATGTTTCGCCTAGGGTTGAGGCTTCCCTCTATTCCGTTTATGTTTCTTCCTCTTCCACCTCTATTTTCCCCATATTTTCTATACATTTAGCCATGAGGGCTCCCAAGGTTTGCTTTGTCGGAACGGATGTTTTGCCATAGTTTCGGAAGCTCTTTATCTTTTGAAGGATAAGCTCTGGCGTAACGTCCTTCTCGACAACTAGCTGGCCAGCTTGAAGGATATCGATGGGCTCATCTAAGCTTCTTAGCATATCGGCGTTGATGGATGTTTTCCCTATGTAGAGCCTCATACCCTCGATGTAGGGAACGATTACCCCGACATTATCCACAATTTTTGCACTTATCTTTCCTATGAGCTCCTTTGGAGCGAGGATTACCCCGATATTCTTTATTTTTTTCATTCGTTCGATGTCCTCTTCCTTTACATCCTTAAGGTTCAGGATACCTACGTTCTTTATGAGTTCCTCCTTGGATTCTTCCCTCCCTTCCTCAAGCTTTTCCTCCATTTTCTTCTTCACCTCCTTTTATGTTGAATACAATCCTCGAGGAGCGAGCTCTGTAGTACCTTACTTCCCTTAGCCTCTTCCCATGGCTGGGGAAAGTTTCAAGGACTCCGGAAACTTCAAGTCTTGTCAAGTGATAAAGAACCGTGGATATGGGAAGCCCAAGCTCCCTAGATATCTGGCTTGCAGTATGGGGCTTCTTCGATAATAGCCTCATTATGTTTCTTCCTACATCATTGGCTAACTCTAAAGCTACAAGCCTAGCCTGCCATGTGTCGTAGTCGAAGGTCGATGCTGATGCCGATTTTGCTGTAGCAGTCGCAGTCGCAGTCGATGTCGCTTTCTCCTTCTCCTTCTCCTTCTGCATCAATGCCAATTCCGACCTCGAAGACGATGCCGATCGTGGTTTCAATGCCAATGCCCATGCTCCTCTTACCAATATAAAGAAGCCATTGCATAATAGCCTTGTGTCTTGTTCAAAAATTCTTGAAGTAAAGTGCCTAAATGGGCTTAGCTTCAGAAGGACGACGCTTAGCCAAAAAAGGCGGAGAATCCCTTTAAAATTATGTTATGGATTGTCTTCAGACCTCCGCATCCATCGAGCTATTTGTTCATCGAGGGGCGGGTGGGCCCTTCTTCTAACCCTAGGAAATCCTCGGCTAATCCTCGGAGATCCGCCGATTGCCTCATAGGCCTTCATGGCAAGCCCGTCCGCCTCGCCCGCCTCGAAACGACTCCACTCCCAATAGTGTTTGAAGGACCCTGGATCTGCCCATTCAGGGGTGAAGGCATCAAGGTCGTTGGGGCTTATGCAGACGCATACCTTATTCAGCTCTCTATGGAGGCTCAAGGGGCATGTGAAAAGCCTCTGGATATCCATCTCATTTTCAATTTTGAGCCCCTCCGCCCTGTGGCGAAGGGCGATGTCCAAGAACTTATCCCTAAGCCTAAGGTTTACGTATTCAACGATCGCGTAGGCTAGGTCCAATGGGTTTATACGCTTCCTAAGCTCCTCGGAAATCGCTCCCTCCTTCAGATGGACATGGCATCCTTTCCCAGACCATTTTATAAAAACAGATTTCGAAACGCCATTCTGCTCCAGAAAGGCATACAATTCCCTGGCCGCCTCTAAAGTTGCCCTCCAGGCGCCGGGCTCGTTGTCGACGTCCCATGTGGGCGTACAGGCTACGATGTTGGATGGGTCCGCGAGAAAGTCCTCATGAAGGCTTCCGAAGACGTTAGCCGTCGCATAGAAGGTCCTGGGCTTGAGCCTCCTAAAGATCGAAAGGAGCTTATCCACATCCTCCGGGCCTTCTATCCTCAGGGGAAATCTTCGCCGCCTACCTAGATAACGGATTAAATATGGTCGACCTTGGGCATCCCTTTCTTGGCAGTGGAGGCCTATCCAGCGATTCATGGCGAATCTTGATAATTCTTCCCGAATCAAGGGATTTCCATAATGCCTTAGGACGCCCTCGTAGTCATGGAAGTCTTCGCTTGCCGTCCCCCTCCCTTCCTTCTTTCCTTCAATGCCTTCCCTCAGGGAAGCTCATCCTCCTTCAACCTTTTCGCTTTAAGCATCCTATCGACTACGGACCTTGGAAGCTCGACATCCTCCCTCCGCTCCGTAGTGGGTCCTAGGATCACGAGCCCCTTCCCATCGATAATGGCAATCTCGTGCATAAGGAGGCTATGGGCGGTCTGGCGCATCTTCTCTATGATAAGGTATCGATGGAGCGTGCCATGCTTTATGGATCTTCTGAACCTTAGGATGCCATCGGCTATGTGCTCGAGGCCAAAGCCAAAGGCATCAGAGGTTGTGATGGCATACTGGGACGTTGCGATAACGGTGAGGTCCCACTTTGCTAGAACCTTCTTGGCGAAGTAGGAGTATCGCCTAGCCATGGCTGGCCTATCTAGCCAGAAGGCTGAAAGGGAATCTACCACGAGGCGGGCCCTTCCATAGCCTAGGGTCCTCTTCGCCTCAACAACCTTGTTTACGAGCTCCTCCATATCGAGGCTCTTGAGGGACCAGGGGTCCTCCAGACCCATGAGGGCGTCGATGATGATAAGCTTCCCCGCCTTTACGGCCGATTCGAGGTCGAAGCCAAACTGGGCTGCCTGCTTTACGATAGAACCTCGGCTTTCCTCCGTCGTTACGTATATGCAACGATCTCCATCCTTAACTCCTTGGGCTATAAAATGAATGCAAAGTATCGTCTTTCCGGTTCCGGGCTCCCCTGTGGCGGCCACGATGAAACCCTTGGGAATGCCACC
>JAWCLV010000018.1:0-34924 GCA_038850515.1 Bathyarchaeia archaeon
GGTACTGCCTTACAATGAGCCTGGGCGTACTAACTGGATCGTCCATGGATGCTCTAGAAGAATTATGCGATGCGTTAGATCGTAAAAGCGAAAGGAAGGATTCGGGGCTTTTGGGCATTGTAAAGATGGCATGTGTTAGGTCTACCTTACGGCAGGTTTTAATGGTAGGCGGAGGAAAACACGGAGAGATCCTAAGCCGATGTCTAGGTGCTTAAAAAAGGAAAGGAAAATCGGAGCGCATATCTATTTCTAGCTAAGCCTCTTCTTTTCCAATGGAGAACAAGGCTACAGGAGAGCGTAGAAAGGCTCAAGCTCATAGAGTTGTGTTCATTAATTTACTTGTGTCTAGTGTACCGCATGTTATTCTACGCTTCGAAGACGGGATTGCAGGGCGTACGACTTTGATCTCCTTATTGGTATCCTTGACCTCATCCTCGAATCCTCAGATCTCGGGGAGAGTTGAAGGAGGGGTAGGAAGCCTAAGAGGGCTCCTAGGCTCTACGTGAAGAGGTTCGTTTTTAAGGAGATATTTAAACTGAGCTTGAGGTATGCTGAGAGTTGCTCTTCGATGCACCTCCATGAGAGAATTCCAAAATCGACCTTGAGTTACTGGGATATAAACCACGGTTCAAATCAGTTATTTGAGAAAAATCAAGCTTTATCAAAATAGATTTGAAGAATCTCAAAATAATCTATTAAGAGTAGATCTTCATAACTCCTTAGTTATGATTTAACTTTTATAAAGGAATTTATTCTATTTATAATTCGCCTAAGAAGAGGGTGAAATATACCTACAAGGGTATGGCTAAGAGGATTAATAAATAGAAAGACTGGGGAAAGGTTCATTGGTAGCATTGAGGGGCTTTAATCGAGCCATAGCCTTACGGAGCGCAAAGAGAAGGCTAAAGGGCTATATCGCCCTTACAAAGATGTTCGATCCTCGGAAAACAACCTTTGTCTACGCTTACTACGCGCTCTGTGGTAGTCAACTTGCCTCCTTCACCCAATATCCCTTTATGAACTCTCTTTTGGCGATGCTTTCAAATTTACTCGCCATCTGTGGAATTTACACCCTAAACGATATCTACGACCTTAAAGAAGATAGGATCAATGCTCCTTATAGACCTTTGCCCTCTGGTCTTGTTACCATGAGGGAAGCTTCCGTTCTCGTTGTAGTCTATTTTGCGCTGAGCCTCGCTTTGGCCTTCTTAGTAGGATCCGTGACTTTCTTTCTGGATATTCTCCTCTGCATTCTTGGAATTGCGTATTCCGTACCGCCCATTCGATTAAAAAGGATGATATTTTCTTATTCCATAGTAGGAAGCGGTTTCTTCCTATCGACTTTAATGGGTGCGACGGTAGCTATTCCAACTTTTAAAGCCGTGTACTTGGCATCTATTATATTTCTTATGGTAACGGGTCTACTACCTATAAAGGACTTTAGAACGATGGAGGGAGATAAGGCTGTAGGCATACGAACCCTTCCTTTACGGATCGGAAAGCGCCGTACGGCAAAGCTTATGGCGCCTACGAGTTTCATAGTTGTTGGGATGGTGATAATCGCTCCTTTCATATTTATGTTTAACTATCTTTTCTTCATCTTCGTGCCCCCTTGTGCTTTCCTCATACTATTCGCAACATTTCATCTTCTCAAGAATCCTGAAGGCGACATAAGTATACCGTTTCACATGCTTCAGGCTGGAGCCTTCCTACTTCCCTTGGGCTTTACAGTAGGTTCCATCGCTCTATGATTGCTTTCCAAGTTTTTTGAAATAACCTTTGGCGATTTTTTCTTAGCCTATACGGACTTCCAATTTTTAGCATTTACCGAAAAAGGAAACAGCTCACCTAATTAGGAGGCCCTTTACGCGTTTTATGTTTTTCGGCAAAAATTCGTTCCTTTATACAAAAAAGCGTGAAATGAGCTCATTTTTCGTCAATAAGCTTTATATAGGCATTTTAGACAGAATAGAGCAAAAATTTGGCTTTAAAGATGGAGATGAAAAAGAAAATGCGACCTTCAAAAACCTTGAGGGCAAATGGGGGGCAGCTAGAGCTCCTTGACCTTTTTATTAAGGCCTTAGAGGACCATGAGAAGCGTCTTGAAGAACTTTCCCAGCGCCTCAATGGAGCGATTCGTTCGACAAAAGGGATCGCTAAGAGGAGATCGGGAAGTTTCTCAAGCTGGGAATCCTTCGCTAAGAAGGTTCGAGGAAAGGCTAGAATCGTTACTTACAAACTAGAAGATGGATGTATTACTATCTCGGCCCTCGTTGGCAACAAAGTTCGAAGCTACATGGAGCCTCTACCTTCGCTTAAGCTCCAATGCCCCCTTGAAGCGAATTTCAGCCTTTCCCTAGACCTGACGATCTCGAGGGAGAGACTGAGTCAGGCTTTGGGGATTCCTCTTGAAAACGTAATGGAGGCTAGATAAAGGAGGTGGGCTTTATGTCTTTATCCTCAATTGCAACCGCAATCATAACAACTTTATTCGGATGTAGCCTAATATACATATTTTTGGTTCAGATAATCAATTACATAAATCTTTTGATTTGAATATAAATGAAACGAATTATAATTGAGATTTGGAAAAATGACGGGAAAGGAAAGAATTTTGATATTATTGTAATAGTATAGCTCCCTTCGATAAGGGAATGCTTTCTCTTTTCACCTCCCCCATAACTTCTGTAAAAGCTAATAATGTTAAGGACCACATTTTTATTTATTGTGCTATTGCTCCCCATGATTTTCATGAGGTTCGTAAGATTCTTTCTTCCAAATCGTGGGATGCCCACGAATCATCCTCCTGAAGGCTTAGATTTTTTCCGATCTTCGAGTGTTGGAGGAAAAAGTTCGTAAAACATTTCTCTAGAAATAGAAATTTATGAACCATCATATTTATCCTATTCCTCTATAATGAATTCTTTGGGCGATTTGAAAATGAATGTGATTATCATAATGCTAGACAGCCTACGCCAGGATCATGTAAGCTTTTACAACCTTGGAAAGCCTATCTTCGAAGGGATCGAAGCCTGCCGAACTCCCAACATCGATGCCTTTGCCAAGGAATGCATTATCTTCGAGAATGCCTATCCAAGCGGGTTGCCAACCATACCCGTGCGTTGCGAACTTATGACGGGCCAAGATACTCTGCCTTTCAGGCCATGGGAGCCCCTTTCTCCCAGGGACATAACCATAGCAGATATTCTTAGGAAGGAAGGCTATGTTTGCGGACTCATATCGGATACTTATCATTACAGGGCTCCGGGCATGAACTTCCATAGGAGTTTCCATGCCTATAGATGGATAAGGGGGCAGGAATACGATCCTTATGCATCCCATCCGCCCAGAAGAAAGGTTGAGGATTATGTGAACGAGAACTATCCGGAGCTTTGGAAGGATAGGGTTCGACAGTTTTTAGCCAACACAGACGACTTCGAGGATGAGCAGGACTGGTTCCCAGCCAAGGTTGTAAAGGAATCGATTGAATGGCTGAGGAAGAATAGGGTCCATAAGAAAATTTTCCTATGGATCGATTCCTTTGATCCCCACGAGCCTTGGGATCCTCCAAAAAGATTCGATGTTTACACGGATAAGGGCTATAGCGGCAAGCGCCTGATCCTTCCCATGGGAGGAAAGGCTAGGGACTGGGCTAGCGAGGATGAGATAAGATACATCCAGGGGCTCTATGCTGGTGAGGTATCCTTCGTAGACCATTGCCTAGGCTTTCTCTTTGAAGAACTTAAGGCGTTAGGATACTACGAGGATTCCATCATCGTCCTTTTGGCAGATCATGGGCATCCTTTGGCTGATCATGGAAAATTTCTTAAGGGAACGGATAGGCTATACAATGAACTCCTAAAAGTTCCATTCATGATCCGCCTTCCAGGTGGCGAAAGGGCAAGAAGGACAAAAGCCCTCATCCAATTCCCCGATCTTTTGCCAACTATCCTCGAAGCACTAGGGCTTAAGGGAAACATAGGATCGATGCATGGTAAGAGCTTCCTATCGATTCTTGAAGGTGAGAACGACCATCATAGGAAGGCGATAATCACAGGTTATCATGAAGGTATCGATCGCTGCATAAGGGATGAGGAATGGAGCTATATACAGCGCCCCGAGGGGGAGCCCGATGAACTCTACAACCTTCTCGAGGATCCAAAGGAAAGGGTAAACGTTATCGATGAGTATCCTGAAGAGGCCCAAAGGCTCTCCTCGCTCTATGGAAGCTATTATAGACGAATAGATACGAAAGTTGTGAAAGGGATTCAAGGAAAATATGAGGTGGCTTCGGGGACTCTAGAATAAGATTCTAGAATCGTTTTTATCTCCTTTCATTTCATTGCATTGCATTCCTTTTTTACTCGATCTTTATCAATTAGCTTCAGGCTTGAAGATTGTTTCCATGTCCTTCGTGGAAGGCAAGATTCCCTATTAATGTTCTCATTATGGTGGCTCTTCTGAAATCATCTTAGCATTTTTATTTTTCATCATGAAGTATGGATCCATTTTTTCGTCGAGTATCTCTTCTAATCTGTCGGACTGAATAGCTTTTTCTTTCCCTTATCTCAGAAAGAGGCGCCCATTTCACCCTCAAAAGCTAAATATCTCTTGATAACTTCAGGAAGGGAAGGAGCATCAAATATCTTACGATTTACGAGCGTATTTGCTGCCGAAAGATACATATCCCTTATTATTTTCCTGAGCTCTTCATCAAGCTTCGGAGGATTTGATTTGCAAAGTTTTTTCCAATCTCTGATTCCCCTTTCCTGGGATATTCTTTTCGCTTCTTCTACATCCCTATACCATTCCGTATGCCTATACCATTTCCTCAAAATTTCTTTGCTGATGGGCAATCCATCGAAGGTAAACCTGCACTCATCCAAGGTGCCAACCACATCTACAACCATAAGGCTCCTAGAGGGATCGAAGGCTAACTCTATCTTTCCATCCTCATTTTCCAAGGAAGCCCTTGAGGCCATCTCGGTAATCGTATCGTTGACTTTTAAAAGAATATGCTTCATGTCTTCCACCTCGTCATCTGAAAGGGAAACCATTTTTTTGGCTTCCTTCCAAGAAATATATCTATCGAATTCCTCGAGCTTCGTGCTTATATCAAAAATTGGTCTTTGAAGCCTCTCGTTTGGTCTAGGAAAGTGATCTAGGCCAAGCTCTTCCAAGGAAAGGAGGCCCCTTTCAAGTCTTTTAAAAATAGATGAACCCTCGGGAAGCCCGTTTCGATATATTATTTCAAGGGGGATTAGAAAGTTACTCAGAGAAGGTGAAAAGATACTATAATCGTAATAAAGCTTCCCTTCATGCACACAGGTCTTTGGCTTGTATACGTTTACAAGGCTTATCTCCATAATATTAGTTGGCATATTCAACTCATCGAAGCTAATAACTTTTCCGGAAGAATCGACAAGCCCTCTATAATGGGTTTTGATACCTTTTTCCTCGAGCCTTTCAAAACAGTAAGCACCTACGATACAAAGGGCAGCTCCCTTTCCGAAGATATGATCGGGCATTTCTCCCCAATCAAAAACCGAATAGCGGTCAGAAAAATGGAATCTACCAATCCCCATCTTATCCCTTTCTGGTTTCTTGACGATCTCTAAATCCTTTACGCTTCCCAAGATCCTCACCAGATAATTGGTTTTATACTTGTCCGATATTTTTCTTTTTCATAATCGTCCTTAGAAAAAGAGCATCCTTATTCCTTTGCTTGCCCTCTCGCTCTACATCAAGGATTCGGGAAAGCCTATAAGGCTACTTTTTTGTAAGGCATTCATACTTTTATTATTTACCTCCAATCCCTTTTGTTATTGTCAACCGGTGGGCTCATTTTTACAGAGAGCTGTAAAGCCATGAAACATGCGGTCGATATGGAATCGATGGGCTTCGTGGAGCGATAACTAGCCGATTTTAAAGATGGCATCGAGGATTGGAGCAAGCAATAAAATTTGTAATTAACGGATGGTAATTTGGGGCTTCGATAAGCCCTTCTGGATTCTCTTCCCTTTGAAAACAAAGAATCTCTGAGGATGTATCCCTAGCATTGTCATATAATTACATGATAAAGTTGAATGCCCTTACTTTTTCAGAGTTAAAGAGGCCCGTTCCGATAATTTCTCTAAAATTAGGAATTCTCTTCCTTATCTCACCTGGACAAGGATTGAGTATTTGAGCTCATCGATATCTGTAGAATTGATTCTTAATGTATCATATCATATCAAATCTGTTTCCAAATGCTTTGCTCTAAGCGATAAAAATATTTTTTAAAATTCGGGGAAATGGATAGATATTTATTGCCCATAAAACTTGGAAGCGCTGTTAGCTTTCCTCCTTCTTAAGAGTGATTTCGATCGTAGAAACAGCCCTTGTGCCGCCGCCTTCAAGCTTGATTTCCTCAGTGCCGATGGTGATATCCTTCACATCAAGCTGTTTCATGAATTGGCGTTTAGTTACCTCAGCCACATCGACAGCTGTTGTTATGGAGCGACCCCTTGCCTTGAGGACGACTTCTTTAACATCGGGAGAACTGAAGCTCCTGATAATGGTCAGGACATAGTTCATGATGGGCTTATTACCTATGAAGACAACCCTAGGTTCACTCGACATATCGATTCCCTTCTCCAATTCGTATTCTTAAGTAATTAAAATTCTGGAACTTGCTATTAAAGCCTAACGGTCCTTAACTTAAAGGATCCCCTTCTGGAATCTAAGGGCGGATTTGAAATCTTAATCGATCTAGTTTCTTTCAACGACCTTTGTCCCCCCTCGTTCGCCTAACCTCCCGATATGAGCTTTATGATGCTTATTTCATCCCCGTTTTTCAGCTCCGTTTCCAGATCCCTTATGCTCATGACCCTGTTATTGAGGAGGAGAAGGACATCATCCTGAAGATTTCCCTCTCCATCAATTAAGAGTCCCTCAAATTTTTTACCTAAAAATCCTCTCAGTAGATCTAAAAGAGCCTTGAGACTCGATGGGGCTGGTGAGCCGATCTTCAATTCACCTTCCCCTGCAGCCTCCAAGAAGGGACCATACAGCTTTATGAGAACCTCAATCTTCCCAGTCAAGCCCATTTCCTCTTTGATGTTCTTTATCTGTCTCCTCTAAAAAAAACCTTTTAGCCTAAAGTCGAGCTAAAAACAGCCTTTGGATTACTATAGAAATAAGTTTTTTACGGCTAATATGGAAAAGAAAAGTCTTGCAAGGGGCATTAACCAATTTACTTCAAGGATTATGAAAGGGATCGATAAAGCTCTTCGGCCACATCCTGCAAGCCCAGCTCATCGAGTTTACGTTTTGTGGGTATGCCTGTTTCCAAATCCCAGCCCCGAAGCAAATAATATTCATCTACGAGCTTTAGGAAGGCTTTCTTATCCAAGGATTCGAGCTTCCCTGAAGGGCCTATGATGTTCTCTGGAGTCTCAAAATATGGGATAATCTTGAGATCATCTTCCCTCCTCCTCGAGTAGTTTCTGACATCGATAGCCCTCTCAAGATTGAAGACCCTTTCAGCACATCTCCGGAATTCCACTTCATCGAGCTTTAAACCCGTAGCCGCTTGGAAAAGATGATAGCCTATGGACTTGCCTTCGATAACCTCCCCAGAGCTTAGGGTTACCCTAGCATAGTTGTCCTCTGTCTGCGTCGTGTAGAGAAACGGAAAAAGGTTATCGCACAGAGGCAAGGAATCCTTCAGCACGCTCTCATTCTGCTCCCATATGGCAGGTTGAGCCTTGTACTCGTATGGATAGGAGGGATCGATGGACTTCCTTGATCCGTATACTTTCTCGCCTACGCCTGCAAGGCGATCCCATGGAAGGATCCTCGACCAGCTTGCAAGCCATGAAGTGTACCCATGCCCAGAGCTGAAGGGATCCCTTGTATCCGTAAACCATTGTAGCGCAGAAACTATCCAAAGCGGAAAGAAGGCTGGGTTTACTTTATCCCCATGACCATCCCAATGACCTGGAAAACCATATGCTGGATAAAGGCTTTTCATGACATCTTCGCCGATCTTAAGGATCTCCGATGCCCTCGGTACATCCTCAGCAAGGATGTTGCCTATGCCTTCCCTTTGGCTGATCTTCTCCAAAAGATTGGCCCAAAACCTCGGGCTGTCGAAGTCGATTGGTTCTCCGTCAAGGAACTTTATCAATCCCCTTCTATGGCATTCCCTAAGCCAAGGAACGACTCCTAAGAGGAGGACCCAATGGTTAAGCCCAAGCTTGTTAGCCAAGGCGCTCAGCTCTGTCCCGGCTTCCCTTCCGATTTTCCAATCGTAGAATCTCTCAGCCCCTCCGAAAAGGGGTGCTACGCACTGAACCCTAGTCGTTTGGATTCCACGATTAACCCTTCCTGGAACATTGGTGTAGACGATGCCACAATCCATAGGACAAGCCTGGCTACAGGCGGCGCTTCTAGCCCCATACTTCCTCGCCATTTCCGGATCCCTAGAACCTGTGGGGGGGCGTCCCCTCGCTGTTCGAAGGGCCCTATTCGTTGCAGTACAGAGATCGAAGAATCTTCCGGGCTCTGCAATCCTTACGCCTCCTGTTCCCCGGACGGCTATGGCTTTAAGCTTCTTGGATCCCATGACGGCTCCGAAGCCCCCCTGCCCAGCGGCATTCTCTGTTCTGCTCTGGACAACGGCGTATCGGACAAGGTTTTCCCCTGCAGGTCCTATGCAGGCGATTTGGGCGTTTCTGTCATGCCTATCCAGAAGGTATTTTTGGGTTGAAAAGGTATCCCGTCCCCAGAGCTCCTTAGCATCAAGGATCTCAGCCCTTCCATCCTCTATCCATAGGTATACGGGCCTATCGGAGGCTCCCTGGATGACGATGCCGTCGAAGCCAGCGTACTTAAGCTCCGATCCGAACCATCCTCCCATGTTGGATCGCGTGTAGTGGGTCCTTGGATAGGCTTGGGGAGCCGCCCCGCAGACTTCGATCCTTCCTGAGCTTGGAGCCAGGGTCCCCGTTAGGGGACCGGTCATGAAGATCAGGCGGTTCTCCGGATCGAAGGCATCGATGCCTGGCTTAAGCTCCTCCCAGGCTATCCTGGCGGCTATGCCCCTACCTCCTAGATAGGCAGGGGCGTACCTCATCGTATCTTGGCTCCATATCCTTCCAGAGCTTAGATCCACCCGGAGGATATGCCCTACCCAACCATAAGAGGACCCCTTAGAACCCATTCCCATCGATATCAACTCCTCTCGGAGGCTGGAATGTACTTTAAGGCTTCCCAGGGACAAGCCTCAACGCAGGCAGGACCCCTCTCCCTTCCGCTGCATAAGTCGCACTTGAAATAGACTCCCTTCTGGGAGTTATACTTAATGATGCTATTATCCTTATTAAGAGGGCAGGCTTTGGCGCAGGAACCGCATCCGATGCATTGGCTTTCATCGATGATCCTAGCTCCAGTCTTCGTATCGATAAGGATTGAGCCCACAGGGCATGCGAAGAAGCATGCCGGCCAATCGCATTGAATACAAAGGCTATGGATACATTCCTCGGTAAAGGTATCCCTTTGAAGATGGATCCTTGAAAGCTGAGGACTGCATATGCCTTCGTGGATGAGGGAGCAAGTAAGCTCGCAGATTCCGCAGCCCTTACATTTTTCGGGAATTGGTAGGATAACCCCAGATCTTTTGGGAGGGGGAGGACGTTCCAATCGGATCGCCTGGCTTTCATTTTTTCCGGACGGATTGAATGAAAAATATGTATTCGAATTATTATTTCTAAAGCCCTGTTTAGGGAAGAAGCCCCCTCATATAGTCGACATCCTTAGCAAGGATTGCCTTTCTATCCTCTATGGAAAACCTTCCCAGGGATTCGTCCTCAATGGTGAGATCGTGGTCGTACCCTGCATCCTTCAAGGTTTCCACAACGATCTTCATATCTATGTCTCCCTCGTAGAGGGGGGCCATAGTCATATCCCTAGGCTTTCGTCTCCTATCCCTACGGTCCGCTGGAACACTTCCATTTTTGATATGGGTATGCTTTACGAAGGGGGCAAAGCCATAGACGATATCGTATATTTCCTCAAGGGGATAGCCATACCAATAGAAGTTGCCAGTATCGAGGGTTAGTCCAAAAAGCTCCGATCCAATTTCTTTGAATAAACGGAGTAGAAAGCCGAAATTATTGGCGATGAGGCCGTGATTCTCGACAGCCAAGGAAATCCCTAGGTCCTCTGCCTTTCTTAAGCAGGCTTTGACCCCTTTTACCGTACGCCTGTGGTAGTCAAGGATGGATGCCCCAGGTATTTCCTTCATTACAGCGTTGATCCTTGCGACTTTTACGCCAAGCTCTTGGGCAATCGTACAAGCCTCCGTTATGTATTTGACTTCGCTGTTCAGGTCTTCCTTGGAGAAATCATTATCCAACAGAATGGCACAAACCGATATTCCCTTCCTCTTGAAGGTCTCCTTTAGGTCCTCGATACCCTCGCTTGAAAGCTCTAAGCCAAGGGCCGATAAAGATTCCGTTCCTTCAAGGCCTTCCCTTTTCTTGGAGATAGCCAGCTCAAGGCTTTTGAGACCAAGTGCATCCAACCCCGAGAAGACATCTTGAAAGCCTGACCAGGTGAGGATTCCATCTCTAACGGCTACGAACAAGGAAACCACGGAAGAATGTTACTAGCGTACTAGAATAAAAGCTTGCCCTTCTGAATTTGCGAAAAATTAGTTCGTCTTATGAGGCCCAAATTTCAATGGAGCTTTAACCTTTCTATCTTTCATCATAATCAAAGAAACTAATAAAGGAAAGGAAAATCGTATTTCTAATTAGTCATTGAATTATATGGTATGATGTAGAATGAGGTGTTCGCATGCCTATGACGACAGTTTCCATCGTGAGGGATCTAGATCTGAAGGCTAAAGCCCAAAGGGCTATAGAACTCCTTGGCGGTATTGAAAGGTTTGTCGGATCTGGAGATAAGGTCCTCATAAAGCCGAACCTTGTGGATGGAGCTTCTCCAGAAACCGGTGAAACCGTACACCCGGAATTCACCATGGCCATCGTAGATCTTGCGAAATCTGCTGGGGCTAAGTATATCGCCATCGGAGAATCGCCCACTTGGCCCGATCTTTCGCTACATAATCTCTACGCAAGGCTTGCAAAGGACATGGGTGCGGATATGATAAACTTCAACGAGCAGCCCTTTGATGAAGTTCATCTGAAGGATCCGATTTATTTCAAAACCCTGCGGATAGCTAGGGCAGCCCTTCAATGCGATGTCTTTATCAATGTGCCAACCTTAAAGACCCATCACCTGGCCGGCGTAACGGTAGCGATGAAGAACCTCTATGGGCTTATTCCAAAGGAGGATAAGCGACTCTACCATCGCATCGATAGGCTAGAAGAGGTAATCGTAGATCTAAACATTGCAAGGCCTTCCGACCTAATCGTTGTGGATGGAACCTTCTCGACCCATCATATTCCTCCCTTTGAGAAGCAAAGGCTAGACTTGGCCTTAGGGGGCTACGATCCTGTAGCCGTTGACACGGTGGCGGCGAAGGTCATAGGGGTCGATCCGAGGACCATCCGATTTCTTTCATGGGCCGAGGAGAAGGGTCTTGGGACGAGGGACCTAAGTAGGATTACCATAGCTGGCTTAAGTATCGGAGAAGCCTATCGAAAGGATACTGTAACGATGCTGGATCTTTGTAGAAGAAAATATCCGAGAGTAAAAATCATCGACGGCCAATCCTGCACTGGATGCTTCGGGAGGATTGGTACGGCCCTTTATGGAGCCTTCAAGGATGATGTTTTCAAGGAAGATCTCTACATTCTCATGGGTCCTAAGGCAATTCCTCCAAAAACGGAGGCTCCCATAATTCTTTGTGGGAACTGTCTTGCCCCAACTTTCTACAATGGGCTTAAGGGTACTTTTATTCCTGGCTGCCCACCAGACCTTAAGGAATTCAGAAGGGTTTTGGAATCCCTAGCCCCTTCCGAGACGAAGAAGCCTTAAGGGCTTTGTGATGCTTGATCAAGATTATCTCTCAAACCTTTTTCTCACTTTCCTTCTCTTCTCTCCTCACTACAACGATGGTACAATTCGTCAGTAAGGCTGCTATAACCCCTAAGGCTGCAAGGAATGGAGCCAAAACGATTCCAACAAGGGCTGCTGTGACGGGAATCTCCAGAAAGGTCCTTCCCTTTTCATCCTTTACGATAATCCTGTTGACGTTGCCTTCATGGATCAGTTCCTTCACCTTGTCGATGAGCTTATCCCCCGAGACAGAGAACTGCTCTACGGAAAATGATGGGATCCTCGTTCCACATTGAGGGCAAAACTTCGCACCCTCCTTTAATTCTAGACCACAACGCTCGCAGTAAGGCATAAAAACTACCTCTACCTGTCTAGGCTTCCTTATCGTCCTTTCTAGTATTTAACATATGCCTGTAGAAAGATTTTATCCTAGGATGAAAAAGCGATGAAGGCTTTTGGAATGCCTTATGGTTTGGGAGTCCCTTAAGGCTTTTAGGCTCGCAGGGTCTTCTGGGAATGACAAAGCTATCGGAGGTAGAACGCCCTTGAGCCACTTCGATAATGCCATATCAAACATGGAAAGGACCTATCGCCTTTTGGAAATAAGAAATAAATGGATCGAGGGCATGGACCTAAGGAGTCTTGATAGGCTTCATGAAGCCATGGAGAAGCTTGACATATTCGTTACGAGGCAAAATCTGGCTAGGATCGCTGAGTTCAGGGCAAGCATCCTAAGCGTAGCTAGGGATCCAAGATTGGATAAAGCCCAGAAGGTTGCTCAGATGGCTTCCCAGATTGAGATGCTGGAAAAAGAAGGAATTATAAAGATTAAAGAACAAAGAAGCCTAATAGGCCTAGGAATGCTCCTGATAGCCATTCCAGAACCGACGATGGTTTCTGATGTCCTTGGCTTGATGCTAGTCGCCATGGGCATGGTTCTAGAAAAGCGAAGGCGGGCTTAGCATCCTTCGAAGGATAGGAAGCCCTAAATTCTTGCTAAAAGGGAGCCTAGGGCTCGTATTCCGTAAGGAGCTTCTGTTCCCTCATCCATCCACTCCGAACCTTTTCCATTTCTTCCTGGGAAACCTTTCCTCCGACTTGATCTTTTATCCTTTTCGCCAGCTCCGTCCCTATCATAGGAACCCGAGTAAGATCGGTTAAAGATGCCCTTCTTAGGTCTTCTAGGCTTCTGTAGCCTGCGTTAAAGAGGGACCTACCCCTAACCCTTCCTATCCCCTCGAGCCTCGTCAATGGAAGGAGCTCCTCCTTGACACCAGACCTAACCCTTTCCATAAGCCTTTCTAACCGAGAAAGGTATTCCTTTCGTCCGAGGAGGGCTGAAAGCTCATGGATGGCATGGAGCAGCCACTTCGCCGATTCAAGAAGCCTATATAGGTCCCCGGGTTCTACCCCAAATTTCTCGATTATGCCATCCTCTGAGACCTCCTCGATCCAGCTTTCTAGAACCCTTACACACTTCACCTCGGCTAAGGCTTCTTCTAAGGCTAGGGAATCTTCCGATTCTTCGGGAAGAGGAAGGTCTACCATGAATTCGTCCTTATGGGCTTCTATGAAGGACTGGAGACTACCCTCCTCCCTACGCCCTGGATAGAATTTTGGAGCCATATCGGGCGTATGGCATGCGAGGTGAAGAAAACTTATGTCTGTAAGAAGCTTCGATCCTTTCCTCAAGCCATCCCGGATGATCACAGCCGATATGGGATCTATGTAAAGCTCCGAAACCCTCCGGCCGAAGGCCGTAGCCTCAAGCCTCGATCCTTGGTATTCTAAAAAGCCTTCCTTAAGAAGAAATTCGACGATGTTCTTTATCAAGGGCTGGATGTTCTTCGAACCGTATTGGAAGGCGTAGAGGGTTCTTTCGAAGAAATCTACAATGCCATTATCAGAGTGGGCAAAGCCCGATGCCACGGTGGATAGGACATGGGATCGGAGGACCTTCTCCATGCCAAGCTTTGACCAGAGGCGCTCGGGCTGAGCTTTGACATAGCTCTCCATGAGATATTCTTCCTCATCCTTCGACCGGGCTATTAGGATCGCCTCTCCAAAGGCATCGTACCTTGGCCTTCCAGCCCTTCCAGCCATCTGCTTATACTCGAGGATTGATATCGGATATCTTCCATAGCCAGCCTCATAACGCTGGTAGCTATTGATGATCACAACTCGGGCAGGAAGGTTTACTCCTGCAGCAAGGGTTGGCGTTGCGCATACAACCTTTAGAAGCCTTTCCCTGAAGGCATCCTCAATGGCTTGCCTATGGATTCCTGCCAAACCCGCATGATGGAAGGCAACCCCGTGCTCCACAAGCCTTGATAGAGCTTCGCTTAACCTCGTCCTCTCGCCCGAGTTCAGAATTCTCTGGGCGATTCTTTCAAGCCTAGCTTTTTCCCTCTTCGAAAGGAACTTCGTTATTATAGGAGCGAGCCTAGAGGCCATCTCTACCGAGGATCGCCTGGTTTCAGTAAAGATGAGGACTTGCCCACCCTTATCCACGACCCTTACGGCAACGTTTAAAGCCGGATTGCCGTAGAGTTCTTCGCATCGATAGACATGGCCATCGTTAAAGCTCAGGACTCCATCTAGGTAGACGCCCTCCCTTAGCTTTACAGGCCTCCAGTCTGTCGTAATGTAATCGGCTTTAAGCCATTCTGCAATCTCCTGGGCATTCCTTATGGTTGCGCTCAGGGCTAGTACCTGAAGCTTTGGGTTAATCTGCATTAGCCTGGCAAGGACGACCTCGAGGGTTGGACCCCTTTCCCCATCGCTTATGTAATGGAGCTCATCGGATACGATCAGGGAAACGTTCTCGATCCATGGTGCCCTATGCCTCAGAAGCGAATCGACCTTTTCGTTCGTGCTCACGATGATGTCGAAGCGCCCGAGCCAGGGATCTGAAGAATCGTAGTCCCCGGTACTTATTGCCACCCGAACCCTTCCGCCACCAGGCTTCTCAATTCCTTCATACTTCTGAAAGTCCCGAAACTTTTCCGAGGCAAGGGCCCTTAGAGGCGTGAGATATAGGACCTTTCCAAAGCCTTCGAGGACATGCTTTAGGGCACAGATCTCAGCCACAAGGGTTTTACCGCTTGCAGTAGGGCTAGCAAGGACAAGATTTCCTCCTTTAAGGACCCTTGTCCTGAGAAGGGCATCTTCCTGGGGAGGGTAAAGCTCTTCGATACCGTTCTTTTGGATGACTGCCTTCAATGCATCCGGTATTGGCAGATCCTCAACCTTCATTCATCCATCCTTCGTCCTTAAGCCCTTTGATTCGCCACTATTATCTGGTCCTAGCTACGAAGCCAAGCTTCGGAGAATAAAGGGTTCCGTCACTCTTGAGCTGTTGGAGGAGCTTCATAGCCTCTCCGCGATCGATACCATACTCAGATTTTAAGACTTCGTAGATCGTTTCCTCCTCAGCCAAACCCTTTTCTTTCTCTAGCTTTGTTACGACCCCTATTATGACCTGGAGCTTTTCCCTTACGCTCTTCGGCTTTCCGGTCATGATAAGGTCTATGTCCAGCTTACCGGAAGTAAGGTCGATGCCAACTTGCATAAGGGATTTTTGCATGAGCCTTATGACGGCTTCCGCATCCTCAGCTGTCACATGGCTTCTGAGGGCTGCCCTTGCCCTTGCCTCTGCTAGCCTTATGGATGATTCAATCTGTCGTATAGTAATGGCTATGGGGGAATCGGCAGACTCGGACATAGCCCTCATACGAAGATAGAAGTCTTGAAGCCTTTTTTTCGCCTCATCCGTGAGGACAGGATTTATGCGCTTTGCATAGCTTATATATTTCTTCAAAAGTTCAGGCGGGATGACGGGCTCTACGGGTGGGGCACCCGTTTTATGAAGGGTTAGGACATGCTCCGCAACGCGAGCATCTAAATCCTTGGAGGGCTGATCCCTGAGAACGAAGATGAGATCAAACCTCGAAAGGATCGTAACTGGTAGGTTGATGTTCTCACCTACAGTCCTGTAGGGATCGTATCTACCAAGGGCTGGGTTGGCGGCTGCGAGGATTGAAGCCCTCGCATTGAGGGTTGCCACAATGCCACCCTTGGCTACGGAGCAGGTCTGTTGCTCCATGGCTTCATGAATCGCAACCCTATCCTCAGGTCTCATCTTATCGATTTCGTCAATGGCACAGACGCCACGATCAGAAAGGACAAGGGCTCCGGCTTCCAAGGTCATGCCCCCCCGAGGCTCCCTGAGGACAGCAAGGGTTAGCCCAGCCGCCGTGGTACCCCTTCCATGGGTATAAAGCCCCCTAGGAGCTATACGATGAACGTATTGGAGAAGCTGGCTCTTGCCTGTCCCTGGATCCCCAATAAGAAGAACGTTTATGTCGCCCCTAATCTGGACACCGTCGGGCGTCGTTACGGGAACTCCTCCGAAGAGGAGGTACATGATGGCTTCCTTAATGTCCTCGTAGCCATGTATGCTAGGAGCGATCGAGAGTATAATGTTGTTATGAACCCAAGGATCCTGGGCAATTTTTCTTATGGCTTCTTCCTCTTCGGGGCTTATCTCAACGGCTTCGGGCTCCTTTCCCAGAACTTCCACATAATTCCCATCGATGGTGATGTTGAAGGTCCTCAACCTACCCCTTCGAGCCAGGACCTCCTGCTCAGTCCTTACGATACCTGTAATCGAAACATGATCTCCTGGCCTCGCTACATCCACAAGGTCCTCCTCAAGCTTAACGTTCAGCCAACGGGGTATCTGCCCAGGAGGAAGGTCCTCAGGCTTCTCCTGTATGCGGATTTCCTGGAAGTTGATGAAGGTCGATTCAGATTCCAAGAGTTCGAAGGGTCCCGTCCTCCGACAGGCAGGGTTGCTGCACCTAGATGGCTCAAGGACATAGACCCCTGTTTGGGGAAGCACAGTAACCTGCCCGCATCGCCTGCATTGAAAAGCCCCTTCTACTAGGAGGGGCCTCACGGGCGAGGACCTTACGACGACCCCATCCAAGCGAATAAGCTTCCTTATATGATCGGAGCCTATCTCCCTTAGATTGACCTTCTGGGGAAGGCCCCTTAAGCGAACATGGAATCGCCTAACCTCAGCCCTGTATTCTGGGGCTTCCTTCTCAAGGGCCTTAAGGGCGGCCCTTTCGAAGCTTGGAAGGCACTTATCAGGCTCCTCCAAGACGAGCCTAGCCAGGATATCGTCGAAGGAGATGAGGTCCTCCATATCGATAACCAAGGACTTTAGGTTGGCAACGGCAGCCTGTTCTAGGAAAGATGGATACTTAAGGCGACCATCCTCCGTTTTAAAGGATTTAAGGAACTCGTAGAACCTCTCCTCTACGTCAACCTTGACCTCTTCCAGCACCTTATCTTCACCCTTCAGAAGCTTCCGTTCCTAAAACGTAAGTCCTCCACTCTGAGATAAGGTTGCGAAGCCCCTCATAGAGGATCCTTTCCTCGGCCGTCAGGGCTTGAAGGGCGCTACTAGAAACCGTGGGATAAGATGCCAAGATGACGATTTTTTTCAACCTATAATTAATGATGTCTTCGGCATACCTCCTCGATTTTCCGTATTTCTCGGCCCAATCGGGATCCTTTTCAACCCTTGCCTTGAGATCCGCCATATAAAGGCGGAGCTTTTCGTAAAAAGCCTCAGGTAGCCTTGAAAAGCTACTTTTATTCTGGATCATTTCTGTCCAATGAATCTTTGCCAGCGTTGAGAAGTCCATGAAACCTTCGGCCTTGAACTTAGCAACGCCAACCTCCACAAGGGCCTTGGCTATCCAAAACCTTTCTTTATACTCCTTTCCCTCTTCGTAAGGCCCTACGGAGAAACCAAGAAGCTTCGTTTCTGGGAGGTCCCTCAAGGCAACTAATGAAACGTCTTTGTTCTCAAAGTCAAGGCGGCAGGCTCGTAGGGGGCACTTAATCCCTGCATTCAAGGATCCTCAAATTTGAAATTGAATTGCTTCCGTTTAACTTTTTGCAGGCATATCTGATGGGTCTGAAGGGGATGGAGGCTTTAACGAAAGGGAGGGGAAGGATGTATTTGAATTTGGGGGCTCGTAGGGATGGTTTAGGAAGGTAACGATCCTCTCAGCCCTTTTCCTTCCTAAGCCTGGAACCATAGCCAACTGGGCCGCCGTTGCAGAAAAAACTGACTTTACAGTCTTTAAGCGCCTAAGGCATCCATCTGCAAGTTTTGGTCCAATGCCTGGAAGGCAGGCTACTACGGCAAGCTGGGCCTTCGAGATTTCAGCAGATCCTTTAGGCTTTCTGATGGAAACTAGAGGTCGTGAAGGACCCCTTTTTCCTTCATGCCTCGCCAGAGAATGGAGGAGTTCCGCCGTTTCTATCGAATCGGAGGTTTGGAAGAACCTGATACCGTATTTGAGGGAAAGGGTGACTTGGGCTCCCCATAGGGATCTTCGATTCTTTAGCTGTTGCACTATGGATATAGCATCCCCCTCCATGATAATGATAGGAATTCTATAGCTCTGGGAGAGCCTTCCCGCTTGATCGAAGAGACGCCCATCAAAAAGGGATCTAAGGAAGTCTTCAGCCTCCTTCCTTTCCACGGCAACTTCCCTGGAGATGATATAATCGGCTACTTCGAGCTTCCGATATTCGACAAGGACTCCTAGATTCTTGAGGGCATTCGCTACTCCAGAGGGTTTCTCCCTCTCATCAGCAACGATCCTAAGCCTAGGCACCTTCCTCACATCGGCTTCTATGCGTATCTTAGAAAAAAGCGTAGTCCCTAGATCCAAGGAAGAATCTAGGAAAAACAGCCTAAGGAAGCTTGATGAAGAACCTTACATAAAGTATCGCGATGAAGAATGCAAGGATGAGGGCAGTAGCTATGAAATCGCTCCTTACCATCTTCAGCTCGTAGAGGCTTGTCCTCTTCTTCATGGCACCATAGGCTCTAGATTCCATGGCTTCAGCAAGCTCTAAGCTCCTTTGGAAGCTTCTGATGAGCATAGGAACAAGAATCGGTATATAATTTCTTATTCTTTCCATAAAACTACCTTTCTCCAGCTCGAGCCCCCTCGACTTCTGAGCATCCATGATCGACTGGATCTCCAAAGCTAGGTCTGGAACGAACCTAATGGCGGAGGTGAAGGCGAAGCAAAAATCGTGGGGAATTCCCATTTTTTCGAGGGCTAGGCTCAGATCGTCAGGAATCGTAGTAAGGAAGAAGAGGGAGAAGGATTCCATAAGAATTATGAATCTTAGGGTCATACTTATGGAGTAGAAGATCGTTTCCGAGGTAAGAAGGAGACCAGAATATAAATAGCCTGTAATCAAATTGATGATAAAGATGAAGGAAGCAAAGAAGGCGGATCCTTTAAGGGAACGGAGCCACTCTTTCTGAACTCCCGCTAAAAATACGAGGGGAATCTGGATAATGGCAAGGAAGGCCATAACATAGAATTCAGAGTAGAGCATCGCAGCCGCCATCATAACGAGGGAATAAAGTCCCTTTACCCTAGGGTCTAGCCTATGGATGATGGATTCCTTCCTCCTGAACCTGAAGCCCTCGAGCATTCTAAGCAAGCCTTATCCCCCTCAAGTCCTTAAGGACCTCCCAAGCCTCATACTCATCCAAAATGTTACTAGGAAGCCCTAAGTCCGAGAGCATTTGAAAAAGCTGGGTTATTTGAGGCATGATTAAGGATGCCTGGGAAAGGAGATCGGCCTTCGGAAGAACTTCTCTGGCAGGACCTTGGGCTACGATTTTTCCTTTAGACATAAGGATGATCCTTGGCTTACATTCGGCAACGAATTCGACATCGTGCGTTACGATGATGACGGTCTTACCCTGCTGGTTGAGTTGGAGGATGAGGTGGCGAAGGCGCTCCTTCTGGGAATAGTCCTGCCCGATGGTGGGCTCATCGAGGATCAAATAATCTGGGTCGAAGGCTAGGACCGAGGCTAGGGCGACCCTTTTTCGCTCACCACCGCTCAGGGTGAAGGGAGAAGCCCCTTTGTATTTTGCGATGTCCAGAAGGTTTAGAGCCCAATCAACCCTCTTTTCGATGACATCCTTCTGAAAGCCCATGTTCTTCAGGGCGAAGGCCACCTCTTCCTTAACGGTTTCGCAGAAAAGCTGGTGGTCCGGATTCTGAAAGACGAAGCCAACCTTCCTCGCTAAGGTTGCTACGCTAACATCGAAGGTCCTTATTCCATCCACCGTAACGATGCCTTTACTCGGCTTAAGGAGGCCATTAAAAAGCTTCACGAGGGTCGTCTTTCCAGCTCCATTCTCCCCCATGATGGCTACAAATTCGCCCTTATCGATCTCGAGGCTTACTCCCCTTATGGCTTCAAAGCCGTTCGGGTATGCATAGTGAACATTCTCAACCTTGATCATAGCCTTTTACAAGTCTCCTTATCGCCATAGCCCCTTCGGATGGTGTTAAAGGATAATGTTCGAAGGAAATGCCGCCCGCTCTTAGCATCCTAAAGAGCCTTATTACCTTCGGAACCCCTATGCCTAATAGCTTGGATTCCTCTTGGCTCAGAATAGATCGGGGATCACCGTCTAAAAGGATCGAACCTTCGTTCATGAGAAGGATTCTATCGATATAGGCGGAAGCCAACTCAAGCCTATGCTCTACGAGGATTATGGTCATATGAAGCTCATCGTTGAGCCTCTTGAGGATCTGGAAAATGTTCAAAGCCGCGGCTGGATCTAGGAACGAAGTCGGTTCGTCTAGGACGATTACTTCTGGTTGCATCGCTAAAACAGAGGCTATGGCTACGCGCTGTTGCTGGCCCCCTGAGAGCTCGAAGGGAGCGGCAAAACGGAATTCTTCCATTCCAACAACCTTCAGTGCCCATGTAACCCTCTTGGAAATCTCATCCTTTGGCAAACCAAGGTTTTCGAGACCGAAGGCAACATCCCTTTCAACGGTCAGGGCAAAGAGCTGATTCTCTGGGTTCTGGAAAACGAAGCCTACCACAGTGGCCATCTCATGGATTTGATGCTCTGAAACCCTTAGTCCGGCTACTGAAACCTCCCCATCTATCTTACCACCGTAGAAGTGAGGGATAAGCCCGTTAAAACATCGGCAGAGGGTTGTCTTTCCACAACCGCTTGGTCCTGTCAAAAGTACAAATTCGCCCTTTTCGATCTCTAGATTTATATCCTTTAGGACCTTTCCTTCCCCTTCCCCATAGCTATAGGAAAGATCCTTCACCTTCACATGGGACATCGGGCTTCCCGACCTTATATTTCGATGGCGCGGCTTTTTTGAAGGAATTCAGAATTGTTAAGGCTTTCAAATTGAAAATATATACCTATACTCTCTCTTTATAGATAAAGTTCGCAAGGAAATTAAGGCAAGGATCTTCGTATAGAAAGAAGCCCCAGATGCCTAAGGAGCTATATTAGAAAGCCTTAGTTTTTCCTGAAGCCTTTGCTGGGAATCCTTTAACCTTTCCCTTGCCCTCTCTTCCTGCCTCGTTAGGGTTGCTACCCTCGTGTTCAAAAGCTCCTTCCTCTCCCTAAGCTCTTGGAGAAGAGTCTGCCTTGTTGAACGGATGAGGAGGGATCCTACGGACTTATAAACTACGGCATCATCCGTCAGTCTATCGAGTTCAGAAACGGCCCTGTCGATGCCCATAAGCTCAAGCTCCAGCTGTTGTCTCTGGAGGGATACTGCTTGAAGGGTCTGCTGGATCTGCTGGATTCTAGCAATCTCTTCCTGCAATGCAGGCGGTATGGCTTCTCCCACAACCAATCCCCGATGGATTGCTAAATCGCTACCTTCAGATAAATCTATAGCAGTATAGCAGATTAATTAGATTAGGATGTGCGTTTCCTTCGATGAAGGGTGCCTAGGCTAAGTGATAATTTCCTTACTTTGTTTGATTATTGTTCTGAGAATGTGGGGAGGTGTGATGACGGCGAAGACCCTCACATACTTTGGCTTAAGGGCCTTCGCTACTATATCCTTGGATCCTTTCTTCACATAGCCCTCTACAAGCCTTTTCGTAAGGATCGAAACTCTTTCAGTACTAAATGTATAATGCCCAGAATAGTAAAGAAGCTCTGCCAAGTCCCAAGAGGGGTCCCCGCCTTCTAGGACTGCTTGCTCCAGATCCAAGAAGTAGATGTTCCCTTCCGCATCAACCATGATGTTTTCGGGTTTTGGATCTCCAAGGACTATCCCAGTTTCATGGACTTTAGCTAGGGCTATGCCCACTCGCCAAAGGATATCTTGAAGCTTATCTTCCCCTTCTTTTTCTTTTCCTTCCTCACTGAAGAAGCTCTTCAGAAGGTCCTGGACATTTGTACCTTCGATGAACTCTGTGAAAAGCATGCGATTCGCCCAGCTGACATGTAAAACCTCTGGGGCAGGAAGACCCCATTTCCTCATATGCATAAGGGCCGTGTACTCATTCGCAAGCCTCGAGCTTCCTCTAAGGGCAAATTTCTGAACACCTAGGGTCCAAAGGGCAAGGGGAAACCACTTCAATCCATGCCAGTCTTTAAAGAGTTTAACGGCTATGCGGCGCTCTTCCTTTCCCCGCTTCATGGTAAGGAGGTATACAAAGTTCACGGCAGTTCCGAGTTTCCTTATTCCCGTTATCTCGAAGTCCTTCAAATAGCCTATATGCTTCGGAAGGGCCTCTAGGTAAGCCCGTTCTGATAGCCTTACAAGCCCAGCCTTCGAGGGAAGGTAAAGATAGTTCGAGGGATCGTCGATTTTTCCTAGTTCTTCCTCTTGGGCTATCTCACGCTTGATCTTGGAGGCAAATTCTTGGGCAACGGTTATAGGGCTGACGGAACGCCCAGCGTAACCGTGGATAAAATAACCCATAGCAGCCTTTTTTATATCCTTAATGACTTGAAGGGCGCCAAGTCTTCGCCTTTTAAGAAAATCGTATAAGGAAGGCTTTATCGTGACAAATTCTCCGTCAAAGCCTATCAAACCTTGGCCTTCGAGTTTCTTAAGGGCTTCGAAAAAGCCTTCCATGATCGATGCGATATTGGCCTTTCTAAGGTCCTCTGCAAGCATCTTTTGGTAGCTATAAGCCACAGGGGGGTAGATTCGACTCCGTTTCTCCATTTTGTCGAAGATGAAGAACTCTGGTTTTATGCGCAGTTCCCTTGAAATCTTGGGATAGTTAGCCACGAGGGATTCTAGGCTCTCTAGAATGAACCTTTCCTTCACCTTAACTTCCTGAAGACGCAGATAGTCAGATCCAAGAAAGGGAAGGAAGGGAGTTATAAGCCTTCCAGCCACAAATTCCCCTAGCTGGGCCTTCTCTACGTCACCCTCGAAGAGCCCTTTGTCGACCATAAGGGCTGAAATCGTAAAATCTCCGAGATCCTTGTAATGATAAAGCACTCCTCTAGGAAAGGGCTCTAGTATAATCAAAAGGTCTAGATCGCTATCTTTCCTTGGATGTCCAGAAACCCTAGAGCCATAAAAGCAAGCGCTAACGATGGAGCAGCCCTTGTACTCCTTGGAAATATCGTTGCAAAAGTCTATGGCAGCCTTCCTTAGTTCTTCGCTTATCAAGGACTCACCGCGTTTTCTCAAGAGAATTTGCCATGGGGGTGGCACATAAATCTTGGCAGGTGCTTTGGGTCGCGGGACCCATAGGAAAGGGAAAAAGCTTTTTATAGGTTGTGAAAAAGGCTCCCACGAATTAGGTTTTTAATCGGGGGGAGTGCTTGGCTATGCTCATATCAGATTTGGATACCCCTGCTGTTACCGCAGAGCTTCCCATCCTTGAAAAGAACATCCGGGATATGGCTGCCCACTGCAAAGAACTCGATATTCCTTTGCGAGCCCACATAAAGACCCATAAGATACCCGAAATCGCCCACATGCAGATCGCATCGGGTGCTATAGGGATATGCTGCCAAAAGTTGGGAGAAGCTGAGGTCATGGTTGCCGCAGGAATAAAAAACGTTCTCATTCCCTATAACATCGTCGGTCGCCAGAAGGTGGAGCGCCTCCTAAGACTTGTCAAAAGGGCTACGATTACCGTCGCCCTCGATTCAGAGGCTACAGCCATAGGAATAGCAGAACAAGCCAAGGAGGAGGGCTTAGAAGTTCCTGTCATCATCGAGCTTGATACGGGCGGTCATAGATGCGGAGTCCAATCGCCCGAGGAAGCCCGTCATTTGGCTAGGAAGATCGTCAAGTTGCCTGGATTAAGCTTTCAAGGAATCATGACCCATCCAAGCCTTCCCGAGGCAGAGCCCTTCATTCGACATACTGTAGAAATGCTGAAGGCTGATGGAATATCGGTAAACATCATCAGCGGTGGAGGTACTGGCTTGGAAGCCATTTCTAAGGCTATTGGCTGTACAGAAACGAGGAGCGGTTCCTATGCCTTTGAGGGTATGAAGCGAATAAACCGGACCACGAATCCTCCGAATCCTGTAACGTGTGTTCTTAGGGTCATATGCACCGTCGTAAGCACTCCGACACCTAATCGAATTATCATCGATGGCGGGATGAAGACCTTCGCAAGCTATCCTCCTACACCATACGGCTATATCGTAGAGGACCCAAATGCTAAGATCTATGCCATGTCTGTGGAACATGGGCATGTGGACATATCCACCTGTAGTACGAAGTTTAAGGTCGGAGATAGGATATCCGTTATCCCACTACATCAGGAGATGTGTCTGAATCTCCATGACAAGCTTTATGGCGTTCGGAATGGAAAGGTTGAGGTTGTATGGGATGTGGCCGCTAGAGGAAAGGTCCAGTAGAAAGGATCCTTTGAACTTAGTAGAATTTGATTTGTTTTGAGCATGAAGCCTTTGTTTGCAGAATATCTATGGAAAATATTTTTCTCGATTTTTAATTTTTAGAGCCTTTTCAGCAATACAAATCCTAAATCGATCCTTGCTTCCTTTTCCCTACATCGGCCAGTACGCACATATTAGCATAGATTTATTCGACCCTAGATTCCTAAGGAATAAGGATGGTGAAGAAGACAAGCCTATCTAGACTCTAAAACTGTTCTTCCCATCTGGGCAACTAGATCTCTTAACCTCTTGAGGGTTTGTTCATACTTCTTTTGACAGCCTTCCTCAGACCCATCAAAGGTGATGATTTCTACGGCTAAGTTTCTACCTTCCCTTACTTCGCTAACAAGGGGCTTTATATAAACTCCCCGGAAGGACCCTACAACCTCCTTAACTAAGGGAGAAAGCTCGCTTTCATACATATCTACATAGATCCGCCTAGCGAGGCTTCGAAGCCCTGTCGATTCTCCAATACGCCTGCCTATATATTCATTGAAACAAGCCTGAACCTCCTTTGGAGGCCCTGGAAAGGCGAAGATCGTGGAATTCCTCAGCTTAAAAATCGTCACCGGTGCCCAGCCCGCAGGGTTTGGAAGGCATTCAGCCCCTTCCAAGGTACTGATCATTTTAAGCTGATGAGGAAGGAAAGCCTTGGGTGGGATGCCTCTGCGCTCGCTAATAATGTTAAGGATGGTCTCTGATACGATGACCCGTCTTCCTGAAACCTTTGAAAGGGCCTCGAGGGTTCTGTCGTCTTGGGTTGGGCCAAGTCCTCCAGTAATGAAGATGAAGTCCGATTGGCGTTCTATGGAATCCATCAGAACATGACATATTTCTTCCTCATCATCCCTTATACAGGTTATGCGTCTAACAAGAACTCCAAGATGGGTTAGTTGATCGGCTAACCAGAAGGAATTCGTGTCGTATACTCTACCGTAACAAAGTTCGTCTCCTACTGCGATGACCTCGGCTTTCAGGGGGGAGATCAACTCAGAACCGAAAACAAATTAGTGAATGAAGGACTTTTATACCTTATTCCTTCCTGACATGGCCTTATGAGCTTTAGGAAAAGTCCTATAACTATCACTCTTGAAGGCCTGTGCCTAACGAACTCTTCGAGAGGTAAAGGACTTCCCTACGCTAGGAATAGTAGCGTACTCCGTCTTTCTATGGTTACTATACCTTTTAGGCTTAAGCTTCTTGAAGGTCTCCAGCGCCCTAGGTCCCTCCCCCAAACGAGGTAATATATTCGTAACCGAAGGAACTGGGTCAATTCAATAGAATTTCGAAGCCTATTAGAAGCCCTTGGCATACTGGAACTCATAAAGGGTTGTATCTTGCCCTAAAGTCCACACTATCCAAGAGTGGTTGAAAAGGTTTATATTCCATAAAGGCTGCGTCTTGTGCCGGGAAGTTCTTGTCCTATGATGTGATCATCGTCGGATGCGGCCCAGCAGGCATCTTTACTGCCTTAGAACTCCTCAAAAAGGAAGGCCTAAAGATCCTCATGCTCGATAAGGGCTTCGACATCGAGAGGCGTGTATGCCCTGCAAGCCGAGGATTAGGTTGTACGAAAATGTGTAATCCATGCTCCCTCCTCTATGGTTGGGGAGGCGCCGGTGCCTTCAGTGATGGAAAGCTCCACTTATCTCCTGATGTAGGAGGATGGCTCTCAGAGTATAGATCGGTGGAGGAGCTGATGAAGCTTGCCGATGAGGTTGACTATGTATGGCTAAGATTTGGGGCACCCCAGTACCTCTATGGAACGGACTTCGATGCCATCGATGATATTCGTCGTAAGGCTGCCTCGGCTGGCCTCGAACTCATACCGGTTAGGCTTAGGCACATGGGGACGGATAAATGTGGGAAGATTCTACAAGCCATGAGGGAACACCTGAAACCTAAGGTCCGAATTCGGATGGGTGTGGGTGTAAGGAAGATTCTCGTAGAAAAAGGGAAGGTTGCAGGTGTAGAAACTGAGGAAGGTGAAAGTTTCTACGGGCGCTACGTAGTCCTTGCCCCTGGAAGGGGAGGCTCCGAATGGCTGAGTGGCGAAGTCCAGAGGCTTGGGTTGAAGACCTTTGCGAATCCAGTCGATCTAGGGGTCCGAGTCGAGGTCGCGGCTCCTATCATGGAGGCCCTCACCAAGGTCCTTTATGAGCCCAAGTTTGTCTTCTATTCCAAGAGCTTCGATGACAGGGTTAGGCTCTTCTGCGTCTGTCCAAACGGGGAGGTCATCACGGAGCTTTATAATGATGTCGTGACCGTAAACGGTCAGAGCTATGCAGAAAAAAAGACGAACAATACGAATTTTGCTATCCTCGTTAGTACGGCCTTCACAGAGCCCTTCAAGGAGCCCATTGCCTATGGAAAGTATATCGCCCGATTGGCGAACATCATAGGCGGAGGCGTCATCATTCAGCGCCTCGGAGACCTAAAGCGAGGTCGAAGATCCACAGCAGATAGGATAAGTAGGAGCATCGTGAAGCCAACCCTTTCCACAGCCATGCCCGGAGACCTGAGTTATGTCCTTCCATATCGCTATCTATCGGACATCCTAGAGATGTTCGATGCCCTTGAAGCTGTAGCTCCGGGCATATCGGAAAATCATACGCTCCTCTATGGAGTTGAGGTCAAGTTTTATTCCTCAAGGCTCGAACTCAACAATGACCTTGAAACAAACATCGAGAACCTCTACGCCGTCGGGGATGGGGCTGGTGTAACGAGGAGCCTCTCCCAAGCTTCCATGTCGGGCATCATAGCAGCCAGGGCAATCCTTAGGAAGGAGGGCTTGGCTTAGGTCTGGGCTTTGGCTTTAGTTTCGGAACCTTTCCTAGATTAAAAGGAATTTTCGTTTGAGATAAGGAGATATCGTTGAAGCCCAACTTAAAAGCACCATTTCCTTGAGGATGCAAAGTCTAGAGCCTTGGAAGCCTAGGCATAACAAAGCCCTTTCAAAGTGGCAACCTTACCGGTCTACCCTCTCTAGCAGATTTCACGGCAGCCAAGGTGACTTCCAAGGTTTTTAGCCCCTCCCTGTATGGGATGAGCGTTTCCTTTCCCTCCTTAACGCATTCGATGAAGTGCCTATCCTCCTCGACCAAAGCTGTTTTTTCGGGCTTAATCTCTAGAACCTCGTCTCGGCTTTTTATAACTCGAACCGATGAGCCATCATTCTCGATTTGAAGATTCTTGGCGATGACCCAGGCTTCCATGGAGCCCCTTTTAGCGGCACAGCTACTCGTGATGCAGGCCAAGGCTCCGTTTTCGAAAGCCATGGAAACGATACTCACATCCTCGATATTGAAGTCTTGTAGGTCCCTCAGAAGGGAAAAGTCGAACATGGCGTAGACTTCCCTAACTTCAGAATTGATAATCCACCTAGCCTGATCTACCATGTGGGTCGATTGCTCGACCAATTGTCCTCCACTTAGTTCCATCCTCCTCCACCAAGGAGTTCCGGGTATCCCGCCAAAGCGTACCGCCTGATAAAGGGCGATTTGTCCCCCCTCCCTTCGGAGGATATCCAAAGCCTTCATCATCGCGTCGTTGAAACGAAGGACATAGCCCACCTGAGTTATGAGCTTCGCTTTCTCAACGGCCGCATTGATTTCCCTAGCCTTATCAAGGCTCAAGGCTACGGGCTTCTCTACGAAGAAGGGGATTCCCTTCTTAACGCAAAGGAGTTCCTGATCTGTATGGGCGAAGGGAGGTATGCAGATATAGCAGGCATCGAGCCTTTCCCTCTCCAACATCTCATGGTAATCCCTATAAACGGATCCTCCGCCTATGGCTTCCGCAAAGCTCCTAGCCTTCTCGACTACTATGTCGGAAAAGGCGGAAAGCGTTACATCAGGATTCTGTTGAAGGGCTTTTAGATGGGCGCTGGCTATTCCTCCACATCCTATGATTCCTATATTCAAGGTCATAGGTAGCACCACCTTTCCTCAATCTTTCTAATTGCAGTATAGCCGTATAAATAACAAAAGCAAAAGGAAGGGGAAAATTTCAGAAAAGAGGAAAAAGAAAAGGAATAGCCATCTTGGGCAGGCATTTTTGAATCAAATCCACTAAACAAAGGCTCTAAGCTGAGCTACGCTTCCCAAGTAGGTTCCGTCCAGCAAGTAAACCTCCGCTCTCCCCATATCGACACAACCAGAACGAAGGAAGGGGCCAAGGAGTTCTCCCTTTCCCAGGCTTCCCCTTCTAGATCCATCCTCGTTTATTGGCTGTCCTCCAAGAAACTCGTTCAAAGGAGGCACAACGATCACCCTTTGCTCCCTTTCAACCCCATCAGAATTTACCACGCTGTTTTTTCCATGACTTCGCCTCGACAGGATGGCCTTTATCAATTCGGGCTTACAAGAAGCCTTGACCCAAACAGGCTTTACGATGCGGTAGTTAAACTGATCCCTGAAGGCTACAACAGGGTGGAGATGCGCCATGATGAGGGTTTGACAGGTGAGCACATCTAAACCAGGCCAAGCATGACCATGAAAAAGCCCAACTTCTCCCCAAAGACGTATTCCCATCGGCTGATGGATTCTTACGGCTGAAGGTGTGAGGGGTTCGAGATCACCATCATGATTTCCGGGAACTACATCAACCCTTGGGACTATGCTTAAAACTTCCTCGAAGAACTCGGGAACATCCCTCCATTCAGCCAGCTCTACCTTACCAACGGTATGCTTTACATCCCCTAAAAGGATGAGACGATTCGGCTTGCACTTAGAAATGGTTTCCTTCAACCTCATAAGGAGCTTTGGCAACTGGGAGGGAACATGGATCCCTTGTTCAGCTAGGGTAACCTCCCATCCTATATGGAGGTCTGCGACGATTAGAATCCTCTCAGAATCCTTTCGAAGGAAAAGGGCGGGATAAGGAAATATGGGCTTTAGCCATATCTTGGAACCTTCAGCTCCCAACCCCAAAAACCACCTAGCTTTTCCTTTAGAGACTTATGCCTAGACTAACCTTTCCTGTTATGCCCTGGCTCGCCCTCCTTCCTACGAAATTCAAGGAGGATTATTCCCCTTAATGTATCGTTTTTAAAGACCCGATAGCCAAGGGAATCCATAATCCCCTCCAAGTACTTCGAGAAGAGCTCCGTATTCTCGGAGGGAAGGTAGGGTGCCAGACAACGAACCTTCACTCCTTCCCCATCCTTAGAAACGCTTACATCAGTCACATCCCAGGCACAGGACCTTAAGAGCTTGCTTAGAACTTCCATAGGGTCCTGATCATGAAACTTGGCTATGATGTACTTCCCTATCCATTGACCATATCTCCTCCAGACTTCTTGGAGACTCTCCTTTTCTTGGGCATAAAGACGGGCGATAAGATAGTTAAGCACTTCCGAGGATATTATAGTAGCTCCCATCTCTCGTTCCATTTTTATAAGGGAGAAGGTCTCCACGATATCCGAAAGGTTCGTTTTTAACTCATAGGCTCTAATAGCTTGCTCAAAGACCTCATTCGTGAGCCCAAAAACAGTCTTTCCTTCGCGATTAGATATTTCGATTATCTTCGATAGAAGATCTCCCCTAACGGGTATGAACCTTTTCTGTCTAGAGGATTCCCTAGATCCAGCCATCGATGCGGCCTACCAAAGGAGGGTTTATCCTTTCCCTTTCTAATTATCTTATGGCTATTCCATTAAAGCCTTTCTTTTAAGAGAGTTTAGGATCCTTCCCGTCCAATCGTGAAGGTTAGGAAAACGATTCCTCGGCTTATATCCTTGCTTTGGGTTCTATAGCCAAGGCTATGCATCAAACCTTCTAGGAAGGCCGCCAAGAGATGTGTGTAGGATTCTGGAAGCCTAGGTCCTATGCATCGCAATATAAGGCTATTGTCGATTTTAGAGAGGGTGAATTCCGATAGACCCCAAACAATGGTTCGCATAAACTTTTCCAAGGCATTAAAGCCATCCTTTTCTAGAAACTGGGCAGGGAGAATCCTCCCATACCAAGAGCCTTGATCATACCAGACCTTAATCATGCCATCCCTATCCTCTTGATAGTATTTCTCGATAAGGGAATAGAGCCCCTCCCCCATCACGATGATAAATCCAGTTTCCCTTGCTATAGCTAGGGCTTCATATTCATCGATGACCTCTCGAAGGCTTTTCTTAAAGCCCTCTACCCTGAGGGTTTGCTCTAGGGATTCGTTTACGAGGCTGAAGAGGGTTAAATGCTTCTCCTTTGCAAGCCTTGATAGGGCTTCGACGAGATTCTCCTTGGCTGCTAGGAATTTTCTCCCCATAGGGGCACCTTAAAAGGTTAGCGTAGATCCTTTAGATGCTTCCTTTTATGCTTGAGGAAGGATCTTGGATTCCCCCCCTTCCTTAACAACGCTGAAAACCTGATCCGCAAAGCTTTCCATCTCCTTCTCATGGGATACTAAGATAACTTGGGGACAATGGAGTTCCTCTAGGATATCCCTTACCTTGGAAAGCTGCTCCTTGCTAAAACCATCCGTCGGCTCGTCTAAGATGAGGACATTGGACTTCATAGCTATGGAGGTCCTTCGTACAAGGGAGTTGAGGGCAAGTCTATAAGCCAAGGCGAGGCTTGTCCTCTCCCCGCCGCTAAGATATTCTATATCCTGCTCATAACCGTCCTGCTCGACTATAGGCGTAAAGGACTCATCAACCCTAGCATCCTTTCCGGGATCTTCTATGAGCATTTTAAACCATCTTTGAAAGCTCTCATTAAACTCAAGGTTGTTGGATACTAGGGCTTGTCTTTCGATGGCACCAAGAGTTGGAATAAAGTAATCCTCCAGCCAGCTTGTGTATTCTCGAAGCCTACGGGCCTTCTGGCGAAGGGTCTCCCTATGCTTTATCTCTTCCTCAAGTTGGGTTAGGGCTTTCTTCGTCTCTCCAATCGTTCCTTCAAGCCTTGCGAGCTCCCTTCGGATAGCCAAAAGCCTACGCTCCTCCTCCTGAAGCTCGGCCTCTTTAGAGGCGATGTTGCTAAGAATATCCCGAAGCTTTTCGGCTTCCCTTTCAGCTACTTCTAGCTCTTGCATAAGCTCCCTTTGCCTCTTCTCGAGGAATTCGATCCTATCCTCGAGTTCTCCGGATCTCCTTAAATAAGCCTGAAGCTCTTCCATATCCCTCTGATTTTCCTTTGCAGCCATTTCATAGGCTTTAAGGGCTTCCAGAAGCTCCTTTGAAGCCTTCAGAGCCTCAACAGCCGCCACGATTTTCTTAGAAGTCTCAGCTTCCTCATGGCGCTTCAGCCTTATCTTCTCCTCGAACTCCTTTGGGTCAACCTTTCGCTCGCAGGTTGGGCAGATTCCTCGTTTCTCGATTTCTTCCAACTCTTCGGCCTTGCGCCTTACTATCGCTCCGAATTCCCTGAGGCTTCGTTCCTCCGCTTCTAGCCTCTGGATTTCTAGGAGAAGTTCCTCTTCGCTCTTGGATGTTGGAGGCTGTAATTGATTAAAGGCTTCAATCCTCGTTTCAAGGTCCTTTATCTTCTCTTCGCATCCTCGCCTTTCCGATAGGGCCTCTTCCATCTCCCTAAGAATATCCTCTAAACGTTCCTTTAGGATTGGGATCCTAGACCGTATTGCCATGATTTCAGCTTTCTTATCCTGGAAACCTTCAAGCTCTTTCTTCATTTCCTCAATCTTATGGACTGTTAACTCTTCCTCAGCCTTTAGAATTTTCGAGCGCCTCTCATTTTCCTCTAGCTTCTCCTTCCTTTCCTCGAAATCCTTCTTCAAGGCTTCTAGATCCCCGGACCTTATCTCAAACTCAACGCCTTTCTGCCTAATCTCCTTGGCGATAGTAGATGCGTTCTCCATGGCAATCTTATAATCCTCTATCCCCAGAGCCTTCCTAATCGTTTGGAGCCTTAGATCCTGAGGAAGGGTGAGGATTCCCTTCATCTCCTCCTGGGGCGTGAATATGGCATATCGATAGATGAGGCTCCTTGCCTTCGGGTCTGGGGGCTCCTTGAAACTTAGGATCTGGAGAACCTTCTCCTTCAACTCCGTCGGTGAGAGATAGAGACTTTCCTCTGGAGTCTTTAAATAGCCTTCTCCCTGCTGAACGCCCCTCCCCCTTCTCTTAATCGTCCTTACGATCGTATATTCCCTTCCATCGACTTCAAAGGTCAAGCCTACAGCCCCCTCGGAGGCTCCGATTCTTAGTAGCGATGCACCCTTTTCCGATCCTAGGCCAAAAAGGGCGAACTCTATAGCCATCAAAATCGTGGACTTTCCGGAGCCTATATCGCCCTCGAAGAGGGTTGTTCCAAGGGGGAATTCTATCGTCTGGTCTATATAGCTACGAATATTCTTAAGCCTAAGGGCCTTAAGCATCAAGTTTCCATGACCTCCTTCAAACCTAAGATTTCCAAGGCTATCCTACGAAGACGGGCTTCGTAGTCCTTCTTTGCCTCGTTTGGTTTAGCTTCGACCCTTAAGTTCTTTAGAAGCTCAAGGGCTAGCCTCAGTCCCCCTTCTCCTTTAAGACGCTCCTCGGATATTGTAACTTGGGATAGGGCCTCCTTGAGAAGCCTTTCCTCTAGGGATCCCATATCCTCCCCTGGTACGAGGGATAGAGCATACTCTTTAGAGGTTAAGCCTTGGCGGTTAAGATGTATGAATAAAGCGCCCTTTTCCAAAAGGAAACGCCTTATAGCTTGGAAATCTATGTCTGAGGTTTTGCCTTGGCTTAGCTCCCCTTTTATCTTAAGGAGAACCACCCTACCTTCAACCGGGATGCCCTTAAGGGCCTCCATAATCTCTCCTTGGATCTCTGAGGACTTCCTTCCTGAGGCATCGTACTCGTAGAAGGACCCTTCAAAGACCTTCACTTCGATGCGCTCTATTTCCTCGATCTCCTTTTCGAAGGAAACGATGAAGAAACCTCGCCCCTCCCCTTTCACGGTCTTCTCAAGATCCTTGGAATCCTTTGGAAAAAGGGCCCCTGGAAAGACGATAGGACCGTAGCCTCGATGATGGCTCAAGGAAGAATCATGAAAATGCCCGCCAGCATAATAATCGAAGCCCCTTGGAAGCTTCGCCAAGGGAATTGCCTCTATCCCGGCAAGATCTGGAGGCTTGAGCTCTTCTATGGCTGTATGAAAGGCGAAGATTTTGAAACCCTTTTCCTCCTCAAGTCTCCTTCGATCGAGCCTTTCAAATAGCTTTGTTTCAAGACCCATCTTCCTAGCTGAAAGGCCCGTAAGCTTGGCCCCTGTCTTCGCATCTAAGGTAAAACGAAGCCTTAGGGCTCCATCGGGACCATAATCTCCATTGGTAATCTTTTTAATTAAACCTGCGCTATCGAGGATATCTATTATCGAGGTTCCTGTAGGGGTATAGTCGTGGCTTCCATAGATGGCATATACAGGGATCCCATTTTCTTTCATCTGCCTTAGCTTCCTAACCACTTCATTAACGAGGCCGAGGTCTGGGATCCCGACGTTGAAGAGATCTCCCGTAAGGAGGATGAAATCGACCTTCCTTCGAAGACATTCGTCGAAAGAAAGCTTGAAGGCCCTTAATTCAAGGTCTTGAAGAATAGGCTCCCTATGGGCTCCAAGATGAATATCGGCCATATGCGCGAAGCTAGGCATGGGATCACCATATAGGACTTCTTTTCCCTTTCCTATTCTTTTCATTCCATACTTCGATCTGAAATCCCTTTTCTTCCAAGCATCGAGGAAGCTTTATCTTTATTTCTATCTCTATCTCTAAAGCTCAAAACTCTACTCTATAGAAAGGCTAAGATTCCCTAAAGATAAGGCCTTTCTCTTCGTCCTTAGCGTTTCCCGTTACGAAGCTTAATTGATCGGACGGATCGAGCTCCAGTGAAAAACTTAAAAATCAAAAGGACGAATTTTATTGGATCACTATGGCAGCAAAACAATTCACAAACCCTGTTTGGATCGTTAGGGACTATCCACGATGTTCTGGATGCCGCCTTTGCGAGATCGTCTGCAGCCTCAGCCACGAAGGAAAGATATGGCCAGAAGCCTCTAGGATTCGGATTTTTGCCCTTGTTCCAGGCGTTGAGATCCCCCATCTCTGCGCCCAATGCCACGACTATCCCTGCGTCGAAGCCTGCCCTACAAAGCCAAAGGCCCTTTCTATCGATGAAAAGACAGGAGCCGTCCTCGTCAACAG
>JAWCLV010000019.1:0-32812 GCA_038850515.1 Bathyarchaeia archaeon
CTTCTTATACACATTATGCAATCAAGGTTGCATCTGTTGCTAACCTCTATCTGCAGCGTTTCGAAGGGTTTCTCGCCCGTATCCCTTTCCATTCTAGGTAAGGCGCCTCCGCTACTATCCAAAGAAATACGATACGCTTAAAGAATCCTCTGAAATCTTTTAGAACTATAACTATGCCTCAAATTTTGCCCTTTTCCTTACAATGCCAGAAGGCCAACTGAGACGGCCCTTCAAAAGCCTATAGGGCTATCCAAGAGCCTCTGGATTGCCATATTGAAGTCGCTTTTTAATGAAGGCTTCGAGTAGAGGCTTGGAAGGTGATCGAGAAAAGGCTTTAGAGGCAACCTAACATTTCGAAGGGATGCTAAGGGCTACTAGGCTTTTTTAATCCAGCTCTTCATGCATCCCTAACACTATTATATTTTGGATCCATGCCTAAGAGGTTTCAGGAGCAACGATTTAAAGAAGTTTGGCTTTCTTACCCGTGGAGAAAGGTGACAATAATGGAGGAAGAGCCTTCCGCTTCTTCATCGGCATCCGATATTTCCTACTTCCTCTATAGGGATCGTAGAGCCATAACGATCTCCTTCCCCATCGGTGGCATTGGAGCTGGTTGTATTGGGCTGGCTGGGAATGGACGCTTGATCGATTGGGAGATCTTCAACAGACCCAATAAGGGCAGCGTTAACGGCGCCTCGCATTTCGCCGTTAAAGCTGAGGCTGAAGGGAAGGTTCTGGATGCGAGGATCCTAAATAGCGACCTCCCGCCTCCCTACATGGGCGAATTTTCTAAGGCTACGTCTGGATCCTTCGGCTTCGGCCCTCCAAGGGAATATATGGCTGGCTTTCCTCATTTTAAAGAATCTGAGTTCGAAGGTACCTATCCCATAGCCAAGATAAGGTTCAGGGATGAGCGATTTCCTGGAAAGGTCCAGATGACGGCCTTCAATCCCTTCATCCCCCTTAACGACCTAGAATCTAGCCTTCCGGCGGCCTTCTTTGAAATAGAAATCGAGAATACGACCGATCGGGAAATCGAATACACGGTATGCCTTGTCGCTCAAAACCCCCTTCCTGTCGGCAAGACGATTAACGCTTATGAAGAAAAGGACGATGCCCATCTCATAAAAATGGCTTCGGAGGGGATTCCGGAGGACAGCCCGGAATTTGGAGATTTGACGATCGCTACAGATGCGCCAGAAGTAAGCTATCAGGAATACTGGTTTAGAGGGCGATGGTTTGATGCCTTCTATGTATACTGGAAGGATTTCAATTCGCCTGGCAAGCTTAAGAATCGCCGATACCAAAAGCCCCAAGGAGGATTAAGGGACCATGGAGCCCTTGCCGCCCATATAAAGGTTAAGCCTGGAAAGACTGGGAAGGCGAGGTTTCTAATAACCTGGAACTTTCCGAACTGCTATAACTATTGGAAGGCTGAGAAGTCTGGGAAGCCCATAATATGGAAGAACTATTATTCCAAGATATTCCATAACTCCGTCGAAACGGCCCTATATTGCCTAAAAAATTGGGAAAGGCTCTATGGCGAAACCTTGGCCTTCCGGGATGCCCTCTTCTCCTCAACCTTACCTGCCCCTGTCATAGATGCGATCTCATCAAACCTTTCGATCCTGAAATCCCCTACGGTTATACGCCTGGAGGATGGATCCCTCTATGGATTCGAAGGATGCCGCATCGACTCTGGATGCTGCGAAGGAAGTTGCATGCATGTATGGAACTATGCCTACGCCCCAATATTCCTATTCCCAAGGCTCGATCGTTCCATGTGGGACCTACATTACGAATATGATGAGCGTGAGGATGGACGAATAAGCTTCCGCCTCCAGTTGCCCCTAGGTTCTGGTCAATGGAGCTTTGCCCACGCTGCCGTAGACGGGCAATTCGGTAGCGTGATCAGAGCCTATGCCTACTGGAAGTTCACTGGCGACGAAGATTGGCTAAGATCAAAATGGCCTTCCGTATCGAAATCCATCGAATTTGCATGGGCTGGGACCAATGAGGATAGATGGGACCTAGATAAGGATGGGGTCCTTGAGGGAAGGCAGCATCATACCCTAGATATGGAGCTTTTCGGACCGAATCCTTGGCTCACGGGTCTATACCTAGCCGCCCTAAAGGCCGGCGCGGAGATGGCGGATTATCTTGGCGAGAAAGGGAAGGCGGAAGAATATCGGCTTCTTTTCATCGCCGGAAAGAGATGGGTTGAGGAACATCTGTTTAACGGCCAATACTTCTATCAAAAAATTAACCTAAGGGACAAGTCCATCCTCGAGAGCTATCGTATCTCGGATCCTTCAATCCTAGAAGTTTATTGGGACGAGGAGCACGGAGAGATCAAATATCAGATCGGCGAAGGCTGTGGCATCGATCAAGTGCTGGCTCAATGGCATGCCAACATATGCGGCCTTGGCGAGATCTTCGATAAAGGAAAGGTTAAGAGGGCTCTAAAATCCATCTACAGATATAACTTTAAGAAAAGTATGCGGCACTTCTTTAATCCCTGCAGAATCTTCAGCCTGAACGATGAGGCTGGAACCATAATCTGCAGCTTTCCCGAGGGCGTAGCGAAACCCACGATACCGGTTCCCTACTCCGAGGAGACGATGGCAGGATTTGAGTATGCCGTCGCATCCCATATGATTCAAGAGGGGCTTATCGATGAAGGCCTTGAGATTGTTAAGGCTGTTAGGGACCGGTACGATGGGGAAAAAAGAAATCCTTGGAACGAAATCGAATGTGGGAGCAACTATTCGCGTTCCATGGCTTCATACGCATTATTGTTGGCTCTGAGCGGTTTTCAATTTGATATGGTGAGGGAAAAAATAGGATTCAATCCCCAATATGGAAATGGAAAGTTTAAGTGCTTTTGGTCGACCGGAATGGGTTGGGGTACCTTTGAAATCAAGGAAAAGGAAGCCATCCTAACCGTCCTCTATGGAAGGTTAAAAATCAAGACCGTGAGCCTGCCATTCCTGAAGGAAAGGAAGGTAAAAGCCGTAAAGGTCTGTAAAAGGGAAGTTGCCTTTGAAAAGTTTGGGGAAGAATTACAATTTGCCAATTCATTAATCCTTGAAAAAGGCCAGCATCTAACAATCCTGTACGAATAAAAAAGAAGATTGAGCCATGATGCTAGAGCCCTAAGGAATGCCATAAAACCTTTAAGCCATTTTCCAGTTCCTAGGGAAAACTCTTACTATACATTACATCATCTTCTTCTATCAACATACCCTTCTTTCCATTATCGATTCCGCCCTCTTGACGATCGTCTTCAAATAAGCCTTCAAAAAGGAAATGCCATGGAAAGAAGCTTTTTCTAGGAGGACACGAAATTTTATATGATGTTCTTTGCCCTTCTGTACACGGTGCGGGGCTGAGGTTTCAGAAGATGCCAAGTTCTGTCCTAGATGCGGAGCCCAAGTCGAGGCCCCAGTCGTTTATACGTCTTCTGATGTGATCATAGTCACGACACCATCCGTTCCAGGTTACAAAGTTAAGAAAGTTCTTGGTATCGTTTCGGGGCTGACGGCTAGGACAAGGGGGTTGGGAGGCAAGTTAGTAGCAGGTGTCCAATCAATACTGGGAGGAGAGGTCTCAGCCTTTACCTCAGAAATCGAGAAGGCGAGGATGGAAGCCATAGAGAGGTTGAGAAGTAGGGCTAGGAGCATCGGAGCCAACGCAGTGTTGAACCTAGATTTAGAAACCTCTGAAGTTTTCGAGGGATTAGTCCTGATATCCGCAACGGGTACAGCAGCCGTAATTGAACCAGAGACTTGAGGGACAAAAAAAGGAATAACAGAAAGAAGAGTAGAATGAGAACGAATGCGGAATAGAAGATCGAATCAAGGCCATTCGCCCTTTCACATTTTTCAATTCGATTCTACAAGGGCCCTTCCATAGCCTGAAACTTACCTATCTTCGCTTCTAGAGTCTTGCTGAGTCGTTATTCTTAAGAATCTTTGTGTATTCGAGAGAAGCCTCGGGATCGGTAGATTTTGAGGACATTTCTCTACACATGCGCCGCATCCAATGCATGCCTCAGCTCTATTCTCAGGCGGAATGGTTGCGTTGTATCTCTCTATGATCCCAAGCCTCTTGGAATCATCGGAGCTGAGCAGTTCGTTATAGAAACTTAAGATATCTGGTATTCTGGTGCCTTGAGGGCATGGCATACAGTATCGGCAACCCGTGCATCCGATGAAGCCATACTCGAGATACTTTTCCCTAACCTTGGCAAGGACCTCAAAATCTTTGGGGCTAATGATACTCGAACCAGAAAGGTCGGCGATACGGAGATTCTCGATAACCTGATCCATCGTGCTCATTCCGCTTAATGCAACCGAGGCCTCCGGATGGCTCCAAACCCATAGGAGCGCCCACTCAGCCCTAGACCGTTTAACTTCAGCCCTATCCCATATGCTTTGAACCTCCTTTGGAGGCGTAACTGTAAGCAAGCCGCCCTTTAGGGGCTCCATTACTACAACAGCAAGCCGCCTGGAGGCCGCATAATTGAGGCCCATTATTCCCGGAGTTCTCCTGCTGTTCTCATTATCGACGTAATTCAATTGGATCTGACAAAATGTCCATCCATCGTAGCCGTCGATTATCTCCTTAAAGATTTCAAACTCATCGTGGAAGCTGAACCCAAGATACCTAATTTTTCCTTCGGCGATCTGTCGCTCAGCCCATTCTAGAGCATTCAATTCTAAGGTCTTTCGCCATCGATCTCTGTTAAGACCGTGGAGAAGATAGAAATCGACATGATCTAGTTGTAGTCGCCTTAGTTGCTCATTTAAAATATCATCCATCTCCTCGCTTCTGCTAATCCTACCAATCGGCATCTTCGTGGCAACCCTAGCCTTGCCACCATAACCTTCCTTTAGGGCCTTTCCAACAACAACCTCGCTATTTCCACCATGGTACTGATAAGCCGTGTCGATGTAATTTAAACCATGATCTATGGCGTATCTTATCATCCTTATGGCTTCAGGCTCATTCACCCTACTCGGATCTCCATCAATTGTAGGTAGTCTCATGGCGCCAAAACCTAGCACAGAGACTTCCCAATTTAATCTACCGAACCTTCGGTATTTCATATCGTATAATACCGCCGCCATTAACTATGAATCCTCATCCTTTATTTAGGATAGTACTTCCTGCAATAAAGTTAATCCAATCGCTTTTTAGGCTTATTCGATGATCTCATAAGAAGGGGGAAATGATGGATTTGAGTTTGGTTTTGATTGGACATTTTCTTTATCTACATCCCCCTCCTTTTTTCTTGGGAGGTGTTGAGTATGAAGCCCTTCCTTCGTATAGACCATGTTACGATTCTCGTGGAGGATCTTGAGCGTTCCGTGAAGTTCTACACGGAAAAACTGGGCTTCGAAATCAGGGGAGAAACTCCTCCAGAGAGGGGCATGAAAACTGTTTTCCTAAAGTCCGGTGAGGCCTGCATCGACCTCTATGGTATGGTTGAGGGGAAGCCCTTCCGCCGGGAGCGTCATGAGCATGAGGTCGGCTTCGTCCATCTAGCCCTCAAGGTTGAAAACTTTGATGAAACCTATAAAGAGCTTCTGAGGCGTGGGGTGGATTTCCACATAGGCCCCTTCTTTCAGCCCAGGTCGGGGCGAAGAATCGCCTTCTTCAAGGACCCCGATGGGAACGTTCTCCATATAACCGATGGAGAGGCTTAAACCCCCCGGAAACTTCTTAAAGGCGAGAAAGAAGGCTCGAAGGTACAGTTCAGTTCAAAAGCCTCATTATCGGAAACCTTGGGCTGATAAGGATGTCCTCAACCTTACCCTTATCCTTATCCCGATATGTAAAGCCCGAGCGCCTCATCTCCATGACCAAGGAACTCGTCGCCATTCCAAGCTTTTCAGGGGAAGAAGAAAGGATCGCATCCTTCCTCGCCAATAAGGTCGAAGGCTTAGGCCTTGAGCTTGAGGTTGGGGGCTTTGATGCCAAAAGGCCTAATGTTGTAGGAATCCTTAAGGGTAGTATCGGAAGGCCGGTTTTGATATACAACGGTCATATGGACACGGTTCCCGTGGGCGAAGGCTCCCAGTGGAACCGCGATCCCTTCGGAGGAGAGATCTCCGATGGAAGGCTCTATGGAAGGGGATCCCAAGACATGAAGGGAGGACTAGCAGCCATGCTGGAAGTCGTAGAGGCTTTCAAGGATGCCAAGGTCAAGCCTAAAGGGGACCTCATCCTTGAGTTCGTTGTTGATGAGGAGAGGGGAGGTTATTTCGGAACCAAATGGTGCGTCGAGAGAAAAATTATGGGCGACTATGCGGTCATATGCGAGGGAGGAGACCATAAGATCTATGTATGCCATAAGGGGGACTATGGCTTCGAGCTTACGGTCTTTGGAAAGGCTGCCCATGCAGCCACGCCAGAAAAGGGTGTGAACGCCATCCATAAGGCTATAAAGATTGCCAATGCCCTCCTCCAAATTCCTGAGAGGTTTGGCTGGAGGAAGCGGAGCCATAGCCTTGTCGGAGAGCCTATTATCGGTATATCGGTCATCCAAGGGGGAATCCAGAGAAACATGGTCCCCGACAAATGCCTAATGACCATAGATCGAAGGGTTGTTCCAGGATTTGAGGACTTGGAGAAAGCTAGACGAGAGGTTCGGGAGGTCCTTGAGGAGCTAAAAGCCACGGATGAATCCCTCAGGTTTGAGATCCGAGAGATCATAGCCGTGGAGCCAGCAGAGATCTCTGAGGATGAGGTTATCGTTCAAGCCCTCCAATCATCTGCCCATAAAGTCCTTGGAAAAGGACTGGATATAGGAGGGCTTAAGGGCTTTACGGATGCCCACTGGCTTATCAAGGGGCTCGGGATTCCAACCGTTTCTTTTGGAACCCATGGAGGAAATATCCATGGTGTTGATGAGTATGTCGAGGTGGCATCCCTCATCGAAACGGCGAAGATCCTAGCAGAGCTGGCTGGTAGCCTCCTTTTGTAATATTCGTAAGTCATAGGACTTTCCTGATAATAATAGGCTTAATGGGTGTTGGAGACGAGATTCCTTACGAATAATCGATAAAAAGGCATGACATCCGGGCAAGTTTTCGATTTCAATTTCAATCTTCCCTGGCCTCGAAAGAACGATAGGCTTAAGGTTGCAGCATCGCCCCTTACAGGGTAATTCTTATATTCCAGCCATCGATTTGGAATCTGGGATCAAAAGTGAGGGATTACCAAATTCGCTTCCAATTTTTCCTTCCTTAGCCTATATCTAATCCCTTCAGAATTGTCAAACTTAAATTTAAACCCAGATGCGGAGTTGAAAATGGGATCGAAGACGAGCTCAAAGGCTGACTCAAACCCAACTCATAGTTCAAGGCTAAAGCCAAAGTTAAAATCAAAGTCAAACTCTAGGCGGGGAAAAGGCGAGCCTAAAGTTTTATTCCTATCGTTCCCGAGAATGCTCCATGCTTGTCGCGAGGGGGGAGACGAATCGAAGCGAAGCGAATCGAATCCAAGCGAAGCGAGGCCCCATGCAAAAATAAGAATATAAATCCCCAGGGGTTGATAGGCTGCCATGTTCAGGGAAGTTGGTCCAAAGGTCGATTTACCTAAGCTTGAACGAGAAATCCTAAGGTTCTGGGCTGAGGGAAAGATTTTCGACAAACTTAGGGCTCTAAGACGCGGAAGCCCTCCCTGGTCCTTCATAGATGGCCCTATAACGGCTAATAACCCCATGGGAGTCCATCATGCTTGGGGTCGTACGTACAAGGACCTCTTCCAGCGATACAAGGCTATGCGTGGCTTTGAGCTTCGCTATCAGAATGGCTTCGACTGCCAAGGGCTTTGGATAGAGGTCGAAGTGGAGAAGGAATTGGGCTTCAAATCAAAGCGCGAGATCGAAGCCTATGGCATCGATGAATTCGTCAAGCGTTGCAAGCAGAGGGTCCTTCGCTACGCCGCCAACATCGTTGAACAGTCCATCAGGCTTGGCTACTGGATGGAGTGGGATGATCCAGAAACCCTTCGCAAGCTTGCCGATAAGCTTGAAGGGCCTTCGGAATTGATAGAGGTGAAAGGTCCCCAATCCGGCATCCTTTCCGGAACGGTTGAGCAGGTCGTGGGGATGCTGGGAGCTCCGGGCTTCGGAGGATCCTACTTCACCTTCTCCGACGAGAATAATTACTCCATATGGATGGTTTTGAAAAAATGCCATGAAAAGGGCTGGATATACAAGGGAAGGGACGTTATGCCATGGTGCCCCAGATGCTCTACAGCCCTCTCGGAGCATGAGATAGCCACGGAGGGCTATAGGGAGCTTACCCACCTGGCACTGACCGTTAGGTTCCCTATCAAAGGTCGGCCTGGAGAATCCCTTCTCATATGGACGACGACGCCATGGACCCTAAGCTCCAACGTGGCCGCGGCGGTCCATCCGGACATCACCTATGTAAGGGCTAGGAAAGGCGAAGAAACCTTCATACTGGCTAAGGCAGCCCTAGAAAGAACCCTAAAGGATGGCTATGAGATCCTAGAGGAGATCAGAGGCTCGAACCTTGAAGGTATAGCCTACGAGGGCCCCTTCGACGAGCTTCCGGCCGTAAAAGAGGCGGGCGTTCCCGATGCCCATGCCGTAATCCTTTGGGAGGGAGTTAGCGAATCCGAAGGGACAGGTATCGTCCATATAGCGCCAGGATGCGGAAAGGAAGACTTCGAGCTCGGGATTCAGGAACGCCTTCCAATATTGGCTCCTCTGGATGAATTCGGCGTCTTCCAGAAAGGCTTTTCATGGCTAACGGGAAAGACTGCCCAAGAGGTTGCCAAGCCCGTCGTTGAGGAGCTTCAAAGGAAGGGCCTCCTCCTGAAGGCTGAGGATTATGTTCATCGCTATCCAGTTTGCTGGAGATGCGGTAGCGAACTCGTCTTTAGGCTCGTGGATGAATGGTTCATCTCCATGGGGGAGAAGCTCCCAAAGCCCTTGGACCTGCTAAGCGAGGAGGAAGTTGCCAAAAACCTTCGATACCAGATCATGCGATCGGCCAAGGAGGTCCGATGGATTCCCGAATATGGGCTTCAGCAAGAGCTCGATTGGCTTTCCAATATGGGCGACTGGATGATATCGAAGAAGAGATACTGGGGTCTAGCCTTGCCGATTTGGGAATGCAAAGCCTGCGGGCATTTTGAGGTAATAGGAAGCAAGGAGGAGCTTAAGGAAAAGGCTATAGAGGGATGGGAAGTCTTCGAAGGGCATACGCCCCATAGACCCTGGATCGATGCCGTTAAGATAAAATGCCCCAGATGCGGCGAAAAGGTTTCCCGCATACCTGATGTGGGAAATCCATGGCTCGATGCTGGAATCGTAGCCTTCTCCACGCTTAACTATAGGCATGATAGGTCCTACTGGAAACGATGGTTCCCTGCCGACTTTATATGCGAATCCCTTCCTGGGCAATTTCGAAACTGGTTCTACTCCATGCTTGCCATGAGCACGATCCTCGAAGGTCGGGCCCCCTTCCGGACTTGTCTCGGTCATGGTTTAGTCCTAGCCGAGGATGGGCGGGAGATGCACAAGTCTTGGGGTAACGTCATATGGTTCGATGAAGCCGTCGAGCGCATGGGTGCCGATGTCATGCGCTGGATATACTGTACGAGCAGGCCTGAAGGCAACATCCTCTTCGGCTATAAGAAGGCGGAAGAGGTCAGAAGGGATTTCATAATACCTCTGTGGAATGTCTATAGCTTCTTCGTCACCTATGCCCGCCTAGACCGATGGCAGCCCCATAAGGGCGAATATCAAAGGACAAGCTTGGATAGATGGATTCTATCGAAGCTTCAAATCCTCATAAAGAATGTTACGAAGGCCTTGGAGGACTTCGACGTTTATACGGCTGCTTTCAGGATTCAGGAATTCGTGGAGGATCTTTCGACTTGGTACGTCCGAAGATCAAGAAGAAGATTCTGGAAGAGTGAGGAGAGCCTAGACAAGAATGCCGGCTACGAAACCCTTTACGAATGCCTCGTAACCCTTTCAAGGCTTCTGGCTCCCTTCCTCCCCTTTTTATCCGAGGAGATTTACCAGAACCTTGTGCGAAGCGTGGATCCTAAGGCTCCGGAGAGCGTCCATCTGAACGATTGGCCTATCCCTGACGAATCGAAGATCGATTACAAGATATTGGAAGACATGGAATTAGCCATCAAGGTCGCTAGCCTCGGCCGTTCGGCGAGGAATAAGGCCGGTATAAAGCTACGCCAGCCCCTAGAGAAGGCCCTTGTGGTAGCTGAGCCATCGAAGATCGAAGCCCTTCGTCCACTTTCTGACCTCGTGAAGGATGAGCTGAATGTCAAGGAGATTGCCTTCGTAGGGCGTGAAGCCCTCTTCGAATATGAATTGAAAGGAAGGAGCGAAATCCTTGGCGCCAAGTACGGAAGCCTCTTTCCAAAGATAAAGGAAGCCTTGGCTTCCAAGGCTTCGGAAGCCCTTCCCCATATCCTGAGGGGGGGCAATCCCGCAACCTTGGAGGTCGATGGAAAGGTCATAACCCTTCTCCCCGAAGAGGTTGAGGTTTTGGAGATCCCTAGGAAGGATTACTCGGTATCGGAGGATGAGGAAAGCGGAATCCTTGTTGGCGTCTATACGAAAATCTCCGAGGAACTCGAGGCCGAAGGCTTAGCCAGGGAAATCGTACGCAGGGTTCAAGATCAGAGAAAGGAGGCCGGCTTCCATATAGCCGACTACATTCGCCTTTATTATAAGGCTGGACCTAAGCTCACAAGGGTTTTTGAGATGTGGGGTGGCTACATAGCCTCCGAAACCTTAGCCCTTTCTTTGGAGAAGGGAGAACCGCCTGAGGGATCCCATATGGCAACCTTTAGGCTTAAGGATGAGGAGCTTAGGATCGGTCTCATCCGTATCCACGCCCTGAGCCCGAAGGAAGGGTGCCCCCCTTCCTAGCCCTATGACTTCGGGCTTAGGGAAAGCTTAAGAAAAAACGAAATCTTCTTAAGGGAAGAATTTATTTCATATCGCCAAAGCTATGGAGGAAGGCGAAGTGTCCAAACCCTTCTATGTGAGGTTTGAGGTCCCTAAAGACCTAGCGGATGCAGCCTATGAACTCCTTTCCATGGTTAGGTCCTCAGGAAAGCTCAAGAGAGGTGCCAATGAGGTCACGAAGGCCGTGGATAGGGGGCTCGCCAAGCTCGTTGTCATCGCCGAGGATGTCGATCCGCCAGAGATAGTTGCCCATCTCCCCCTCCTTTGCGAGGAGAGGAAGATTCCCTATGTTTACGTACCATCCAAGAAGCAGCTCGGTATCTCGACAGGCATAGAGGTTCCTACATCTGCATCATGTGTCATAGAGCCAGGGGAAGCATCGGATCCCCTCAAGGATCTTATCGAAAGGATAAACGCCATCCGCAGGGCTAAGCCCAAGACATAGGCTTCCGGAGGCCTCCCCTATGAGCTCCAGAACAAGGCAAGCAGGACCCTTAACACCGGCTGAGGTCATCGAAATAGGCGAGAGGACGGGCGTTACTGGGGAGGTCCAACTCGTAAGGGTGAGGATTATCGATGGACCGGAGAAGGGAAGGGTCCTTTCAAGGATAGTAAAGGGTCCTGTAAGGCTTGGCGACATCCTCATGCTCAGGGAAACGGAGAGGGAGGGCCGGAGGCTTAGGTAAAAAAGAAGAGAAACGAAAAACAATAGGAAGCAAGCATAGCGAAGGGAAAAGAAAAGAAAAATGGAAGAATGATGGCGATCCTTCGGAAGGAAAGATTAGGAATAAAGCACTAGGATCTGATCCGGAATGCCTAGAGAAAGGGTCTGCACCTTCTGTGGTCGGGGATTTCCCCCTGGAACAGGCGTAATGTATGTACGAAGGGATGGATCCATCCAATGGTTCTGCTCTAGGCGTTGTAGAGTAAACATGCTTGACCTTAGAAGGGATCCAAGGAAGCTAAAGTGGACCGCCTACTATGGCAAGAAAGAGCGCCAAAAATGATAGTAAGCCGTCCATGGGTCCCCTAAAAATAGTATTAAAGCCTCGATGTGAAAAAAAAGGGATGGATTCAAAGGATCGTCCCCTTAGGATCTTAATGGTTCAGGGATTCTTCGTTACCGAATTTCAATCAACCCTTAGAAATCCAACCTCAACAAAAATTCATAACTATAAAATCCTTTAAGGAATTCCTTTATAGCTGGTGAAATTCTTGGCGAAGCGTAGTATCCATCTTTCCCCTAGAATTGGCTCCCTAGTAGGACCAAAGCCAACGGTTCTCGTAACCTGCAGAAGCCCTCAGGGAAGGGCAAATATCATCACGGTAGCCGCGGTAACGGTGGCCTCCCATGATCCTCCCATGTTTGTAATATCGATTAAGGAGAATCGCTTTTCCCACAACCTTATCAAGGAAACGGGGGAGTTCGTCATCAATGTACCCTCCACGAAGCTCATCGAGGCGACAAAGCTTTGTGGAACCCTCTCGGGGAGGGAAGCGGATAAGTTCAGGGAAGCCCGCTTAACCATGGAGCCAGGTCGAGTTGTCTCGGCGCCAATGATCAAAGAGTGCCCCATAAACATCGAGTGTAAGGTCGTTGCCTCTATGAAGCCAGGAACCCATACCCTCTTCGTCGGTCAAGTTGTGGCTGCCCATGTAGAGGATGGTTTGTTCGATGGGGAGAAGCTCAACCTTGAAAATTTTCCGACGATCTTGTTCAACGGTCCAGAATACAGGAAGCCCGGCGAGGTTTTGTAGCCTCTTTTTTGGAGGTAGGTGGAAAGAAAAAGTAAAAGTAAAATAAAAAAACGTAAAACCTGAAAGAACGAAGAGGTTTTTGCGATGAGGATCGTTCTTGTGGCTGTTCCGGGAGCTGGTAAGTCTACGATTATGAAGGCAGCTCAGAAGCTCAAGCCCGATATTAAGATCGTCAACTTCGGCGATCAGATGCTTAAAATAGCCAAGGAAAGATATGGGATCCAAGACAGGGATGAGATGAGAAAAAGGCTATCCTTGGAGGCTTATCAAGCCCTTCAGGAGGAGGCGGCCAAGGAAATTGCAAGCCTTTCGGGGGACCTCCTTATAGATACCCATGCCTCCGTGAAGATGACCAGAGGCTTCTATCCAGGGCTTCCCGATCGGGTGGCGGAGTTCCTCAAGCCCGATGTAATCCTTTTGCTTGAGTTCGATCCCCAAGTCGTCCTCCAGAGACGTTTGAAGGATATCTCTTTGAAGGCACCCGAAACGACGGCAGTTGGAAGCGTGAGCATCCCAAGGGCTGGAAGGGACATCGAAACCCCCGAAGAGGTAGAACTCCAGCAACAGGTCAATAGAGGCTATGCCATAGCAGCCGCCAACGCGGCTAGGTGCGCCGTGAAGGTTCTCAATCTCAGAACTCCAGAGAAAAGGCCCTTCGAGCACGCGGAGATAGGAGCCCAAGCGATCCTCGAACTCCTCAAGACCCCCTAGCCTTAAGATCCGCTTCCTCCTCCTTTTTTGAATAGAAATGAGGATCAGAAAACTCGCATGCATTGGAGCAGGCCTCATCGGCCATAGCTGGGCTACCCTCTTCGCTTGGAAGGGATACGAGGTTTTTCTCCAAGATATTAGGGAGGTGATCCTCCAAAACGCCCTATCGAAAATAGGGAAAAACCTCTCCTTCCTCGTTGAGACGGGAATTATCGATGAAGCGATCTGCCAAGATGCCCTCGATAGGATAAGGGTTACAAAAAGCCTTCAGGAGGCTGTGAGGGATTCGGATTATGTGCAAGAATCCGTATTCGAAGATTATGAGGAAAAGAAGAAGGTCTTCAGGCTTATGGATGCCTCGGCACGCGCCGAAGCCATCCTAGCGAGTAGTACATCAACCCTGAGAATGAGTATCATCCAAAGGGTTACGAAAAGGCCAGAAAGATGCATAACCGTTCATCCTTGGAACCCTCCCCATCTAATGCCCTTGGTCGAGATCGTACCAGGGAAGGCGACTAGCCAAGATACCATAGATATAGCGAAGGTTTTCATGGAAAAACTTGGAAAAATCGTCGTTGTACAAAGAAAGGAGGTTTCTGGAACTGTAGGAAACCGCCTAGCGGCCGCCTTGTGGCGGGAAGCCATCGATTTGGTCGATAAAGGCGTCGCTAGCCTTGAGGATGTCGATAAGGCTGTATCGGCGGGACCTGGCCTTCGCTGGGCCATCCTAGGACCCCACATAAGCTATCACTTGGCCGGCGGAAAGGGAGGCATCGAATATTACCTCCGCCACCTTGGACCCGCTATGGAAGAACGATGGAAGTCCCTAGCCAAATGGAAGTCCATCCCCCCATCGGCAAGGGAGAAGCTTGTAGAAGGGATTAAAGCATATCAGTACCTTAGGGAAAGATCCTTGGAAGAAATCGCAAGGCGCAGGGATGAGAAGCTTATTGAGCTATTAAAGATCCTATACGACCTGGGCTCCCAAGGTTCCTAAGGATTTAGAGGAACTTTTCTTTTTATTTGATTTGATTTGATTTATTCTATTCTATTCCTCGAAGAGCTGGAGAGTCTTCGTTACCTTATCGAATCGCTTCTCCATTTTTATGTCCTCAAGCTCCATGATGAAGATCTCAGCGAATCCGTAGATGATACAGCCCTCGATGAGGTGCCCTCCTAAGGCGATGATCCGATCGCCATCAACGAAGGAAAGGACAACATGGGCATGGACGGAGGGCTTTCCCTCAACCTCGCTTATGTTACCGGAGAGGGAAAGGAGTTCCAAGGGTCTCTCAAAGCCCATGTAGGCTCTGTTCTCATCCGTTATGGGAAAATCCTTTGGGAAGGACTTGCAGTTCCTAAGGCGTCCCCTTTTCAAGAGACCTGTTCCAGAGAGAATGATGCCAGCCTTAATGCCTTCCCTTTCGACGAATTCCATAATAGAATCCAAAAGGTCGCTGTTAGGTTTTAGCCTTAAGACATGAACGCGACCGGCTTTTCCTACTCTATGGATATAGTTCTCTACCATCCAACCTCATCCTTTATGGAATATGAAGGATTCATCGGATAAAGGTATCCCTTAGGTTATAGTTTATAGCCTCCTATCCTTTCCTTTTGCCCCTTCTCTCCGAGAACCTCAGGGTTGTATATGTACCTAGGTTTCTTCCCTGTGAAAAACCTTCGAAGATCCGAGGCTATCATACGCCCGCAGCGATGGACCACATCCTTCGAATAGCCCGCTATGTGGGATGTTAGAGTGACGTTCTGAAGCCTAAGAAGAGGGCTATCCTTCCCCAAGGGCTCCGTTTCATAGACGTCGAGAGCGGCCCCTGCGATCCTTCCTTCAGATAAAGCCTTGTATAGCGCCTCCGTATCGACGACCCCTCCCCTTGATGTGTTCACGAGGATTGCTGTAGGCTTCATGAGGGAAATTGCCTTTTCGTCTATGAGCCTTATTGTCTCCTTTGTCAGGCGACAGTGGAGCGAGACGATATCGGACCTCCTTAGGAGGCTTTTCAGGGATACGAGCCTAACTCCCATACGCAATGCCTTTTTTTCGCTTACGTAGGGATCATAGGCTATGACCCTCATCCCAAAGCCCTTAGCCCTTTCAGCCACCTTCGAGCCTATATGACCTAAGCCTATAATTCCCAGAACCCTGTTTTTCAACTCAAAGCCAAGGCTTTCGTACCTATTGTAGGCAAGGTTCCAAAATCCATTCTTTAGGTCGTCATGAGCCCTTGCGATATTCCTGAGCTGAGCCAAAATGAGCCCCATCGTGAAGTCCGCAACGGCATCGGCATTCCGCCCAGGCGTAAAAAGGACTGGTATCCCCCTTTCCGTCGCTGCCTTTACATCCACATTGACGGGTCCTCCCCTCGTACATCCTATGACCCTAAGCCCCTCAGCGGCTTCCATGACTTCTTTAGTTACGGGGGCACCATGGACTATAAGGACTCCAGGCTTGCTTCCTCGAACCTCCTTCATGAGGTCTTCAGGGCTTCCGGCGGCCTCCCTGACGCCTATTGGCTGAATGGCGCCCGTGTAGGATACCTCTCCCTCCCTAAAGAACTTCCAGTCCAAGAGACGGAATTGAAGGGGTTCTAGCTCTTTAATCTTCGAGAGCTCTTTCTCTACGTATCCTTTAAGGACAGAGGGTTTGATGAAGAAGTCTCCAGCTATAAGAATAAGCATCGGCAACCCTCCAAAAGGCGAAAATCCTTTACCTTCAAAATTCGAAAGAAAACAAACGAAAGGAGAAGCGTAATATCGATCCAGGAAGCCTTTAAGGCTTCAGGTTTAAAGCCTATTCCTTGCGAATCCAAGTATTCTTCTCCTCTCCTTCCCTTATTTTCCTTTTCCAAAAAGCCTTTTTATCCGAAAACTTCATCGAGCAAACTAAAGGCGACCTATTATCGCCACGAGGAAAGCCAACTTGGCCGCATCCTCGGCCCAGTCCGTAAGGTAGTAAGCCTCCCTAAGCGTAGAGGCTGCCGCTACGAGGCCATGGGCCTTGAGGGCAACAACCCTTATAGACGGATCGTCCTTGAAAGCCCTTACTACTTCCTCGGCCAGCTCCTTTGAGCCGGGTGGATAGTATTCGATTACAGGAACCCTCTTCAATATACTCGCCAAAGCCCCCAGAATAGGAAAGGATCCAGTGGCTGTTGCCTGAGCTGTCGCAAAGGTTGGATGCGTATGGAGCACGGCCTCCACATCGCTCCTGGCTCTATATATGCCCAAGTGAAAGTTCACCTCTTTGGAAGGTCTTCCCTCCACCTCTTCCAAGGCTTTGCCCTCTAGGTCTATGAGAACGAAATCCTGATCCTCAGCCTCCGCCATACTCCTTCCCGTAATCTTTATGAGGACTTTGTCAGTTCCCGGAATCCTAGCGCTTATATTACCACTAGTGCCAGGGCACCAGCCCCTATCCCCGCAAATCCTCGAGATTGCCTTAAGCTCCTTCCTTAGCCCATCGAGCTGCAAAGGGCTCCATCCCCCTGAAAGGCTACCCTTCCATATGTTAAAGGCTTTTCGATCCTTCGCTAGGACTGATAGTGGCGTCTCAAGAATGCCTTTATTAAGCCTTTAAACGGCAGCTTCGAGTCCTTATTTATGAGAGGGTGAGGACCAAGGTTTCAGAAATTCTCCGATAGAGCTCGAAGAGCCTCGAGTACATTTCCCTTAGAGCCGGGTTCGGCATCAACTTATCTAGGATCTTTACCATATCCTTGGAAGCTTTCCTAGGGTCCCCATAGAACCCAGCAACCGTCGATGCTAGAATAGCCGAACCGAAGGCAGCAGCCTCCTTTACTCCTGTAAGAAGGATGGGCTTACCTGTTACGTCCGCCTTTATTTGCCTCCATAGGGCGCTTCTAGCTCCTCCCCCAGTCGCAATAAGGGAAGCTATCGAAACGCCAGAAGCTTCGAGGGTTTCGATATTATGGCGAAGGGCATAGGCGCATCCTTCAAGAATAGCCCTTATGATATCAGCCCTTCCATGCTCCAAGGTAAGTCCGTAGAGAAGACCCTTGACCTTTGGACTCCAAATTGGAGCCCTCTCCCCAGCAAGATAAGGAAGGAAGACAAGACCCTTGGAACCTGGCTCTGCCTTCGAAGCCTCAAGATCTAGGAGGCTGTAGGGGCTTATGCTGAGTCTCTGGGCTTCTAGCCTCTCAGCTTCTGCAAAGTTGTCCCTGAACCAGCGTAGGGAGGCTCCTGTGGCGTTGCATGGAGCTATATAAAGCCACATATCAGGTATCGAATGGCATCGGATCGGCACCTTAGGATGGAAGGAAGGTTTCGAAACGCATACGCCTAGGACCGTGCTGGCACCTGTGGAGTCCATGGCATCGCCTGCCTCGACGCAGCCAACGCCTAGGGCTGCTGATGCGCTATCGGCTGCCCCCGCCGCCACGGGTATTCCCTTAGGAAGCCCCGTCTCTTCCGAAGCCTCAGCCGTCACTTCACCAAGGCATTCCCATGGTGCCAGGACATCCGGTAGCTTAGCTGATTCTATCTTGGTCGCTTCGCAAAGCCTCTCGGACCATGCTCGCTTTCTTACATCGAAGAGGAGGGTAAAGGAAGCATTGGTCCAGTCCATGGAAGCCCTTCCAGTAAGCCTTAAGCCCAAGAATCCGTTGGCATGGAGGAACTTCCAAGTTTTCTCGTAGGAAGCCCTTTCCTTCTCCTTCAGCCAAAGGATGGAAGTAGCCGAGAAGGCTCCTGGGGCTATACGATTGCAGGCAATAGAGGCGAACTCCCCTTCTCCGGGTTCCCTTCTCAGCCCCTCTGCCTGCTCCTCGCTCCTCCTATCCATCCATATGATGGCATTCCTCAGGGGCCTTCCATGGGCATCCACAGGTATAACGGATGGGCAAAGGCAACAGATCCCAAGGGCTGAGACATCCTTGGCATCGATCTTCTTCAGGATAAGCCTTAGGGCTTCCTTAAGGGCTATCCACCAAACCCCAGGGTCCTGCTCCACCCAGGAGGGCATAGGATGGAGGATCCCGTATTCCATGGAAGCCTCCGCCACGAGGCTTCCATCGAGGGTGAAAAGGGCCGATTTAAGGGCGGTTGTTCCGACGTCGACGCCTAGGATGTAGGGTCCTCCCATAGTCTCTCGTACGGGATTCCTCGATTAAGGGCTTACGATTGCCAAGCCTAGGCTAGGGCTTCGATTGGTCCTATGCTTTCTTAGGGTATGGCTTTTAAGAATAGAATAGCCGAAGCATAAAATGATAGGGCTTGATGTCTTTCATGAGGTGATGGGTTTGGTTGAAGCTTCAGGATCGTCATCAATATCGGTTAAGGATACGAGGAAGAGGGCTGGAAGGAGAGCTCGGGACCACTGGCGCGAGTACTACAAAGGGCGAAAGGGCGGCTGGATCCTCGTCCAATGTGGCTTAAGCCCAGAGGATGCTAAGAAGCCCTTCATAGGCATAGCCAACTCCTGGAGCGAGATCGTACCGGGACATCTTTACCTTAGGGAGGTTGCTCGCTTTGCCAGGGACGGCATAAAGGCCTCCGGGGGCGCCTCCCTAGAGTTTAACACCATTGCTACCTGTGACGGATATGGGTATGGCTATGAGAAGCCCGATACCTGGAAGTACTGTCTCCCCATCAGGGATGCCACGGCAGATTCGGTGGAGCTCATAGCGAAACATGTGGATTTCGATGGTCTGGTTCTCCTGAGCGCCTGCGATAAAAGTAACCCTGGCATGCAGATGGCAGCAGCCCGCATAGATAAGCCATCAATCCTTATCCCAGCCGGCTTGAACTTCAGGAGATGCCCCGGAACGGGCCTAGGTACCGCAACCACAGGCCAATGCATGTCGGAAGCCCTTGGCATGGCCTTGCCAAGGACTGCCACGACTTATACCCTCTCCCCCGTCCATGAGGAGTTGGCTAGAAGATCTGGAGCCATGGCTGTAGAACTCGTGAAGGCTGGAATAAAGCCTTCAGACATCATGACTAGGAAGGCTTTTGAGAATGCCATTAGGGTCCTACTAGCCATCGGCGGCTCGGCGAACTATTGCATGCATCTTCCAGCCATAGCCCACGAACTGGGCATCGAGATCTGTATCGAGGATTTCGAAAGGCTCTCTGAAGAAACGCCTTACCTGAGCCACCTATCCCCCAATGGTCCCTGGACCCTAGAGGAGCTCGACATGAGGGGCGGGATCCTAGGCGTCATGAAGGAGCTAAGCCCCCTCTTAAACCTCGATGTCCTAACGGTAACTGGAAAAACCCTTGGTGAGAACCTTAAGGATTTCGAGAAGTGGATGAGCCTCCACAGCCCACATAGGCTTCCAGATACGCAACTATCGAAGGATGTTCTTAGGCCCCTTGGGGATCCCATTCTAAGGACTGGCGGCCTAACGGTTCTAAGGGGAAGTCTCGCCCCTGGAGGCTCCATCATCAGAACGGCTGGCGTAAGGAGGGAGAAGTATATCTATACGGGTCCTGCTAGGGTCTTCGATGGTAAACTCGAGGCTACGGAAGCCCTTCTGAACGAGGATTACGATCCCGATGATGTGATCGTCGTTAGGTATGAGGGCCCGAAGGGTGGGCCAGGAATGCCGGAGCTTTGCTCAGAAGCCCAGATGCTAGGCACAGAGGAATCGGCGACCTACTTGGTTACGGACGGGCGCTATTCAGGCGGCGGAAATGCGGGAACGATCGTTGGCTTTGTAACGCCGGAGGCCTTCGAGGGGGGACCCATAGCCATCGTAAGGAACGGGGACCCAATAAGGATTGATATACCGAAGAGGCGATTGGACCTCCTCATACCTGAGGAGGAAGTGAGGGAGAGGCTTGGAAAATGGAGGCGCCCTGAGCCCAGATGCAAAGGGGGCTTTCTAGCCAGGTACATTCAGGAGGTGACACCAGCCCTCAAGGGCGCCTACCTTGAGGCACCGAAGGTAGCGAGTGTGTAACGTAACGTAGCGCAGCATAATTCTTCATAGCGTTTAGACGAAGAGACGTCTTAAAGGAGGCTAGGTTCCTTAAAGAAAGGCTAAGACGTTAGCCTTGAATCGAAGTCCTCAAGCCAAGGCTCTAGACTAATCGGTTCAGCCTATTAACTTTCCTCGTCTTCCAAGAGTAAGTTTTGATTTTTGAACTTGCCCCATAGCCGCAGGCCGAGCAACGTCCCTTTTTTACGTTATAGGATCTTCTACCACACCTTCGGCATCTAATATGAAGCTTCTCCCGCCCAAATTTACCAGCCGAGGTGGTTCCCTTGACCATGTTTTTCACTCCTTGGCTTTAGAATGCCTAGGGGGATGGAGATATGATGATGACATTATCCCCTCGGACGATGATGGCTCCTAGAGGCTTTGTGTTCGAGGAGTCCGTGACATCCTCAGCCTCCTCCAAGACGAGGTTCATATGCTGGTCGTAGCCCGTCAGCTTGCCCCTAATACTTCTACCTCCCCTCAAGCGAACCAGTACGATCTTGCCCAAACTCATTTCTAGGACCTGGAGTGGCATTTGTTCCAAGCTTATCATCCGTTCCTGCGTGAACCTTGAGGTAGTCTAGTTATCGAACCTTGCATTTAACCTTTCTGTCTAGGAATTGGGCTTAGAAGGACTTTCGTGGCTTATCGACCTTCAGCCCTCAGATCCGTAAAGGAATAAGGATTTTTCCTAAGGGCTTCTTTAAATTAGAAGGGAAGCCTCGAATTCTTAAGCTTCTTATCATGTCAGAATAAATAATGTAATACAAAAAAGTTGCTCGATCAATGCAAAAATTCATTAGCCTCGTCTATGCGACTTGAATTTATTCTCTATACAGAATGCCAAAATCCGCCTTTATTCTCGAGTGGGCATCGATACTGTATCATGTTTCATTCATTATCGACATCGCGCAACCTTTAGGACAACCTCTGCAACCTCAGGTTGAATGATTCTTCCATGAAGATATTTTCCTGGTTTATAATCCTCCCCTAGAATATCCTTGATGGGGACCGGCTCTTGGTACTTACAAATGGAAGATCCGAAGGAGAGTTTCCACTTCCAGCCCATCCTCTGGCATTCGTCCCTTTCTTCCTTAGGAAGCGAGTTCGTTCCCTCTATTCTCTCTATAACTCCATGGCCTATGAAACTGTCCTTTCCTTCCTTTTTTCTTGCGAAGAAGATCTTTGATCCAGGCTCCCATTGCCTTGTAACGCCCACATAGTAGCAAAGATTTTTGAATACCCTCTCTTCATACTCATCTTTTGAGATCCGAAGGATATAATCCGTCATAACAGCCTAACCTCCCTTCCAAAAAGGATAATTGCTCCTTCAATCGATGGAATGAATAGCTTCGAAATTCCTTAAAAATTTAACTCTGGGTTTGGGCTAGAAGTTTCAACAAACCCTTCATCTTCTTATCTTATATACATCTTTAGGCGTTATCGCGCAACTCCTAATCTTATTGTCTTATCCTTATTTCAAAATCGATCAGCCTCGAAGAGTAGGACCTTTTTCCCTTCCTATACTATCCTATACTATACTATCTTAGCCCTTCTTGCCTAACCGATTAACTTATTACTGAGATTGTTAAAACCGAAGGGCGGTGAAGTCTTTGCTGGGGAGAAAGTATTTCGAAAAGATCGATGGGGACCTAAGAAGGTTTTCAGAGGAACAATCGGAAAACCTCTTAAAGGCTGCCAAAATCATTGCCGATGCCGTCCTTTCTGGAGGCAGATTCTGGGTATACGACAAGGGAAGGGCCGTAACCTCAGAAGTCACTGGAAGGGCTGGAGGACTCATCATGGTCCAGCCCCTTCCGGATGCAAGCGGCTCCCAGCTCAAGGAAGGTGATGTAGTCGCCATTAGCGCCGTTAGGGGGGACGATGCCTCCGATATGAGCTTGGCAGAGGTGGCTAAGGCTAAAGGTGCGAAGACGATAGCCATCTTTCCCTTCAGAAACCCGCCTGGAGCTCCAAGGGGACTGAAGGGCTTGGTCGATCTAGCAATGGACGACTATGCAGAGCCTGGGGATGGTTGTCTAGAGGTTCCCGGTTACCCATCGAAAATATGCCCTACAACGGGCGTAACCAACGCTGCTATAATGTGGGCGATCTGCGCGGAGCTTGTAGACGAGCTCAGGCGGAGGGGCAAGGAAGCCCATATATACAAGAGTGTCTTCAGAGTTGGAAGCTCCGAGTGGAATGCCAAGATGAGGGAGGAGTTCCAGAAGCTTGGCTATTAAAATTAAGGCTAATGGGAATGTGAATCGGAATCGAAGAGAGGTGAGGTGAGGAAGATATGGGCCTTGGGTTGGACTATCTAAACTATGTAAGGAATGAGCTTAGAACGGTCTTGGAGAAGGAGATGGGAAAAATCGAAAGGGCCGCCCAATGGGGAGTCGAAACTCTGGCTTCCGGAGGAAATTGCTGGCATGCAGACGTTGGGCATATGCCTGAACTCGAGGTAAGGGTTGGAAGGGAGGCAAGACCCAACATCTTCAAACCCCTCAGGCCAACCCCCCATGGAAGGGATGTAAGGCTTCCGGAAGTCCGTCCTGGCGATTTAGTGGTTCTGGGCGATCAATTTGACGTAACTGAGGGTTTCATCGATATGGCTTTGGAGGCGAAAAGGCTTGGGGCAAAGGTTGTTGGTATAGGGGCATCCATGAAGGCTTTTAGGGATGAAATCCCTGTGAGGCATCCTTCTGGAAAGACCTTGGAGGATGTTGTGGACCTTTTCATAGATACCCATGCTCCCATGGGGGATGGAGCCCTCACAGAGGGCTTGAAGATGGCCTTTGGAGCCACTACTGGTGTCCTAAACTGCGCAATTTATTGGGCTCTATGTGGCGAGATCGCCGAAGGTCTGGCAAAAAGGGGCTTAAGGATTCCTCAATAATCCTTCGCTATCTTTTTTCTTTTCTTTTCTTTTTCATAATATCTAAGTTTTTGAAAAATTGCCTCATCTCTATACTAAAAATGTTCTATCATATATATGATCGCTACTTTTAACTAAAAGGCGAAATAGTATTTCATTTCGATAATCCTATAAGAATTATCGAAATAATTATTCAAAAATGCTATATTTTTTGAATTAACTCTTTACCTGCAAACCATGGAGGGATCGATTCTTGAAAACCTTATGCCTGAAATCCCTAGGGAAAGATTTCTCGTAGAAGGCTTCTCCATGGGGCTCATAAGGGATGGTATCCTGTGCTAAAGTTGAGCGGGCTAGAAATCAACTGCGCCTACCAACAAACTCTCTGATTAAGAGCCAAATAAAAAATAAAGTAAGGTGCTGGGAGTATATAGTTAAGCGTATTAGACACAATAATATGCTCGAACGGAGTAGATTAGGGTGGAAACAAGGCTAATTGGATTCCCTTCCCATTTGTCCATTACAATTCAATTTTTATCGAATTCCCAAGGCGAGATATGCCATGTCCTTAACCCACGTTCCTGAAGAAATTCAAGAAATCATAAAAAGAATAAAGGAAGTGAAGGGTGTCCTAAGGGTAAAGTCCCTTATGAACGAGGAAAGGAAGCTTATCATCAAGGCAGAGGAAAAAGCGGAGGAAAGGAAGGTCCTTGGAGGCTATAAGCCCTTCAATTCCAGTGTCAGGGAAGCCCTTTCCAGGGGGTTTACCATGGCCATCGCTGTAAACTCAGCAGAATTTCCCTACGATTACCATCCCATCGTGAAGCTTATCCAAGGCTCCATAGTCTTAGGGGAGGAGATCGAGAACCCTGAGGAAGCAGCAAGGCTTAGGGTTGAGGGTGGGAATATCTTCCTATGGAATCGCTTCGTCCTTTACTCATCCAAAATTGCCTCGTTAAGAGCAAAGGCTAAGATAGAAGGCGCCTCTGAAAGGCTTAACGATCAACCCCGCCTAGTATATATGCCGAGGCACCTTGAAGGCCTTCCCCTACCTCGGAACGTCAAAAGGACCGTCATCGGATGCCCAAGTCTTGAGGCGCATAGGATCCTTCTGAATATCCTAGGAATCGAAGTCCATGGAGAAGGCGAAGCCAAGATAGGTACCTTCCTTTTAGGCTTCGACTTGGAAAGGAATTCTATCGATCAGAAGGAAAGCGAAACCTAGCCCTGCTATTCCAAGCCTGAAAGCCTAAATTCAGCCCTTCCTTGCTCCCCTACCTCAAAAGTCTGGGATGGGCACCCTTGGTCTCTGAAGGCCGGCTAGGACTTCCATAGCCTTTTCAACACCCATGGATTCCTTATCCTCCCCCATAGCCCTTATTTCCGATGCCTTCACCCGTTTCTTCACGCTTCTAGACAAGAGGGCGACGGATGAGGCTATGCCAGGAATCAAGGTTCCCAAGATGGCAAGGGGGGTGTAAGCCCATAGGGCAATTCCCATGACCAAGCCCGCCAAAAGGATAGCCGATGCCGTCGTTATCTGGAAAATCCTGGCTTCGAAGGATACTGGATGCTCTACAAGGATGACCTTACCATCGGCCCCATCTACGAATCCCCCATAAACCTCGCCCCTATACTCATACGAAAGGCTCCAGATGGGATAGTGAACGAGACCCCGATACTCAACCTTTGATTCCTCAACTTCAAACCTAAGGGCATTATTGCAGCTCTCGAGGGCTTCCTTACGGAGGGCTTCCCTTAGTCTCTGATCTGCCAGCTTCCTACCTAAATCGGCATCGAAAGAGGGGTTGTGATAGATTCCTAGGCTTCGAATCCTTTCCTCGAAGAAGCGCTTCCCCCTCATCGGAAACCTGTAACCTTCCAAGAGTTCGGTAAAGGACTCTGAAGCCACGATGCCTATGTTATCGAGCTCCTCTGCCGTCGTAGCCCTTCCTCCCCTGGACTCCGCGAGGGCCCTTCCTTCGATGCGAAAGAAATAGACCGGGACATAATGAAGTTCCCTTTTCTTAAGTACTGAGCCCTGGGAGAGATCCTTAGGAACGCCGACCTGTCTCATGAGGAAAGCCATCAAAGCCTCCATCGGATCGGTGAGGCATAGGGGAAAATAAAAATGGTCGGCTTCTGGAACCCCTTCCAAGGCCCTTCCTTCGATACCTAGCCTGAAGGTGAGGCCGCAGTAGGGGCATGTGGTCGTCGCTACGGTTTCTGGAACTTCGAAGGATGCAGAGCAGTAGGGGCATTTAACCTCCATGATAGCCAACTCCCATTAGGTCAATCGTACCTTAGGAGATTCTTATCGATCTTTGCGACGATTCCCTTCGCAACGTCCTTCACCTTCGGAACCTCCCTTAATCTTCGTCCCCTAAGAACGCTAGCCTCCTCCTATACGACTTCAATCGTCCTCCTTCCCTTCCATAACTTTCCATTCCACTCTGTTCGCATCTATCATCATCTACTCCTATGCCCAAATACGTCTTCTTCCTTCGATTCTAATGTCTGCTGTAAGCCTTCTTCCTAACCCCAAGCCTAGGATGATCGATAAGCCAAAGATCATGAGCCCAAACTCAGTATATCCTCGCTCCAATAGGATCGCACCAAAGCCCCCTACGAGACATGCGAAAAGGGAGCCGAGGACATAGAGGAGGCGTCTGAATATCAAAACGGGTTCTGTGGCAACTATGGGCTTTCCGTCCCAGCCAGCATGGAGGATCTGGAAGAGGCTTCCCCTGAAGGCATAGGTCACCCTCCATAGGGGAAGGAGGATAAGCTTTACCTTCGATACCCTTTCGACTTGGGCGTTGAAGAACTCAAGTTCCTGTCCTTTTCGCTTATATCCCTTCCTTACGGCATCGACAGCATCCTCGGCAAGCCTATTAGTGGCTTCAACTTCGTCGAACTCTGGTGCCAGAAGGTTAAGGCGGGTACCTCGCCTCCAATCTTCTTCCCCGACATCTAGGAGCCTATTCTCTTGAGGGCTTGATGCCCTGTAATAGTCAAGAAGGTCTGGCAGACCGAAGGTTAAGGCTTGACGCCTTGCCATAATACCTATGGGAAGGCTTAAATTGAAATCCTCCTCGTATCTTCGCCTCTCGAGTCTAGCCTTTTTCCCGGATCCTCTGTGTTCGTATCGGATGTAAATGGCATGGCCCCTCATCGAGACTTCAGCAGTCCAGAAGGGATAATAGAGGCCTTCGATGCCGAAGACTTGGACCTGGCGCCTTATTCGCTTCATGTCTGCATCCTTATCCAATCGCCTATTGAAGGCTTCCAAGATGTCCTCCCTAGGCTTTGAGGGGACTATGAAGATTCTATCCAAAGATACGGTGCCATGCAAGGCTGTAGGATGACCGCAGTAGTTGCAAAGGGCTACGATGGTCTCAGGCGTGACCCTAAGTAAGCTTCCACATCTTTCGCAACGAAACTCAAAGGTTTCCTGGCTTTTGGACGGGGTTTCCATAGTTATTCTACTTACCTACTGCTTTCCTTCCCTTTCCTTATCTTCCCTTATCTTATCTACTCTATTCTATCCCTTCCCTTCCTTACGCTTAAGGACATAGCTTAGGGATTCGTAGGATTTAAACAGGAAGCATCGCCATCGTAAGATCGATTACGCCTATCTTAACATGATAATAAAGAAAAATCCCAAAGGCTTCATTTACGCTTAATAAGGACGATTACGAGGACTGTCGCTACTATCCCAAACGCCAAGACGATCAGCATAGCGAGGCTCAAGCAAGGTTGATCGAGGAGCATCCCTTCAGGCTCTAGGACCGTTAACACATACGTCGCCGTTTTATTCAAGCCCCCTCCCATACCCCTTACGGTGATGCAGTAAGTCCCTGCTGGCGTCGAGGGACCTATAGTTATGTTTAGGAGGCTCGTAAACGGTGGCAATCCGGAAGATGCGTTGAGGAGATAGGAAGTCCCTGGCGGCAGACCAGAAATCGTTATGTCTATAGGTTGCGATGTCCCGCTCAAAAGGATCGTCTCTATCCTTGCTTGTAGGCTTATGCTTACACCCTTGCGCACAGTTCCGTTCCTTGGATCGACGAATATTATAAAATCGAAGACGCGGGAGAATTTGGCGTTAACGAAGGCTGGAGCGCCACTTATCGATATGCATAGCTGTTTACTCGTAGAATTGTAGCTTCCTATCCATCCATCGAATCTATAGCCTTGATCCTCTATAGCCTCTAGGGTTACGTTCGATCCGTCGTCTAACCAATGGCTTCCAGGGGGCGGATCCGTTTTTCCTCCGGCAGTAAGTATGCCTATCTTAAGCTCATACTCGGCATGATATAGGGGGCTCAGATTGCCAGGACCAGAAATCGTTATCTTGAGCCTAGGTGGATCGCGAATCGCATACCTCTTACCCTCAATCTTCGAAGCCACATAGGCTTCGTAGGAAAAAGTATGGTTTGAGCCCTCCTCCCACCAGAAGGAAGCCAATAGCTTCGGCTTTGGGGAATCGTATGCGGCATCGTAGCCTAAGGCATGGCTATCGTAGCCTACCCCATCGATGACTAGGATCGTTCCTAGGGCATCTTTGCCTATGCCCTCCACCGAAAAGGTCCATAGATACTGAGCCTTGTAGCTGGCCTGAATCGAAGCCTTGATGCCAGGAAGGACGATTATCGAATCAGCTCTAAGATTCGAAGATCCCATAGTTGAATTCCATACATAGCGCTTTTCCGAGCCTACGCCTACGGAAGCCATCCATTCAAAGCTGTGCGAGGAACCGGCTTCCCAAAGGAAGCTGATGGGTAGGCTACTCAGGTTATAGCCTACCCCATCGATGACTAGGATCGTTCCTAGGGCATCTTTGCCTATGCCCTCCGCCGAAAAGGTAACTACGCCCATGGGCTCGGTTTGCTTTTTTGACCGGAATTCCATGTAAAGCGTATACAAGACATCCGCCAAGTAGTTCACAGCCAAGTTCAGGGATTCTCCAACCCTATTCCTGAAGGTCCGGTTACTCCAATCGTAATTCCGATCCATCCAGACGCATGTCAGCCCCCTGCCCGAAGAGTCGAAGGTCGTATCGTAGGCAAGCTTTAAGGCTGCCTCATAGGCGGACAATATCGCTAGGCTTCCATCAAAGGAAAGGTATGAATTGAACTCAGCCTTGTAACTTGAGGTCTTGCTGTTCACATAGGTTTCGTAGTCGCTGTGATGGATTTCGGCCCCCCAATCTGTCCCTGAGCCCATGACATGCCCAAAAACTGCCATATCGGCGATATAGTGGCTCATCGCTCCGGCATACTTAGCTGCCATAGTGAGATTGCCGGAAAGAAGGAAGCCTAAGGCTTCTTGATACGTAGCGTTGGCCCTAAAGGCTGCCGCGCCATCGATGAGTTTTCCCTTAGAATCAAAGTAAATGTGATGGAGGGATGTATCCCCTATGCCATCGGGGGCTTGGCCGTTGTCAGGAAGCTCCGTCCCATAGAGATACCAAGGAAGGTTGGCCGCTATCCATTCTTTGGCATCGGAGGGTAGCCAGTCCAAGGCATGTTCGGCTATCCAATCATGGGTTCCGTAATCAGGTTTAAGCGGGTCTGAGCTGAAGCCTCCGTTGCTCCAGGCATACGCGGGCGTTAAGGTATGGGCTAAGAGGGCGATGAAACAAAAAAGGAAGGCGAAGATTCGATCCCTCACCCTCGTGCACCATAGACTATTTTGGGAAAAGTATAATAAGAATTACAAGGAAATTTCTCTTGTAGCTGAGAGATGGGCTATCGTTACTTCTTTACACTTGAAAATTTTATAAATTTCCCTTTCCCTTTCTAATTGAGCATTCTTAAAACGATATTCATGTTTTTAATACATTGCAACTTCATTCAATGATAAACATTTTCCATTATTTCTAGACGAATTACATAATTTGAATTTTAGACTCTCGTCAAAATTTCTGTAAAAAGAAAGGATGAATAAACCTTTATATTAGACAAAGAAATAATTAAAATGGGAGTTTTATGGAAGAGTATAAAATGCCCTTGATAGGTGATAGATTTCCTTCGATGGAGGTCAGGACTACAAAGGGGATGATTAAGCTTCCCGAAGACTTTAATGGAAGATGGTTCGTCCTCTTCAGCCACCCTGCAGATTTCACTCCTGTTTGCACTACAGAATTCGTAGCCTTCCAAAAGAGGTATGAAGAGTTTCAGAAGCTGCAGTGCGACCTTATAGGGCTAAGTATCGATCAAGTTTTCGCCCATCTGAAATGGGAGGAGTGGATTAAAGAGAAGCTACGTGTTGAGATCCAATTCCCTATTATAGCCGACAACGCTGGCGAGGTGGCCGCGAAATTGGGTATGCGCCACAAGCAAGCTGGCGGAACCCAAACTGTAAGGGCCGTTTTTATCGTCGATCCTAGGGGAATCGTTAGGGCTATTCTCTATTATCCTATGGAACTCGGCAGAAACATGGATGAGATCCTTAGAATGATAAGGGCACTTCAGATCGCCGATAAGGGCTACGCCATACCAGCTAACTGGCCCCATAATGAAATCATAGGCGACAGAGTCATCGTTTCCCCGGCGAATACTGTGGAAATGATTAAGAAGAGAAGGGAGCAGGAGAAAGCCGGAGAAATAGAGTGCATAGATTGGTGGCTTTGCTACAAGAAAATAGAATACTAAAGGAAGCTCATCTTATAAGCCAGAGAAGAACTACATTTTGGCTTTATTCTATATATATCTTCAACTTCTTTTTTCATTTCTTTTCTAGATTTTCATATAAGGAAAACGTTGACATATCCACGAAAAAGTATTGTAAGAGCTGGACCGATGAAGTCTTCAGGCATATTAGAAACTATTATTGGATGCTCAAAGAATATTTAAGCGAGCTGGGATCTTTCAAATCGCACAAAGGCTATTCAAAAAGTAGGAATCGTCAAAATAATCTCAATTCTCAGCTATGCATTTTCATCTTTATGTTTAAGGTCCGGGCGGGATTTGAACCCGCGATCCCCAGCTTACCAAGCTGGTGCTTTAACCAGGCTAAGCCACCGGACCATGAAACCTGGATCCTAGTTATTCTCCTCGTAATTATTTTGAAAGAGCTTTATTAAGGCTTTCCGAAGCTTCAAGGGCTTCATCACCCTTCAATAAGCTTCTGGAAAAAGGTGAAAACTGTGGCGAGGAAAGGAAAGGAGAATAAAAGCCTTAACGACGATATGCCTTTTTAAATCCGATTGAAACCTTCTAATCGAGGCGCCATGCTTCTATACAAGGAGGATTGGGAGGAAGCTAAGGAAAGGCTAAAGGCCTGGTGGAGTGGGGAAGACGTTCGCCAATCGATTGTGCAGGTCTATGCTCCCCGCCGTGGGCTTCTGGGCATATCTTGGGATCGATGGAGTTTCGTGCGATACCCTGAGGATCCTACGATAGGGATAAGGGGCTTTGAGCGCACTTGCGAAGGAACCTTCTTCGGAGGCGAGGCTTATCCAAACCTTCACATAAACCTAGGACCAGGTGTTATGGCTGCCTATTTAGGGGCATCCCCTAAGTTCATCTCTGAAACCGTTTGGTTCGAGACGCCCAAGCCTTGGGAGGAGCTCCAAAGCCTCCAAATCGACCCCGCAAATCCCTGGTGGCATAGGACGAAGCGTATAGCCTCAATGGCTTTAGAGACCTCCAAGGGCAAGTTCATCGTTGGAACGACAGACCTTGGTGGGATTATGGACATAGCAGCTTCCCTAAGGGGCTCGAATAACCTCATCATCGACCTTTTTAGGCATCCCAGGCGAGTAAAGGAGCTTTGCTGGCAGATCCTTGAACTTTGGCACAGGTGCTATGAGGAGCTCCATGCCCTCTTGAGCAGGGTCTCGGAAGGCTCCTCATCCTGGATGGCGATCTGGTGCCCAAAACGCTGGTATCCAATCCAATGCGACATATCGGCTATGCTATCGCCAAGGCTCTTCGAAGCCTACGCCCTTCCGCTCTTAAAGGAACAGTGCCTGCGCTTAGACCACACGATATACCACTGGGATGGCCCTGGGCAAATAGCCCACCTAGACGCTCTCTTGGGCATAGAGGAGCTTGATGGCCTTCAGTGGACTCCTGGTGCTGGACAGCCTGGAACAAGCTCGCCATATTGGTTTCCCTTATATCGGAAGATTCAGAGAAAAGGGAAGCGCCTCGTCTTACTTGGAGTCGATAAAGAAAGCCTTCCTTTCCTTCTCAAGGAACTTTCCCCCAAGGGGCTCCTCATCCAGACGAATTGCACCACGGAGGACGAAGCCAAAGAGCTCATGAAAAGTCTAGGAAGGGCTTAGATTAGACGCTAGGATTCATCTATCCTATTTATTTTATTTAGGAATGGATGGAAGGAAGGGCGTAAGGGATGGAATTAGGCTATTTAGACCAACCTAGAGAAGGCTTTAAAGAAGATGACCAAAGCCTTAACGATATACCGTATGCCTCACGCCTTCTACTTTATGCATCACGCCCTACGCCTTATGTACCAACCCTAAGCCCTAGGTATAGGCGCCCTATGTCCTTATTCCCAAGGATGTCTTCGGAAGGTCCTTCGGCTATGCACTTCCCCGCCACGAGGAGGTAGCATCTATCGGAGCTCTCGAGGGCTTTTAAGGCATTCTGCTCGGCTATGAGAATAGGAGTTCCCGAGTCCCTTATCCTCTGAAGACATTGGAAAATGGATGCCGTAGCCTTGGGTGAAAGGGAAGCCGTAGGTTCATCGAGAAGAAGGACCTTGGGCCTTCCCATCAAGGCCCTCGCGAGGGCCAGCATCTGGCGCTCTCCTCCGCTGAGGTTCTCAGCCCTCTCCTTTCGCCGCCCCTTGAGCTCTGGAAAAAGGCTGTAGATGGCTTCCATATCATCCCTAAGGCTTCGGCTCTCCGATCTGGCATAAGCCCCCATTTCCAGATTCTCCTCCACACTTAGGCTCAGGAATATGCTGCTCAGCTGGGGAACGTAGCCTATGCCAAGCCTCGCCAGGCGATCTGTTCTTAAGCCCAGAATGTCAACTCCTTTGTAAAGGATTTGTCCTGAGAAGACCTTCGCAAGGCCTACGATACTCTTTATTAGCGTAGATTTCCCGCTTCCATTGGGACCTATGAGGGAGACGATCTCCCCATCGCCGAGGCTTATGGAAATACCCTGTAAAACTTGGAGCTTTCCATAACCAGCTACAAGATCCCTGACTTCTATGATGGGTGTTCCCAAAAGCCCAACCCAGCCTTCTATGGATTCTCTAAGCCCCTCCTACCTCAGCCCTCACCAAGGTAAACTCCCACGACCTTTGGATCGTTCACGACCTCCTCGGGTTTCCCTTCGGCTATGATCCTTCCTTCATGGAGTACATAGATCTTATCCGCATGTTCCGAGAGGATGTCGATCCTATGCTCTATGATGAAGAAGGTGAGACCAAGCCTTTCCCTAAGGTGGGCAATCCTTTCAAAGATCCTTCTTGCCAGGGTGGGATTAACCCCAGCGGCCGGCTCGTCTAGGAGGAGCATCCGAGGGCTACTCATGAGGG
>JAWCLV010000020.1:0-31584 GCA_038850515.1 Bathyarchaeia archaeon
ATGCCTTGCGGCAGCGTTAAGGATGTGGGCTGCCGTATGGTGGCGCATAAGTTGTTCCCTTCTTTTCCATTCCACTTCTCCTATGACTTCGTCTCCAGCTTCGGGCATAGTTCCCTCAAGTCCATGAAGGACGAAGCCCCCAATATTCTGGACATCCTTAACCAAGGCTTCATGATTTCTGAACTTGAGGCGGCCGTTATCGCAAAGCTGTCCGCCCCCTTCAGGATAGAAGGCTGTCCTATCGAGGATGGCGTATCTTCCATCAATAACCTTCAAGACCTTGGCTTTGAAGGTCCTCAAATACGAATCGTCATAGTAGAGCAACTGAGTTTCGGGAAGCCCTAGGAGCTCCTGAAGGAGCCTTGACCTATAGGCATCGGTAGCCTTGGCTAGTCTTTGAACCCTCTCATGTCTCTTTGCAAGGGTCGAATAGAAGTCCTCAGGAACCTTTATCTCCAAGCCCAGCCTCCCAGCCTGCTCCCTTAGGATCTCGGGCGGGACTCCATGGGAATCGTAGAAGAAGACCAAATCTTCCGTCGATATGGTATTTATGCCCTTACTCTTAAGCTCCTTAGCCCTTCTTTTCAGCAATTCGATGCCTTTGATCAGCGACTGCTTGTAGCGTTTCTCCTCGAGTTCAAGGATTTCTAGAATCTTTTCCGCAACTTCCTTGAATTCAGGAAAGTCCTGGTAGGAAGCCTTTATATGGGCTTCCATAATCTCCCTAAGGGTTAAGGGAATTCGAAGGGTCTCCATAAACCTTAATGACCTTCGTAAGAGGAGCCTGGCTATGTAACCAGCTCCCATATTCGAAGGAACGACACCATCCCCAAGCATCCAGAGAAGGGTCCTCGTATGGTCCAAGATGGCGTAGAGGGCTTCATAGGGCTTTAGAATCGCTTCCAATTCTTCGGCTTCGATGCCAATTCTCCTGGCTATGGAATTCCTCAGATCCTTAGGGCTCCTAGCATCCACAAAGCCTGCCACCTTCGATACTTCCCTCAGGATCCTTTCCTCGACCTTAGGAAGACCCGCTGATCGGGCAAACCTTTCTACTAGGTTTCCATAAAGGGCTTCATAGACATTAGGAGAAGCCCTTAGAAGCCATAGGTTTCGTTCGAGACCATACCCCGTATCGACGATTCTGTTCTGAAGGGGCTGAAGGGTATCGTTCACAGTCGCATAATGCATGAAGACGAGGGTTGCGACCTCCAAGCCATCGATGAGAACCTCCAGATCCTCTCCAGCATTACCGCCACCCTTCCAGAAGTCCTCCTTAAAAGTGATCCTTTCTTCAGGAATGCCAAGTTCCTCGACGTAAAACCTGTAGCAGTAATCAACGGTTTCATTGATCCAGTAGACTTGCCTTTCCGGAAAGTTGAAGGCATGATGGGCCATCATCTCGAAGCTCGTAAGGTGTCTTCCAGTACGACCGACATTCTCCAGGTCCGTAAGCCTTATGCAGGGCTGGGAGATCGTCAAGGGATTCGCTGGGGGAGGCACGAGGCCTTCCGTTACCCAAGGCTGGAAGTCGTAGATGCTCGCCCCTACGAGGTAAACATCTTCCCTCCACCTTGCTACGACAGGATAGCGCCTTATCCTCTTATGTCCTTCCCTTTCGAAGAAGCTGAGGAAGGATTCCCTTAGGCTCCCTAGGGTGAATTCCTTCCTAACCGGAGGCTTTCCGATAAACTCATACTCTACGCAGGGCTGATCGCCGCACAAATCTTTCTCGTGGTTCAGGGTCCAGAAGGCCTTTCCGCAGGATCTGCAAATCTTCCTTACAAAGCCCCTTCGATTGAAAAGCGCTATATCGTATATGCTTGTGCCCAAAGGCTATCCCATGTTAGAGCTTGATACTTACTGCTAGGGTATAATTTAACCTTTCAGCGTATCAATATCTTCGTAGATGGTTCCATGGTAAAGGTTATCCTAGACTCGAATTTTCTAATGGCATCCCTACATCTTGGTATCGATATCCTTAGGCTTCTCCATGAAGTCCTAGAAAGGTCTGTCGAGCCCATCGTTCTTATTCCAGTCTTCGAGGAACTAAAGGAAATCGCCAAGAGCAATTCTACGAAAGCAGGGCGAGAAGCCAATTTTGCCCTAAGAATCGTGGAGAAGTGCACCTTGGTCGAAGTCGAGAAGCGGAATGATGAAACAGTGGATGACATGATCCTTAGGATAGCCAAAGCCTGGCGATGCCCCGTTGCTACGAACGATAGGAATCTTAGGCGAAGGCTCAAGAAGCTGGGACTACCCGTTGTTTATGTAAGGGAAAAGTCCTATCTTGCCATGGACGGAAGCATCGACTGAGCTCGAATCATCGATGCCTTACGATGGTAGATGAGGCAAGTCGATTGGCTTTGAATTGGAAAAAGGGACTTAGGGAAGGAAAGCCATAGATATGATGGACAGGACTCTGGTTCTCCTATGAGGGACGGAGGCTGGTTAAAGATCCGAAGCTTCTGCTTTAAGGATAAGGAAAAAAGAAAAAGGGAAGTTACCTCATAGATCCCCCGAAGCTTTTTTCATTGAGCTTAGAAAATACCAAACTCTCCGATATGTAGCAGCTTGGACGCCCTTCCCTTTATGGTATTAAACCTGTAAAAAAGAAGCCTTTATAAGGCTTTTCAAAGACCCTTTCCAGTCTCTTAGGACTTTCCAAAGCTATCTAGGACCTACTGGGCGTATTACCTAGATACTATGGGAATCGCATCAATTCTTTTTCTCACATCCTGAATTGGATCTCTGGAGAAAAAGGAGGTGCCCTATTATGGTAGAGGCGAAGAAGGGAGAAGATAAGGCAAACCTATCGGGGATTCCGAGTTTCTATGGAAGGAATCTCTTCCTATGGATTCTACCATTGAGCTTTCTTTTCTCAATCTGGGAGGTCGTAGTAGCGATTGGGATTGTTCCTTCAAATCTTTGCCCTCCGCCATCAGAGATTTTCAAAAGCCTCCTTTTTCGCCTTGGAAGCTCGGAATTCATAGCCGCCATCCTAAGGAGCTTCGTTAACATATCCTTGGGAATTCTTCTAGCCCTAGTTACAGCGACACCCTTGGCTATTCTAGCTGGCCTAAGGATGGGCTTGGATTCATCTGTTACACCCCTTCTCGTGCTAGTGGGTGGGCTTCCTGATCTGGCCATCCTCCCTTTGGCGATTCTATGGTTCGGACCGGAAACCTCAGCCATCCTTATGGCTACCCTCTGTGCCTTCTTTCCTATCTTCTTCACAGTCAGAGCGGGGGTAAGGGAGATCGCTCCTGATTTCTTCCAAGTATCGATGATCTTCCATCCTGGAAAGTTCAATGAGCTGAGGGAAGTGATCCTTCCAGCCATAACTCCCCATCTGGTAACGGGATTGAGGCTATCTCTAGACTTCGTCTGGGAAGTGGTCTTGGCTGTGGAGATCGTCGTAAGAGTCGCAGGAATAGGCTCGTTTATCAATATTTCGGCGGAAGCTGGGGCCATCCACGATGCCTTTGCCGGTATTATGGCTATAGGGCTCCTATCGATAGCCTTGGATCGTTTGCTCTTCGGTTTCCTGGAAAACAGGGTTAGGAAGTGGCAGTAAATGAATAGGGATAGCCTAAGCCAGATTGATGTTGAAGATGTGACAAAGGTTTACAGATTCAAAGGTACGGAATTTCCTATTATAAGGAACGTAAGCTTCAAGGTCAAAAAAAGAGACTTCACCTGCATTGTAGGACCAAGCGGCTGCGGAAAATCGACATTGCTTAAGATGATGGCCGGCCTCGAGAAGCCTACTTATGGAGCCGTAAGGTTTGAGGGAGAGAGAATAAAAGGACCCCATCCGAAGATTTCCATGGTTTTTCAAAGTTTTGCCCTATTCCCTTGGCGAACTGTCCTCCAGAATGTTGAGTTAGGACTCGAAGGCAAACATCTATCAAAAACTGATAGGCTTAGAATTGCTAGGGAAATTCTTGAGATGGTTGGCTTAAAGGGTTATGAGGACTCCTATCCGAAGGCATTATCTGGTGGGATGAAACAGCGCGTTGGCATAGCCCGAGCCTTGGCGGTTGATCCGGAGGTCGTCCTTATGGATGAGGCCTTCAGCGCCTTAGATGAGTATACCTCGGCCGCCCTTAGGGAGGATATCCTAGATATATGGCGGGATACAGGGAAGACCTTCGTCCTAGTAACCCACAACCTTAGGGAAGTAGTCGAAATGGCAGATAACGTTGTCGTTCTTTCTTCAAAGCCCACGACTGTCAGGAGAATCGTCCAAATAGCCTTAAAAAGACCTAGGCGCTCCGACGATCCGGATTTCATAAGGATCCATAAGGATCTATACGGGCTCCTTAGGGAGGAACTCGAGGCCACCATGGTCCGATATAGGCTTAGGGGAATTAAGGAGCTCAGGGAGGTTGAGGACATCGAAAAAATGGATGATGAGAATTAAGCCAAAGTTACGATGCGAATATTGAAAAAGTTTTTTCTTTTTTCAATGCTTGCTTAACCAGAAATTGTATCATTCTGTTTTGGCTGTAGCGTTTATTTTCCACGTTCCCGCTAGATTTCTTTGTGGGGTATTTCGCTTCTGTATCCGCAGATCAACCATGGATCAGATGCTAGAAAATGGATGCCTTCTTAGGATTAGAAAAGATGGGTCAGCTGCAGATAGTATTCAAAAAGTCCAGAAGGAAAAACGGTAGGAAGGTCTAAATGTGAAATTCCGAAATCCTCCAATTCATGATAGAATACAAGTCGAAGGGCTAATGTGCCAAACCTTCAGATAAGGGGGCGAGCCTTCGCTCGATAGCCTTCAAGGATCTTATCGAGAGAGGAAGGAATAAGTGGGAATGGAAATCTAAATATTTCTACTAAAACCCAGAACCCTCCATCCTTGACAATAAATCTGGAAGTTCCTTTAAGGATAGGATGACATAATCGGCTCCAGCCTTTCTTAGTATCTCTTCCCTTTCCGGATTCGGGGAGATCCCTACGGTCCTTACTCCGGCTGCTATTCCTGCCTTTATATCGACAGGGCTATCTCCGACGAGAACGGCCTTTGAAGCGAGGACCCCAAGCCTTCTCAGGGCTTCAAATATTGGCGATGGGTCGGGTTTCATAAGCTCTACATCATCCCTCGTTATGATGGCTTCAAAGAGGGACCTTTCTAGAAGCCTCCTGAAAAGAAGCTCAATAGCCTTCCTACCACTATTGGTGACTAGGGCAACTTTAAGACCCATAGCCTTCAAGGATCTTATAGTATCTAGGGCTCCTGGCATAAGATTCGTCCTTTCTGAGGCCTCTATCTCAAATCGGTCCATAATTTCCTTACTAGGAATAAAGAAGTCTTGGAAGAGGTGTCCCTGCCCCATGTCTTCCAAAATCTTTTTCAGCTTTTCGAGCGTTACTTGAATGGGATCCCTATCGCTAAATAGGGTTCTTTCAAAGCCCCTATTAGCTAAGAATTCGATGATAGCTCGCCTCGCCCCCATATAATCGAAATGGAGTTCTACGATGGTTCCATCACAATCGAGAAGAATGGCTTCCAATAGGACCATACAAGCCACCTAAAGCTGAAGGATTTTCCTTTCTATTTGATTCGATTCCATATGACGGTCGATGGCTCCATTCCCGAGGGAATCAGACCGATCCGAAGCATAGGTTATATGGGTTTAAAGTTTTTGCTCATATTCCTTCAACGAGGATATGATAAGGAAATATCCCGGCTTATGGATAAAATAAATCTCTCCCAATTTCTGCCCAACTTAAAGATGGCCGTGATAAATAGAGCTTTAGGAATGATAGGGCTGTTTTTTCAAGATATTGGGACTCAATAATAGTCAATCTAGAAACATTTTACCTAAATGAGATTTTGCCCTGCTTTTAGAGTTGATGGAAATTAACTTCAATGATTAGGTAAAATGTTGGCAGATTGACTATAAGTTCACATATCTTGGTTATTTGATTTCAAGCACCATTGATAGATGATATTTAATTATTTCCTGCTAATAGTAATTTTCTAGGGTGATAAATATAGAGGCTCAAGTGAAGGTGCTCCAGAAGGGGAAGATAACGATTCCAGTCGAGACCAGGGAGATATTCGTATATGTTCTCATTAAATCCCCTAAATAAGACTACCTCACCTCTAAAAACATACTTAAAAGAATCGAGGATAGAGAAGAAGCCATAACAAGCATATCCATAATACAGGAGGTAATAGACTGGCTAGAATACATTAAGAGACGGGAGGAAGTAAAAAAGTTTCTAATAGCATTAAACTCCTATGCCACAATGAAGAAGGTTGAAATCTCATGGATGTAGATGCTGGATGCGATGTCGGACATGGAGAAATACGACTTAGATTTCGTTGACTCTCTTACATTACAGGTAATGAAAAAGAATGATGCGACTGAAATCTATACGAATGATAAAGACTTTAAGAGGATGGAATGGGTACGCAGAGTTTGGAAATAATATAAGCCAGAATTGTATGCAAGAAGACAGCACTCGATATAGCTGAAAAGGTAATAGGTTGTTATGCATACCCAGCCAGCGTCTATAATTTGCTTTTTGGTCCAGATGGCCCTGATAAGAGTACGCTAACCAAGCTTTTAGGAGCCATTATTCCGCATGGAAATGGAACCATAGGTTCAGAAGCCTTTCCGAAGCCCTCTCTACTTAGGTGGGGCAAAGACTGCTGTAGTTGATGAGTGCTCTGTAAGTCTCGAAGGGATTAAAGCCTGATCTGATATGGATGGCTTTGAGCCACGATTCAAGAGGCTCCTAGTCCTAGAGCTTAGCCGTATAAGGAGAAATGTTACGACCTACCTATTCCTAAGGAGGCTTTGGAAAAAAATGGCGTAAGGATCTTCCTATCGTAGCAAACGAAGCTTACTGTATGGCGTAAAGTAAAGCATCCCCCAGGCAAGCCTGGGGGCTTTCTTCTACCATACCCAAAAGGAAAGTATTCTCGGAGCTTGGTCTAAGGCTTAAGTTTACAGCATCTCCTGAGGTTTTCAATTTAAAGTGAGCAAGTTAAGAAGGTTGGATAGGCTTCCATCCAGTTCTCGGCGCTCGTTATGCTGCTTCCATATGAATAGTAGTTGTAGAACTTCTTAAATTGACAACCCCTCCCTGCACATTCTTGCGGATGTAAGCTTTTATTTTTCTTTAGCCCTAGGCTAATGCCATATTACAAAGAAAGAAGAAAAAGAAAAAATAAAGGAAATGGAGGGGAAAAACAGGGGTCCTTTGTAAAATCCAGGAGCTAAGCAGTTTATTTCCTACAAAGAGCTGAAGAATATCAACTTTTCGAAGGCCTGATTTGAGAAAACCTTAAATAAGGTCATTCCCCTTCGTGCTTTCAGAATCCTCAAGCGGAGCAAGGAATTTGTATAAGCTAGGGGTTCCTCTCCATACCTCCAAAGAAGGAAACATTGTTGTTAAGGCACTCAACATTCCTGGAATAGGCGATGAAGTCGTAGACGCAAAGATGAACCCTATAGGCATCGTGGCAGACATCATCGGTCCCACGAGATCCCCTTACATTCTTGTAAAGCCAACCGTAAAAGAGGCTGAGGAAGTCTTGAAAAAAGGAGGGAGTCTTTATGCTTTAGCTCCGCGGAGGAGGATGAGGTTTAGATGAGCAGAACTCCTGTGAGAAGATGCCAGGAGTGTGGAAGCGATAAACTCATCAGGGATTACGAGAATGCTGAGATCGTATGCGCGAACTGCGGCTTCGTCGTCCAAGAAAAAATCGCCGATACGGGACCGGAATGGAGGGCCTTTAACGATGAACAGAAGGCCAAGAGGACACGAGTTGGAGCCCCTTTAACCTATACCATCCATGATAAGGGGCTTTCGACCGTCATCGATTGGAGAAGGCTTCCTAACGCCCGGCATATTAGCCCAGACCAGGCGGCTCAGATATACAACCTCCGCAAGTGGCAAAGGAGGGTGAGGCTTTCGGATGCCTCCGAGAGAAACCTTGCCTTTGCCCTAGCCGAGCTGAGCAAAATGAGCACTTCCCTTAACATTCCGAGGCATATCCTCGAAACGGCCTCTGTGATCTATCGAAGGGCCCTAAAGCTTCACTTAATCCGGGGCCGTAGCATCCAAGGTATGGTGGCCGCAGCCATATATATGGCTTGTCGTCAATGCGGCATCGCGAGGACCTTGGACGAGATTTCTAGGGTTTCCCTCCTTTCGAAGAAAGAGATTGGCAGAAGCTATAGGTTCATGGTGAAGGAACTGGGCGAGTTCGTTCCTCCCATTACTCCGTTACATTATGTCTCTAGGTTCTCAAACCAATTGGGTATCCAAGGTAAAACCGAGAGGCTCGCTGCCCATATCATCAAAATAGCAACGGAGAGGGGCTTGACGAGCGGAAGGGGTCCGACGGGTATCGCGGCAGCAGCCCTCTACGTCGCCTCCATTTTAAACGGAGGAAGGCTTACCCAGAGGGAGCTTGCAGAGGTTGCAAATGTTACAGAGGTTACCGTAAGAAATCGCTATGCGAGTCTCCTGAAGCATCTAGACCTCGTGGTAACGGTATAGCCCCAATGGCCGGCTAAAGGATGAAAGAATGCCTAGGGAACCATGTTTATATGATTCGGAGCCTTCTTCAATTGGGGGAAGGGGAATAAGTGGTCTCGAAGACGAACGCCCAGTCTAAACGTCGGGAAATTGAGAGACAAGCCCTTCAGATCGTCCTTGATGCCGGTGAAAAGGGGATTCTCCAAAGTGATCTCTGGCGTAGCCTAGGTACGACAAGCCGGGAAGGATCCAGGATATCCCTAAGGCTTGAGAGGAGGAAGCTCATCAAGCGAGTAAAGGAACTTAACGAGGAACGATGGACCTATAGGCTTTATGCCATAAAGCGCTCAGTAAACCTCGATTCCATCATCGATTGTCCCTGCCTCATCTGTGAGCTGAGTGAGAAATGCGACGAAGGGGGGGTAGTGAGCCCGATAAAATGCTCGAATTTTACAAAATGGCTTCTAACTCCCTTTAGGAAAGGGGGTTCCGAGGCCTAAGCTTAGGCTAAGACTAAGGCTGAATTGAAGCTGAGGTTAAAGCCTATCTCCTCCTAAAAAGCTCAGTAAGGGCCTTTGCCGGAGCATCCGTTTTGAAGCTTCCTGGTGAGAAGTGAGTTAAGGAGAAGCTATAGCCAAGGCTTTGAAGTCTAAGGGCAATCTCTTTCAAGGAAGGTATGGGAACGCCAAGCTCCTTGCATATTTGCTGCGGTACGAAATAAGTCGGCGGAGCTTCAACCTCATCAATAAGAAGTTCTAGAAGCCTCCTAACCCTTCTGGGCTCTTGCATAGTCCCTTTTTCCGATTCCCGAAGCATTGACTCCAAGAAATTCCTATCCCCTAATCTTCCTATCCAAAGGGGACCTGCCCAGCTGAGCTTTGAGCCACAGGAGCATTCAAGCCCCCTGCGCTTATGCGTATCTTCGTAGGGTTCTAGATGCCTATGGAAGCAGTTATGGCAGTGGAAAAGGAAACCTAAGGAATCCATGGTCTCCCTCAAGGACTTGGAGGACCTTTTTATGGAAACGATCGTTCTGACATAATGACTTGACCTTTCTGTAATGAGGGGACTTATGCCCAAGCCATGCATGGCTGCCACCCGACCCGTATAGCCCAGGAGAATCCTCGCTCCGACTTCATGATGATATTCGCATCTCAGGGGCTTAGCCCAGTATTTTCTGATGCAAGCCTCGGCATGAATGCCGTTTAGCACGGCCGTATCCGTGGCAGTAAGGGCTAAAAATCCACCGTCTATGAGGCTGCAAAAAGCCGCCTCTACGAAGACGGCTGGAGAACCGAAGGGATCCACATCCACATAGTCCAAGGATCCTTCCCTGAAGGCCCTTTCCAAAAGCAAGAGGCGGGCATCTTCGTTCCTGACGATTGCCCTATCTTCCAAGGCATTGAGCCGTACGTTATAGTTTATTAGGCGCACAGCCATAGGGTTTATGTCGTTTAGAAGGATCTTTGTCCCCTCTACCTCGGCTGCTAGCCTCAAGCCCTTGGCTCCGCATCCTGCCAAGGCATCGCACGCAAGGGCTTCCCGCCCTAGGATGCGCCTCTCAACCATCAGGGCAAGGACGGAGAGATCCCTGTTTAAAGCCATTCCTGGATTGTAAAATACGGGGAAACGTCTCGATGATGGACCTTTGAGGCTAGGTCTTTCGATGGTAGCCCTAGGTACGAGGATCCGAACCTTTCCTTCCGAAACGATGGTCGTAGGAAAGGGGAAGCCTTCGGTTACCAAAGGCATCCTCATGCTCCAAAGCGGGCGACGACCATCATATGGTCTCGATCGTAGGGTTCAAGGTAGAGGCATTCCTGAATCTTGAAGCCCCTCTCCCTAAGGACCTCAACCTCATCTTCAAAGATCATAGTGGGCTTCTTGGTTACATCGATGCTCCTCGCCTTAATGGCTAGAAAGGATGCTCCTCCCTTTCTAAGGAACATATCGGCATTGTCCGCCAAGACCCTAGCTTGCTCAGGCTGCGCTATATCGCAGTATATGACGCCCACAATACCCACGATACTCCTGTATTTCTCTGGAAACCTGGCATCCTCGAGGATGGGGATCATATTCGCCCTATACTCGCAAACATTGTTCACCAGATCCCTCATGGATCTGGGGCTGAACTCGACACAATAAACCCTTCCCTCAGGTCCAACGATATCCGATACATGGCTTGCCGTTGTTCCAGAGGCTGCGCCAAGGTATAGGACCCTATCTCCGCCCTTCAAAGGAAGGCGCCTAACCCCCTTCATGATAAGGGCGCCAAGCTTGCTTCTGTAGGGGTCCCAAAGCCTATATTCCTTCGAATCTTGGACAACTAACTTTTCTCCATAGACGTTTCTTCCTGGAGTGAGGTTTTCTGTAGCTAAAAACCTCGTACCGTTTTCAAAGATGACCCAGTAGATGCCTTCAAAGCGTTCATGGGCCTCGACCTTCAAGCTCCCCGCCTCCTTTCCCTAGCCTTTGCAGAGCCGTAGCCCTTCTTTATGTCCTCAAGACGCTTCTCCAAATCTTCCCTAAGCTTCTCACCCATGTAAACCCCGCCATAGGCATCGATCCTGGAGGCTATGGCGAGCTTTCCGGCCAGATTCCTCGCAATCTTCCCCCTTATCGCCTTCGGAGACTGGTGTACCAAAGGATGCTGGAATATGATGCCATGCTTGGGAGGACGGGCTCCAGTGCGGAGGGACCTGAAGAGGGCCTTCTCAGCCCCTAAGACCTGGATCGTGCTTGAAGGCATCCTAGAAAGCTTTTCGAGGCTTCCAGCCTTGGCTATGAGCTTGGCGCATATTATAGGTCCTACGAGGGCTGATGTATTGGGCGCCAATTCTTCCGCCATATGGCTTATGTAACTCTCCAAGGAATCCCGAAATCCCATAAGCCCGAGGACAACCTCAGCCATCTTCCTGATTTGGACTAGATCTTCCTCAGCCAAATCGGCTCCTATGGATTCCTTGGATGCCTTATTCAGCTCTTCGACTCTAGCTTCGGAGGATACGAAGCCCCTCAACTTCTCAGGGCTGAATTCCTTCCTATGGCCTAGGTTTGCCACGATCTTTAGGTACGTTTCAGGATTTTCTATAAGCTTGCCCACTTCAGGAAAGTGGAGACCATACCATTCGCGGATCCGGCTGAGGAGAAGGTTCGCTACCCTATCGATTTCCTCGAGGGCTGCAACTCCTTGGACGAGGAGGGAATCCTTCCTTTCGGAGGCTTTCTTGATTCTGATCCTCGTAAGGGCTATGGAAAGCCTGTGGACAAAGGCATGGTAGTCCCCCTCCTTCTCAACGAAGCCCAGTTCAACGGCCATCCTTCCAGGGTTTTCGAAAAAAGATTGAAGCCAACCTTGGGCCTCAGCCTTCGCATACGTAGCCTTTATCCCAGCCTTCTTAAGGCTTCGAGCCAAGGCTTCCGAATCTACGATGAAATTCTTATAGCCCTTTCCTCTTAGTTCCCGGATTAAAGCCATGGTTTCTTCTGGGGGATATCCAGATTCTAGGCCTCCGATGCGGGCGGCAGCACCCTCAGGATCCATAGGATAGAAGGACTTCGCCAATAATGTACCGTCGGGCTTGAAGGCGAAGACTCCCATCGGAAGGTGTAGAAGCCTAGCATCCATTCTTCTTCGCTTATTTTATACAGTAGATTCATAAAAACCCTCTCGCTTTCTTGAAAAATTGAAAACTACCCGCGGTATGATAATGATGGCAAGGAGGGAGAAAGCCTTAATAGCGAAGGAGAGGATTTAGAAATCGGTGGTCTATACGGCATCGGAAGGAAAGATCCAATGCCCATGTGGCAGGATTATCGAAAAGGCAGAAGATTACAAATTCATCTTCCTGAAGAAAGAAATGAGAGAAATAGACATCCTTTGCCCAAACGATAGCTGCTATCTCCGGGAGATAGGCTTCATCAAGTTCGATATGGTGGAGGGAAAGCCCGTGTTAAAAGAGGCCGTCTTCTATCCGCCTTTCGTTACTTGGAACGTAAGCCAGCTGGGCTCGACAGCCATGGATCTCATGAAGACCCAGCTTAGGGATATGGTTAAGAAGGTCATTGATTGGAAGAAGATAGAGGCTGACATGGGCAAGTTAGCGTAACTTAGACCTGACCAACATAACTACGTAAACGTAAACCTAGTGAACTCCCTGGGGATCCGAATAGATCATAGACCCTTTAATCCGAAGCCTAAAAGCCCCTCCTCAAGCTTTGCGAGTCTACTGACTAAACGTTTCAGCGGCACGATAAAGCTATTTATTTTTAGCCTTTGGCCCGATTTATTTCAAGCCTTAAAGAAAGGGCTCATCAAACTATTGATTTAATCCCTATCCATGAATTCTTCAGCCCTCGGTGGTTCAGCCGATAGCCCTTTTCGCCTTCTTATCTCCTCGATGAGCTTTGGAAGCATACTCTGGGGAACAGGAGACCACCTTGAGAAGAAGAGGGACCAGAAGGCCCTTCCAGAAGTCATCGATCTCAGTACATCTGCAAGGTCGAAGGTTTCTACGGCGGGTATTTCGGCGATGACCTGACCAACATACTCCCGCTGCTCTAGGGATGCGATTTGTCCCCTTCGCCCTGAAATGATCTTCGTAACCGTTCCGACCATATCCAAGGGAGCCTTTACTGCTAGCTTCATGATGGGCTCGAGAAGGATAGGATCTGCGGAGAGCAAACCGGCGAAGATGGCTCGCCTAACCATAGGGATGATCTGGGCGGGCCCTCTATGAACAGGATCCGAGTGGAGTTCCGCCTTTTCCAGATTCACCTTCACGCCCCTGACATACTCGCGCGTTAGGGGACCATCATCCATAGCATAGAGGAAGCCGGAGGTTATGTAATCCCTAACCTCGTTCAGATACTGAACGCCCTTTGTCCGATCCACGAGGAGGCATCCATGCTGGTCGATGCTCCAGACATTCCTTGCCTCTTCTGCATCCCATCCCAAATCCCTGAGAATCTTTGCCAAAGCCCTTCTATCCAAGGCATCGTTAATTTCTCCACTGATGATTTTCTCTATGACCTCTGGAGCCAAGGGCTCGACGCTTATGTAGGCTCTGTTATGCTTGTTTGGAGACTTCCCCATGTAGGGACCAGCCGATTCCCTAATACTTTCCCTGTAGATGACGATGGGCCTTGAAGTGACGATCTCGAGCCCCGTCTTCTGGATGAGGGTTTGGGCTATCTCCAAGTGAACCTGCCCCATACCTGAAATGAGATACTCGCCGCTCTCTTGGTCTATCTTAGTTACTAGGGTTGGATCTTCGATGGAAAGCTTGTTTAATACCTCTACGAGGCGCGGGAGGTCGCGGCTGTACTTGGGCTCCACGGCTATGGTCATGACGGGCTCCGTGACGTATCGGATGGCCTCAAAGGGAACCACATCCTTAAGGGATGCCAAGGTTTCACCAGCCCTGGCGGCTCCTAGCCCAAGAACCGCCGGGATGTTTCCCGCGGGGAGGCTTCCTACGATCTCCCTATAAGGTCCCATGTATATGCAAACCTGTTGGACACGGCCGGAACTCTTCGAGCTTATAAGGTAGAGGTTCTGGCCCTCGGTCAGGGTCCCCGAGAAAAGGCGTCCTGTGGCGATGATGCCCGCTTGGGGATCCACGTTGACTTTGCTTACACACATAACCGTAGGTCCATTGTCGTCGCAAGTCTCCATAGCCTTTCCGACTTCAGAGTCTAGGCTTCCCCTCCAGATTTTCGAAATCCTATATTTCTGGGCGACATGGGGGGGCGGCATATGTTCAACGACCATGTTTAGAATCGCCTCATGAAGGGGTAAGGTTTTCGATAAATTCTCGACGGACCCGGTCTTGTAGGCATCTACAACATCGGAGAACTTCACTCCCTTGTCCTTCGAGATGCCCAAGGTAAAGCCCCATCTGTGCTTTGCCGAGCCGAAGGCGACGGTATTATTGGCAGGATTGACCCTCCAAGATTCTCGGAAGCCTGGTTCCCCATACATCTGAATTAGCTCGTTAAAGTCTCGGATGATTCTGCCGAGGGCATTCTGAACTTCGGAGGGCGTTAGCCTCAGTTCCGTGATAAGACGATCGATCTTATTTACATATAGAACTGGCCTAACACGTTCCTCCAGGGCCTGTCGAGTAACCGTTTCTGTTTGGGTCATAACGCCCTCTACGGCATCTACGACCACGACGGCGCCATCGATTGCCCTCAAGGATCTAGTGACCATTCCCGTGAAGTCTATGTGCCCCGGAGTATCGATGAGGTTAATAACATATGGTTTTCCGCCGAATTCATAGTATAGACTAACATTGGCGGCCTTGATGGTCATCTGGCGCTTCTGCTCCTCCTCCATGTAGTCTAGGGCTAAGGCTTCGCCTGCAACGGAGGGGGAGAGGAGGCCTGCCGCCGCTAGAAGGCTGTCCGTCATCGTGGTTTTTCCATGGTCAACATGGGCGATAATGCCTATGTTTCTCGGACTTAAGGCTGAGCCTAAGTCTTTCGAACCTGGCTTTTATCGCCCAGGACCTTTAGGACATCGGCTGTAGATTTGTACCGAGGCATTTTTCAACGGACTCCTTTGGGAGGCTTCTAAACTACAGACATAGGTTCCTATAAGCCTTTAGGTATCTATCCCGGTGCTGTGAACTTTAGCTTTAGGGAAGTCCTATCCCTCTTGGGGATGTATGCCTAACGAACTCTTCAAGAAGGAAAGGACTCCACTCCCCTACGCTAGGCATAGTAGCCTACGCTGTATATCTATAGCTGTATATCTATACCTTTCTGGCCTAAGCTGTTGGAAGGTCTCAAGGGCTTTAATTCAAGCCCCTTCCTCAAGCGAAGCAATAGATCCGTTATCGAATCGAAGGAACTGGGTCCATAGCTTAGGAAAGGCTTTAGAAGCCTTTCGCTTAGGAAAGCCAAGACGGCCGTAGTGGACAGGATGGGATGAAAGGACCATAATTATAAAGGGACTTTGATGGAAGCCTTGATATGGATTGGATGGCCTTAGAGCCCCTATCTAGGAGGCTTTTAGCCTTGGAGCTTAGCTGGACTAGGAGAGGAGCCATCTTACTTTAAGGCATACATATTCCTCAAGAGGCTTAAGTTAAGGAAAATTATGGCGTAAGGATCATAGTGGCCAACGGAGCTCCATGGTACGGCGTAGCTTCAGGGCTCGGGGTAAGGCTCATCCAAGATAGAGGCCTCCCGAGGCCTCCGGAAGGCTAAGCAAAGAAGTAAAGTGTAGGCTTAAGGACTTCTCTCCTCTTCGATCTATACCGTACTTCCATCATGGATGGATTACAGCACCGTTATAAACCCCAGATAGGTTTATATCCAAGTTTTCTCAGTGTGCTGAGAAAATGATGCCAAAAACGTTAAGGATTGCATATGGCATTGCTATTAAGCATAGTAGCCCTCATAGCAAGTTTGTTACTCCTACACATAGGCTCGAAAAAGATAGTGGCTGCAGCCACACGCCTAGCCTTAAGTCTAAACGTCAATAAAGTTGTTGTTGGAACAGTTTTTGTCGCTTCTGTAACATCAGCCCCAGAACTATTCAGTTCCCTCATAGCAGCAATTTTCAGCTCATCCCAACTGGCATTTGGTAATATAATAGGATCGAATATATACAATGTTCCCCTAATAATAGGAATCTGTGGATTAATCGGCGAGTTTAAAATGAAGAACTCCACGATCAAGGGGGAATGCCTCCTTATGATAGGATTGGCTTCCCTACTGTTGATCCTAACAATGGCAACTGGTATGGTAACATGGTGGATTGGAACAATCTTTTTAGCGCTGTATCCAGCCTTCATATACTATTCCATCCGAAAAGGAAACGACAATGGAGATCCAACAAACGAAACGCGGGAAAGCATTCTAAAACCAGCAGCCATAATGGTTCTAGGTGGCGCCGCCCTAATAGCAGGTACATTCCTACTCGTTTACAGCGCAACAGCAATGGCTGAAATTTTCGGCTTAAGCCACTTCTACGCTGGGCTCACAATAATGGCTTTGGGTTGTGTAATCCCAGAAACAGCCGTCTCTGTGGCTGCCGCGCTTCATGGCGAACAGGAAATATCCATAGGAAATGTTATAGGCGACAACATAATAACCATGACTCTTGTCTTCGGAATAGTCGCATTAATACGAAGCTTCACGGTTTCTGTACAAGAAATTTTGACAACAGCTCCCTTCATGATCCTTGTAACGTTTGTTTTGTTAGCAATGAATAGACGAAGTCATAAAATAACGAGGGCTTGGGGCCTTCTAATGCTGATTATAGCTGTAGCAGCGTTTATACTAGAAACATTCAATCACATTGCCTAGCATTCAGCTAGGCAATGTGCTCATTCCTAGGGCTGAGGGGGCGTCTATCTGGCGGATTTTTCTATGGCGCCGGAAGAGGTGACTTATAGCGTCATATTGTTTTGCCACGTCTCTATGAGCCGCCATGAAGGGTCTGAAGACGGAAAACTCGCCCTTGTAGGTGTTTATGTAAGCCTCTCCACGAGCATACTCCATGGAGTTGTTGGCGCTTCGTGCATATATAGGGTGTTGAGAACCTCTACGAAACATACTTGTCCTGTAGACTGTGTCTCTAGGCTCGATTTGGGTCTTAGCTGGGCCTACGACCTTCTCCACCTTGGCATCTTTAGCTACGGCGAAGAGCCTCCTTCCCCCACGCTCAATAGGGGCGAAGACTGGAACTCTATCCTCTTCCTATGGGCCGCTCCCATGACCATGACCATGACCATGACCATGACCATGACCATGACCATGACCATGACCATGACACCTTAAGCCGCTTCTTCTGGGCGGTCTGTCCAGCATCTTGATGAGGCCCGGTGTCGTTCGCATCCTTCAACCCAGCCGTCTGGTAGACCTCATCCATCTATCTCCACCCTACCCATAAGCCCGCTTTAGTCCAGCCTTGTCTGAGGAGGATGCGATTGGAAGGATTTGGTAACAGATGAGTATCGAGAAGGCTATCGGAATGGCATCTTTTCAACCTTCCTAGACCTATCCCTCCCCCTAGGTCCCAAGAGGATAAGGACCTAGAGCCGATGGAGCCGCATCTACCTTGCTGTTAGGATTAAGGAGCTTAGGGATCCTGCTGGCGGGATAGTATGTATGGGGAGATGGAATTTCCACATGAATGAATCAGATGCGAGGGATAGTTGAATTCTCGACCTTTTAGGCCCTTTATGGCAGTCCATAGAGGCGTAGCCAAGTTAAGTATAACCTATGGCTCTACTTTACTTTACGCATTCACCTTAACCATCCCCAGAAGGCTCTGGCTGAAGAAAGGGAAGCCCTTAAAATCGTAGTGAAAATAAAAAATTTTGCCAAGACAATCGTCTAAGAGATAAGAAATACCAACAAGCTCAATCAAAAGGAGCGAACAAAATGCAAATATTCTCAAAGCCTCAAGCAAAATCGTGTATAGTATATACTAGCGATTGCCTCAGGGCTTTCATGCCTTTCTGTTGACTTCCTGCACGGATGTTTAAAGCCCTAAGCCCAAGCTCAACCTCAACATACGCCGCCTCCCAAAACTATGCGCTTCCTTTATAAGACGAGCCCGATTGATAATTATGGGCATGGCTATGGGCTCCGAAGGATCTGGGCTTAGGAACAGGATTCTCGTGGCCGTGGCTCTGATAAGCCTTCTTATAGGCTTTGGACTAGGCTTTCTTTCCTACAGGGCATCCTTAAGGCTTCAGAAGGAATATGTTGGGATAATAAACCTTGAAGGGGTCATCGAATCCTCCTCTTATGTCCAACGATACGTCGATCTGATAAACCGAGCCTACCTCAACAAAAGTGTAAAGGCTGTTGTGCTGAGAATCGATTGCCCAGGGGGCTATGCCGACCTAGTCGAAGCCCTTTACATGGATCTCCTAGAATTGAAAAAGGAGAAGCCCCTAATCGCCTCCATCGTCTTCGCCGCATCGGGAGGCTACTACATAGCCGTGGCGGCCGATTATATCTACGCTGAGCCAACTTCCTTCATCGGAAATGTTGGAGTCATAGGCGTAGCCCCTGCAACCCTCATACCTTCGGAGATGGTCCTCGAAACGGGAGCCTATAAGGCTACAGGCTTTTCTGGGCTTCTCTTTCCCTTCAATCTAACGAAGGCATTGGAAAACTTCGTTTCGGCCGTCAAGAATGGTCGAGGGGCTCGCCTGAAGGTAGACGATTTGGAGCTAAGGAAGGGGCTTCTTTATCTAGGAAGTGAAGCCTTAAGGATAGGGCTCGTGGATGAGCTCGGATCCCTTCAGGCAGCCATAAAAAAGGCTGCTGAGAAGGCTGGCTTGACGAGGTACGAAGCCGTGAGCTTGGATGGGACTTCCGCCCTCGTTGCCTACGGCCTTCAGGGCTCTTCGAACCAGACCTCTACGAAGGCAAAGGAAAGGGAACAAGCTTGGCAGGACCTGACCTTGGAAGCCCTTAACGAGGCTCATCCCCCTCCCTCCCTTTGGTATATCTACCTTCCTCCGGAAGCCCTGCTAAAGGCATCCTACGGATCCGGGAGCGATGAAAATAAAACGGCGAAGGTTTTTGGAGGAGGGAAGGGAGGGAGGGGACTTCTCCTAATAGACAGGTCCCATGGGAACATGGTATCTTTCTGGGAGCTTGACGTCCTAATCGCTGAGCTGGCGAAGAGGAACGTGACCGTCATGTTCACTCCAACATGGATGGAGCTGGAAAATGCCTTGAAGGGGGCGACCGCCCTCCTTGTAGCCTGTCCCACGAGGTCCTACTCCCTTGAGGAGGTTGAGAAGCTTGAAGCCTTTGTGGATAGGGGAGGCATCCTTCTCCTCATCTTCGACCCCGCCTACGAATATGTAGCCTTATCGGAGCTCTTTGCCCCCATAAACTCCTTGGCTACAAGGTTCGGGCTAGCCTTTGCCAAGGGTTATTTGTACAATGATAAGGAGGGGGAGTACTTCGGATTCTACCGAAACGTATACATCCGCTCCTTTTCAAACAGCTCCATAACCAAGGACCTGAAATCCCTAGTCTTCTTCACGGCGACGCATGTATACTCTATGGATAAGGGAATAGCCTGGGCATCCGAAGGCACTTATTCCTCAACGGCCGAAAGGAAGGGAAGCTATGCTGTCATGGCGCTAGTTCATCGGAACGGTACGGTAATAGCCCTTGGAGACCTAACCTTCCTCATGGAGCCCTACTGTTACGTCGAGGATAACTACAAGCTTCTTCTCAACCTCGTCTCTTTCATCACGAGCGCAAGGGCTCCCCAAGTCGAAGAAGGAAAGCCCATTGTCGAGGAGCTGGAAGCGCCCAGCCTTCCCGTAGGGACTGTCAAGGACTTCGTGGAATGGGTGGATAGCACTGAAGGCTTCCTAAGATGGATTAAGGTGAGCGATTTTGAGGTAAGGGTTGAGAGGCCCGATCGAATAACCCTTTATTTCTACGATGCGAATGGTTCCCTCGTCAAATGGACATCGGACGGGATGGAAGCCATCTATGAAAGCCCCCTACCAGGTCCTCCCTTCCCCTTGACCAAGGGGAAGGAATGGACTTATGAAAGCGCTTATAACCTTACGATCGATTTCGAATTCTTCCATGGATGGCTAGAAGGCTATGAGTGGGTCGAAGGTTTTGAGGAAGTCAAAGCCCTTGATGGCAAAGCCTACTACTGCGCCAAGGTTGGCTATAGGCTTGAGGATCAGCTCCTTAGCCTTAGAAATAGCCAGAACATAACCATTTCTACGGAGGGAAGTTATTGGATTTCTTCCGAAGTGGGGACTGTGAAGGAAACAGAGAAGACTTGGTATTATGTAAACGGGGTCTTCGCGGGACTTGAGGAAAGGAATCTTCTTTTAAGATCCATCGAAAAAGGGTGATGGAAGGTCAGAAAGACCAAAGACGGAAGAAGATGCTTGCTGCTTGGTTTGATCCGATCCGATCTGATTTGATTTGGTTTGGTTTGTTTTAGTTTAGTTTAGTTTATTTTTTATGTCGCTTTTCTAGGATTTGTTATTATGAGGGAAGAGGCCAGAGACTGGTATGAGGGTGCCCTAGTTGACTTGGAAGAGGCGGAGTCAGCCCTACGTGAGAATCGACGGAACTGGGCTCTCTTCGCGGCTCAACAGGCGCTAGAGAAATGCTTCAAGGCTGTTATCATGGTTAAACGTAGGGAGAGACCTCCTAGGACCCATGACCTCGTGGAACTTGTAAGGCTATCCACGCTGGAATTTGAAGAAAGGATCTTAGCCTCTATTGCTGAGCTTTCACCCTACTACTCAGTCTCGAGGTGTCCCAACGCAGGCCTTCGGAGGCCTTGGGAAGGTATAAGCGAAAGAACGGCCAGAAGATTGGTGGATGAGGCTAGGAAGATTGTGGAGAGGGTTGGCCTTGAGTTCGGTTTTGCCCGCTGATCTTCCATCAAAGGTAAAAGAGGCCATCGATGACTTGAAGAGGATGGCGAATAAGCTTGGGATAAGGGAGGCATATCTCTCGGGAAGTTATGCAAGAGGCGATTGGCTCTATGAGAGCGACTTGGACCTTATAATAATTTCAGATATATTCGAGGGTAAACACATTGGTGAAAGATTCTGGATTGTTAAGAAACTTTTTAAAACTCAAATATCATTGGATTTATTAGCATATACCTCCAAAGAATTTGATGAAGCGAAAGGTAGAAGTATCATTCTTCAGGATATGTTGAAATACGCTATAAGAATAATCTAATACATCTAATCTTTTCATAAACTCTTTACTTTTTTAATCCACATAGTATATTTACGATATGATAATTTGGTCGTCTTCAAAGACTTTTATTGGCATCTTCTAATCCTGATAGGCTCTAAGCTACCTTCTCTTTGTCCATCTGTCCTCTTCCAATCTCGTTTGATATCCTAGATGCGCCCTTATCGCATCCTCGTCAAGAATCCATAATATGGTAAGCCTAAATCTATTTAATTTTCTTTTTTATCCAGAGTAGGGCCATGCCCTAAGAATCTTCAGAAGGCTAGCCAGGCCAGACGCTTCATAGAAGCGCCTCACTTCCTCCTCAGGGAGCCTTCTAATGGGTATTTCTGGAAGGCTTAAGGCATGGAAAAGAAGGTATCCTATGGCAACGGCGCAATCTTTCAAAGCCTCTACGCTTAGCTTATCGGGTGTATCTGCTTGTGTATGGCCGAATAGGGAAGCTGGCGGCTCCGTTGCCCTTAGAGCTAAGCCAGCCCTTTGAACTCCCTCAAGGGCGAAGACGGACGAGTCGCTGTATATTCCTCCCGTCCTAGCCGAAAGGCTTAGCGAATATCCAAGCTTCGAAGCCATTCCTTCAAGAGCCTTGGCCAAGGCTTCATCGCTTACCCAGTAGCCCGAAGGCTGTCCAGGAAGCTCCAGGTCCATCATAAAGGCTATATTGTCGAACTCCTTCTCATGTAGCCTCATGTAGGCGTAGGAACCCCCGCATCCTATCTCCTCAACTGAGAAGGCCACGAATTTTACGGTCCTCCTGAAACGATCTCTATGCCTCGTCAATGCTCTGGCTATGTCCAAAAGGACCACGGTTCCTGAGGCATCGTCGATGGCTCCAGGACCAAGGTCCCAGCTATCATAGTGGCTCGATACGATCACCTGCTCTTCGGGGCTTTCCTTGCCTACGAGCTCCCCGACTACGTTCCAAGACCTTCGCCATTCAAGCCTGTTCTCGACCTCTAACGAAACCTTCACATCGAAGCCCTTCCTCATGAGCCTAAGCATCCATTCTCCATCTTCGCGGCTTACAAAGACCGCTGGTATTTCGAGGGCCTCCCTGGCTCCATTGAACATCCCAGGTCCTGTTCCTATGAGACCCGGAGCCCTTCTTGCTATGCTTATAAAAGCCGAGGCGCCATATCGGGCCGCCAAGTTCATCTGCTCCGGATAATTGGAAGGAAGGCCCGTTTGGCTCGATACTCTGCTTAGGTCGCAGTGGGCGAAGGCTATACGACCTTCGATCTTATCCTTCTGGCCATCGAACTCCTCAGGCCTTCCATAGCCAACATAGAAGAGCCTTCCCTCCGCTTGGCCTGAGGGCGTGAGGCCCGCTGAAAGGCAAGGGATACGCCTAGAAAGGGAAAGGGATGGGACCTCGACGAGAAGTTTCGCGGAGACCCTCTCCCAGCCCAGATAATCGAATTCTTCAAGGCGCACATTATCGAGTCCATACTTCTCGAGGCTTTGGATAAGAAAATCTCGAGCCTTTACTTCTCCATCGCTTCCGCAGGGACGGGGCCCTATCTCATCGCAGAGGATGGAAAGGCTCTCAGGAATAGTACTATGGATGTATAAGTCGCCAATAAGATGGATTGCAGGCTCCTCGAGTTCAAGGCTTGAACCCATGATTATAGCTTCCCAAGATACCTATTAAAAGTAAGCAAATTCCGATATAGGGCTACAAAGAGTTCATATAAGGCCTAGGTTGAACGCAGCTCTCGCGATAGAAGGTTTTTCTAACTCAACTCGAATCGACTTATCTCGTTTCAAATGGAATGGGATTGAAGAGAATGATAAAAATTTTCGTAAAGAATGAGCCTTGTACGGTATTTTTCAAAAAATGGAAATGGATTTGAAATCAATTGAATACAAATAAGACTTCGGACTTTAGAAGATCCTTCTTTGGATCTTTCCATGAGCTTTTAAAAGTATCCTACGGATGGGCCTTCTCAGGGCTTCTTAGAAATGGAAAAAACAGTTTTAGATGACGCAAAATTTATTTAAGTAAATCTTTAATGGCAACAGGTCTTTTCTCCGCGATGGATATGTTAGATGCAACTCCGATCAGAATTGACATAGCGCCCGCCCATGAACCTGCCATGTACCCTAGGTTGTCCTCAATATCCCCAACGAAAAGCATTCGCCTTAGCCTCTCGTCTCCGCCTCCATGGGGTCCCCTTGGCTTCTCGATGTTGTATGTGATCACCTCTCCTTTGCGGTTGTAGTATCTTATTTGTTGGATAGGCTCATCGACCCTTTGGCCACTATGGAATTCCTCAGCCTCTAGCCTGCCCTTTGTTCCGTTTATGGATGCCCTCCATCCCTCGTAGGGGCTGTGGGCTATTAAAGAGTATGTTAAGAAGGCTCCTTTGGAGTATCTTACATTTACAGACATAGTATCATAGATATCTATATCATCAGCAAATACGCACCCGTCCCTTATGTACCCGTCCGTTTTTTCGGCCTCAAGATAAAACCTTCTGGCGAATTGATCCTTAGTTATGTCCCAGTAAAATTCGCATGTCTTCTTATAGGGGCAGGTCAAGCATCTAACCCAGCGCTCCTTCCTTGTTGGGCCATAGAACCTTCTAGCTCCAAAAGCGAAAACCAGTTCTGGATCATCAGCTAGCCACCAGTTAATGATGTCAAAATGATGCGTAGCCTTATGGACCAAGAGCCCTCCGCTATTCCTCATATATCTATGCCATCTTCTGAAGTAGCTTGCTCCATGAACCGTATCCAGAATCCACTCGAAATCTATGCTCAGTATTTCGCCGACGATTCCTTCTTTAATTAGCTCCTTTATCCTAGAGGCGTATGGAGCGAAACGATAGTTAAAGGTCACGATAACCTTTTTCCCGGTTCTTCTCTCGGCATCTAAAATCGCTTTACATTTTTCAGCGTCTATGGTCATGGGCTTTTCGGTTATGGCATCGCATCCAGCCTCTAAGGTTCGAATAATATATTCATGATGAAATCTGTCAACAGTCGTTATTATGGTAGCATCGGGTTTGGCATCCTGCATCATCTTTTCAAAGCTATCATAGACTTGTATGCCACCACATTCTTCGCTAAGAATCTTCGCCCTTAGGGGATTTATATCATAAACCCCAACAAGCTCGGCATAATCCTTTAGTTCAGTCGATAGGGGCTTAGCATACATGAACAGTGCCCTACTACTGGCACCAGCTAAAGCATACCTTTTCCTCATAATCCCACCTTCGCCCCCTTTATCGCCTTTCATGTCCTCTTCAATCTTTTTTCTTCCTCAGCGTATTCTTTCCATCTAGTTTGAGTCCTCTGATAGTTACTATGAGGCCTAAACCTCCTCCTTAAACCATAGGGATCATCACCGACGATGGTTAGGCTTTTTGGATCTCCGATACCAAGCCCCAAATTATGGGCTAAGTATATGTAGCTTATCTCCATGGGCTCGAAGCCCATTACCGTCGCCATCACGGCATCAGCTGCTACGAAGTCGCAGCTCGCCACGGCAACCCCAAGGCTTACGGGTATCCCTCCAACAGGACCGTTTCCTTCCATGCCTACGAAACCATCTATAACCCCCATATGGGGCTTTACTGCCCCTGCTATCTTTACTAGGTTCTTGGCGAGGAGCCAGTTACTCTTAAGAACGGTTTCAAGGGGCTCTGAAGGCTCAACTCCAGCTCCGTGGGCCCAAACCTGTTCACCTTTAGGGATGCAACCGAGCATATTCTTAAGCGTAAGGGTGCAGACGACATGATCATGGGTCTTTGCCCTTGCCACGGATATTCGAAACTCGCATTCCTTAGCTGTACGAGAAATTCGAACCTCCTTACCATTGCCATCGAGGGTTTCAAGTAAAATCGTCTCGTAGGAATCGTCATTCAGGTCGAGGAGTTCTAGGTTTCCATAGTCTTTCTCGAGGCGTCGATAACCAAACCTTTCATAGGCTTCCCATGTACCGCTTGCGGATCCTTCGGCTACGAAGATTCTATTTGGCTCGAAGGGCTGAAGGAAGTCTACGACCGCCCTTACGGCATCTAGATGCGTGGCTGCAAGCTCGATGGAGCTAGAAACTAGATTTGGCTTTACTAGAACCCTCCGGCCCCTTATGCTAGCGGGATTCACATCATCCCTTATAAGCTGGAGGGCCTTCGATACAATGGAATAACGATCTTCCCCCTTTACAACAGCTACGCGGCTTTTGGACAAATCCTTCCCTTCCTTTCTTTATTTTTAGTTTCTCTAAGGACTGTTAAGCTTTTACCTTTTAGAAGATTCTTTAAGACTCAAAGATTTCAGATTCTCTTTCTAGAGGACATTAGAAATGGTTCTTAGCACCTTTGGGTACCGTTCTCTGTCGGGAAATAAGTTTCCTACACTATCCAACCAAGCCTCCTAAACTCGTACCAACTGGCATAGATCTAAGGATATTCGATTCCAAACCCAGCGAGGGTACAAGGCAAAGTCTATTTTGATTCCTTTAATTGTACTCATAGCCTCGCTATAAAGGGGTGATGAACTACAGGAGAAGGGCATGGTTATGGCTTCCCATCTCTCTTAGACCAGTGATATTTGGGGGAATCGCTGTATAAGATAATGCCATTTGTAATCGCTTCCTCGCCAGAACAAGATTAGCATTCGAGGGGTCCTTATCTCTTTTCAGGACGGAGTTTCAGACAGTTTGGCTCCATTACCGCCTTTATTTGCTTTATGCGTTTGGATGGAGGCTCCCCTTGGTGAAGGTTGTAACCAACTGGCCGCTCCATCCTACCGCGATTATCGCATCACCTCCCTCCACGAGCCTCGATAAGAGCGGGAGGGTGGTTGTGTTGGAAGTTTTGCCCCATGGGGGTAGCGTATAATGGTATAGTGGATCAGCTCATCTACTGAAGCAAAATCCATCCTTGTAGGTGAGCTTCCAAGGACGCGGTGGAGAATAAAGTCATCCTCCTTTTTGCTTTGGATTTAGGCATCAAAGGCGCATACATAATCGATGATGCATGTATCCCTTTCCCCATTATTTCGGAACTTAAGAGGCCCTTCTAAAGCATGAAATTCTCCGTATAAGACGCATTCACAGCAAACCTGAAGCCTGCTCCTCAGATACTTATACGGGAATATGTACTTCGCCTTAGCATCTTGGAGGGGTTCTCCTATTTCGCTGAATTTCCAATGTTAATATTGCCTTCTTCGATTCATAATTTGAATTTTATTATTTTTATAAATTTATTAAAAGTTTTGATGTAATAAAAGTCTTTTTGTTGCTAGTGCTTTTATGTATTTATTAAAGCTTTTTGTTAATGTGGTTATTTCGTTATTTTTAAGCTATTGAAGGATTTGAACTTTATTCCTTTTTCGCTCCTAGCATCCTCAAGTGCGATCTTCCTCTAAAGGAGTTTAGATGTTAAACTGAGAATTAAAAGTCATTAACTATGAGCTTAGTGAAACTTCTGAATCATTTTATCGATTCAAAGATAAAAATGGATAAAATATTAATGTTATGGAGAAGCCCGGCTAAATACTTGGCTTAGTAATTATTTACATCTAATTTCAAGGATTATTGGATGGAATTATTTGGTTATTTTTCTACTTGACTATAATAGGTATCTATAATGTCATCTTCGCAATCAGAATTTCATAGAATGATGTTTTAATTATCTTTGATAAAATCATTGTACCCGATAAAGCTCTTGGGGATGGTATAATATTATATTACGTTATGATCTCAAAGCCTGAGTGAGATACAGATACGTCTGTTCTAGACGCTTGTATAAAAGTTCCTAAACCCTAGCGTACTTTGAAGCTCCTGATTTCTCCGGTTGAGGCGTCGAGTAAGTAGCTGAAGGACCTAGACCCTCCATATCCCTTTGTCGTTAATTTACCTTCCAGCTTCCAGCGCTTCTTCAAGAATTTTCCCACCCTCGTTACCGATGTGAACTGAAGATCTGTAAGATCTGAGTAGTGCTGCTGTAGATCCCGCTTGACTATCTCCTCTGCCTCCTCCTTGGTTACTTCTTGCGGAGACATTCCTTATCCCAAAAGAAAAAGCCTTGCAGAGGTACTAAAGCCTTACCATTTTTCCGACCTATCTGAAATTGATTTATTCGAGCATGTGAGCCAACTTTTCAATTAAGCTACTTTGTAGTAAAAATGATTTTTGCGTATAGCAATGAGTACTCCTAAAGGCCCTTCGAAAATCCTAAGAATGGATACTCATTAAGAGGGCAACTCGAGGGAAGGTTACTTTCTAAGAGGGACGGAAAAAGAAAAGAAAAGAAAAAAAGAAAGGTTTATGGAAAAATTGATATCCTTTCACCCAGCTAATACTCCACGATTCGTGGCAGCTTCTTGGCTTCCTCTACCCACTGTCTGACGAGGCTCAGGGCTGGAGGTCTCCTTACAAGCTTCTTCTTTTCGTTAATCTCTAACAATTTAGCATGTAGGTTTTCGGGGTCTCGCCGTGCTAGCTCAGCTACTGTATCGACTCCCGCCTCCTCAAGGAGGTCGGAGTATTCCTCGCCAATACCTTTTACCCTCATTAGGTCTGCGAGGTTTACCCATTCTAAGATTAACTTGGCTGAGATGCCCGTCTTCTGGGCTAGCTCCTCTCGCTTCTTAGGGGTTTTTCCTGCTTCCAAGAGATCTGCTGTTGTCTTTATCCCTAATGCCATAAGCTTCTCAGCATAGACTGGACCGATTCCCTCGATCTTATTTACGGGGACGCTCAAAATTCCACTCCTCTTCTTATTAATACCTCATTATATTTTATTTCCGTTCATATTTATAAGGTTTACTTAGTCGTTCCTTTGAATTAGGCTTACGGCAAAGTTTTTCCTGCAAATATATCCTTCTGAATTGTTTGATATTCCTATCGAGCTGAAAAATTCCGTTACTTTAGTTCATTCAAGTTCCTTTTCGTCAAATCGTTCATTTTTGCGAAACCATAGGAGAACTTTATGGTGCGTTACTTAACGAACTGTTCGTTCTGGATGTAAACCTTCTTTTCTTAGGAGCTTCCCCTTTCTATAAAACGGTTTCTTGTATACTTTTTCTGGACCGCTACTTAGTATTTATATATCGGATGATCTGCGAAACCTAAGAGGTCCTTGAGACATTCGAAAGCCGAGACATACGATAGGAAGAAACGTAGCCAATCGGATAAAGAGAGACTAAGGGCCTTACTAACCCTAGGATTAGGGATCTTCGGCCTTAGTTTCGCCACTGGAATCCAAGGTACCATATATACGAACTTTCTGGTAGAGGACATAGGCATAGAGGCGCATCAGCTTGGAGTTTTGGAATCCATAAGGGAAATTCCAGGGCTCTTAACAGCTTTTATCCTCGGAGCCCTCCTCCGCTTGGCTGAGCCCCTCCTTGCTGGGGCTTCCCTAATCCTCGTCTCCTTGGGCTTTGGAGCCTATTACTTCGTTAGAGGACTTCCAGACCTCATCGCCTTCTCTTTCCTTTGGAGCCTTGGCTTACATTGCTGGATGCCCCTTAGGTCTTCAATGATCCTTGAACTATCGGAGCCCTCCTCCGAGGGCAAGAGGCTAGGTCAGATGAACTCTGTGGGCTTCGCAGCAGCCACGGCATCGATGTTCATGGTCTTTGTAGCCTCAACTTGGCTATCTATGTCCTTCAGAAGCCTCTTCTTAGCCGCCGCGTCCATGGCCCTTCTCGGCGGCTTAGCAACTTTCATGGTTCCAGGGAAACCCAAACGCTTCGAGAAACCTCGCCTCATCATCCGCAAAAAATACTGGCTTTACTATGGCTTGTCCCTCCTCGATGGATGCCGAAGACAGATCTTCACAACCTTCGCCGTTCTTGCCATGGTGAAGGCCTTTGGAGCTCCCGTAGGCCATATAGCTCTTCTAATGCTTTTCAATAATGTGATAGGTTTCATGGCAGCATCTCATATAGGTCGCCTAGTGGACAGAATAGGTGAGCGGTCTAGCCTTCTAATAAGCTATGGAGGGGCAATACCAATTTTTCTAGGATACGCCTTGGTTCCCGATACGACGATACTCTATATCCTCTATATACTCGATTCCTTTCTCTTCATTTTCAACTCCATAGCCCTTGTCACTTACATCAACGATTCAGCCCCTTTGGAAGACCTAACTCCAAGCCTCGCCATGGGACAAACCGTTAACCATGTAGCGGCAGTAACGTTTCCTATTGTTGGGGGCATCCTTTGGAGCATCTTGGGCTATGATAAGACCTTCTTCATGGGAGCCCTAACTACGCTCTTCTTGGCTTTAATGGCTTTGGGAATTCCGAAAGGAAGATGCCATAAGCCTTAGGAGAGCTTTGTAAAGGTTTTAGTCTAGAACCCTTCCAAAAGGGCTAAAAAAGAGATGGTAGCTAATCGGATTGAAGGATTGAAGGAATGATGGATGATGATTTTGAGAATTTACGCCTTAAGAAAGCGCATATTTTTAAGACTAATAATCTATAGTGATTGTATTGCCATATCATAAAAGAAATCTGGTAATGCCTAGTTTATAGCCACAAATTCATCTAATTCTATTATAGTATATTCTATTTCTGAAGATAATAATTATCGAAGTTATATAAAAAGAAGATATAAAAATGTTGAAGTTTAAGTTGTAAGTTCTTCGACTTCACGCCTTCCCTTCTCTATTTCTTCAACTTGCTCCCTATCTATTTTGAGAAGTAAAGCTTGAAATTCTCCGAAATGAGTTTTTTCCTCTTTAGCTATATCCAAGAAGACCTTCTTTAGATCATTATTGTCTGTTGAGGCCGCTAGTTGCTCATAAAGGCTTATGGCATCCAATTCCGCTATGATACCAACCCTTAAAAGCCCCAGATCAAGCTTCTCTTTAGAAAGTTTTTCAATTTTTGATGGAATTTGGGAAAGCATTTTACATCACTTATAATTTTTATTTTTCAGTATTTAAACTTTGCATCACCTTCATTCTAAACCTTCTTTGCTCTTAACTAGAACTTTTTGGCTATCATAACTTTTTCCATAGCCTTATCCATCAGTCACAAAGTCCTTAGTTAAGAGTGCCCTTATTTTTCATCATTAAACATACTCGAATTTCTAATGTATAATTTCACACGTGTTTTACTAATTTCTGCTTTGTTGAGCCCCCTAAGCATCAGTCCTAGCTATGCGATAGCATCTGCACATCTTTTTGATCAAGTCTGTTGGTACATATACTCCTTTTTAGAGGAGGGCCTACCTTAATTATATGGTGAATTTTCATTTTTACTATGGTTTTTAAGGCTTAGTTTTCTTTGGCTGGGTAGAGCCTTCTATAGATGGTTATGGCGGAGACGAACATAAATAAATACCAATTATCCTATATTTAGCGGAAGATAGTAAATTACTATGCCTTTCCCCAGCTCCTTAGGATTTAACGCCATAAAAAATGAGGATGTCTCAGGTCCAGTGTGACGAGTTCTGGACCTACGTTAGATCAAAAAGGGGTTGCGGGCGGCGAGGGTGAGGGTGAGGGCGAGAAGTACGTTTCGGTAACACATAGCCCCGAAACCAAGCTCTGGATATCGAAGCACCTCGGAGGAAGGGGACTGGCTTGCCACGCTCTACGACCTCGATTCGAGGCTCGACCATGCCTATCCGCTTCCTCCCTTCGTATCGGATGATTGGGATGCCATCAAGGATGCCCTGACAGAGGCCTATGGCGTAGAGTATCTTCCCCTCCACGGTGGAAGGGGAAGGCCATGCTCGAGGATCAGGTGGGTTGAAAGCCCCAACCTGAACTGAAGTACGCCCAGGTAGTGAGGGCGATGGTGAGGGATGCCCGGGGCAACCTGAAGTTCATAAGGAGAAGGATCGTCTACGGCGATCCAGTAGGCGTGAAGGCCTCCCTCATCCTGTCAGATTCCAAGGGCATAGCAACCTCATCCTCCGAGGGGAAGAACCTATCCATAAGGAACTATGGGAGGAGGTTCTCCGGAAGGACCATATGCTTCAGTAGGAATGGGGATTACCTAGCGTCGTACCTCGAGATCCTCCATGCATGGTTTAACTTCATCAAGCTGCATGAAGGCCTAAGGCTGAGAAATCCAGACGGATCCCACGTCCATAGAACCCCGGCCATGGCCCAAGGCCTAGCAGAGAGGCCCCTAACATGGCAAGGAATGCTCAGATGGAGGCGATGCTGATGTAAATAAGACACTACGAGAAATTAATGTTACAAAAAATATAGTTATGGCTTAGGCTTTCGCATAGCAAAGTATACCGTAGTTAAGAGAAAGATAACGGTCGTAGCTGCCAGCCCGTACATAAGGCTTCTCGTTGTGCTCAGCTCACTTTGTAGCGAAGAGACTTGCCCCTGAAGCTGAGAAATCTGGGCGTTTTGGGAG